>NZ_JPOE01000005.1:934388-1245851 GCF_000733775.1 Thiomonas sp. FB-Cd | reverse complement strand
ACGCTTGCTGCAACTCGTCAAGAAGCACCAGCACCAAACGCCTCTGGGCGGGTGCAAGCGCCGAGTCGATGGGCCAGCCCACGGCGCGCTGGAGCACCAGCACGGCCAGAGCAGTGGCCTGAAAATTGGCGGGATGCGCAGGCATGCCAACGCAAAGATCCGGGCGCAGGAACGCGCCGAATCCGGCTGTCGGGCCGTAAGACTGCACTGCATGCGGCGCCCCCGGTGGCATCCAGCCGATCGAGCGCGCCCCCGCAACGAAACGCCCCTGCCGCGTCTCGACAGCCACCAGGCCCTCTGTCAGCAGGAACAAGGTGCCCCGAGGCAGCACATGACTGGTGGGGTCGAACGCTTCCTCGTTGCGCACGTTCACGACAACCATTTCAACCCCTTCGGACCGGTTGATTTGAGCGCGGATCGCATCAGACAGTGCCATGGAACGTCGCGCCTGGCGCGCAGGGGGATGAGGTGTGCCAATGGCGGGGTTCGACGACCCCCCTCGGGCCACTTGGCTCAATTGAGCTATTCATTGGCATAGTAGAGCAACCACGCCAATCGACCAACGCCTACCATGACAGGCTATTGGTAATGCCCCCCGCCCGCCGAGGGGCGTCAGCGCGCTTGGCGCCTGCTCCCTAGAATCGCAGCCTACAAGGCCCTAGCTCTGCAAGCCAACTGCGCGAAGCGAAGGACGGCTGGGCAGCTTAGCCCGATCGCCCGTTTCCCTAGACTCAGGATCACGACACCATGCATCGATTGACCGTGCCACCGCGCGCCCTATGGACGGCTCTTGCAGCAGCGCTGCTGGTCGGCTGCACCACGGTCGGGCCCAACTTCAAGTCGCCGGCGCCGCCTGCAGTCGACAGCTACACGCGTGCGCCTTCGCCCACGGCCACTGCGTCGGCGCCCGTGGCCCTGGGCTCGGCGCAGCGTCTCGCTGCGGCCCCGGCGGTTGCAGCGGACTGGTGGCGTGCGTTCGGATCGGAGAAGCTTGATGCACTTGTCGCGCGGGCCCTCGACAACAGCCCGACCTTGGCTGCGGCTGAGGCCACGCTGCGCCAAGCACGCCAGACCTATGAAGCGCAAGCCGGCTCCACCCTGTACCCCACGCTGAATGGCAAACTTGGTGCCAGCCGCAATGAAATCAATGCGGCCAGCCTGGGACAGAGCAGCTCACGGCAAACGATTTATAACCTGTATAACGCTGGCGTCGCCGTCAACTACAACCTGGATTTGTTCGGCGGCAATCGGCGCGCGCTGGAGGCGCTGGCGGCACAGGCGGACTATCAAAGCTTCCAGCTTGCAGGCGCGCGTCTGACTCTGGCCGGAAATGTCGTCACCACCGCCTTTGGCCAAGCCCAGGTCGCTTCCCAATTGCAGGCGACGCAAGCCATCCTCAAGGCGCAGCAAGCGCAACTCGACATCGCGCGCAAGCGCTTTGAGCTCGGCGCGGCCGCGCGTGCCGACGTGCTCACCCTCCAGACCCAGACGGAGCAAACCCGCGCCACCTTGCCAGCATTGCGCAACAAGCTGGAGCAGGCCGACCACCTCCTGGCGGTCTTGATTGGCCAGGCGCCGGGGGCGACGGATATTCCGCACTTCGCACTCGCTGACTTCACTCTGCCTGGGCAGTTGCCGGTCGTCATACCCTCCGAGCTGGTGCGCCAGCGGCCCGACATCCAGGCGTCCACAGCCTTGCTGCATGCCGCCACCGCGCAGTACGGTGTGGCCATTTCGAATCTGTATCCGCAGATCAACCTCAGCGCGAGCTTTGGTACGCAGGCGCTCACGACCGGCGCACTCTTCGGCCCCGGCTCGATGGTCTGGAACCTGGCGGGGCAATTGGCCCAGCCGCTATTCAATGCGGGCCTGAAGTCCGGTGCCAGCGCAGCGCAGGCCAGCTTGCAGGCGGCGGGCGCAAACTACCAGCAAACCGTACTGCAAGCACTGCGCAACGTGGCCGACGCACTGCGTCAGCTCGAAAACGACTCCCAGGCCCTCCAAGCCCAAGCCGCGGCTGATCTGGCTGCCCAAGAGTCGCTCAAGCTCGTCGAGCAGCAGTACCAGCTTGGCGCCGCCAGTTACCTGCAGCTGCTCACGGCACAACAACAGGCGCAGCAAACCCGCATCAGCCTCATCGCAGCGCAAGCAGCCCGGCTCGCCGATAGCGCCGCCCTCTATCAGGCCATGGGCGGCGGCGTGCTGACCACGTCGACGGCTGCCGCGGGTGCGCCCTCGATGCCTGGTGCGGCGCAGCAAGGCGGCCCATCTCAACCCTGAGTTTTGTTCGATCAGGTCGCCGCAAAGGCAGCGACCTGATCTTGACTTTTTTACGCGATCAGAAAGAAGACGGAGTGAGCAATGACTAAGGGCACCACCAAACGCATGATCATCATGCTTATCATCGCCGCCATCGTTCTCGGCGGGGTGGTGTGGTTTCAGAGCTTCAAAAGCACCATGATCGCCAAGGCGATCAAGGGCATGGCCAACCCGCCGCAGACGGTATCGACCACGGTGGCACGGGAATCGAGCTGGCAGCCGACGGTTGAGGCGCTGGGCAATCTCCGTGCAAGCCAGGAGGCCACGCTGAGCGCCGAGGTAAGTGGCTTGGTGACTGCCATTCACTTTGATTCGGGACAAAAGGTGCACGCCGGCCAGCCGCTGGTGGAGCTCAATCCCTCGCCATTGAAGGCGCAACTGGCACAGCTCGAGGCGCAGGCGGCACTTGCCCAGCTCAACCTCAAGCGTGACGAGGCTCAGCTCAAGGTGCAGGCGGTCAGCCAAGCCGTGGTTGATACCGATGCGGCTGCGCTCAAGAGCGCACAGGCGCAGGTCGCCGCGCAAAAGGCACTCATCGCCCAGAAAACCATCTCCGCCCCGTTTTCAGGGCAACTGGGCATCCGGCAAGTCAATCTGGGCCAGTACCTCGCCCCAGGAACGGCGACGGTCACGCTGCAACGGCTTGATCCCATGGAAATCGATTTCACCGTGCCGCAGAACCAGATCGACCTGATCCACCTCGGCATGAAGGCCCAGGTCGAAACGAGCGCGGCACCGGGGAAGGTCTTCGAGGCGACGGTCACTGCCATTGAACCCCAGGTCGACACGGCGACGCGCAACCTCAAGGTGCGCGCGCGCCTGCCCAATCCGAACGGAACCCTGCTGCCCGGGCTGTTTGCCACCGTGCGTGTTTCCGAAGGCCAGCCGCGCGACTACATCACCCTGCCCAATGCCGCCGTGTCTTACAACCCTTATGGTGCGACGGTGTTCGTGGTGAAGACGCACGGCAAAGGACCGAATGGCAAGCCGGCGCTCGTCGCCGAGCAGCGCTTCATCACAACCGGCCCAACCCGCGGTGACCAGGTGGCCGTGCTCAAGGGCGTGCAGTCAGGCGAGACGGTGGTGACCGCCGGGCAACTCAAGTTGCGCAATGGCTCGCCGATCCTGGTGAACAACTCCGTGGAGCCAGCCAACAGCCCGAACCCGCAGGTGCCCAACTCCTGATGGCAACCCGCAACGAGAACTGCGCATGAACAAGAAATTCACGGACATCTTCATCGAGCGCCCGGTGCTTGCCACCGTGGTCAGCCTCGTGATCCTGGTGCTGGGTTTGCGCTCGATGGGGCTGCTGCCGGTGCTGCAGTATCCCTACACGCAAAACGCCGTTGTCACGATCACCACCGCCTATCCCGGCGCCGATGCCAACCTTGTCGCCAGCTTTATCACCACACCGCTGGAAAACGCCATCGCCCAGGCCAATGGCATTGACGACATGACGTCGAGCAGTATCCAGGGTGTGAGCACCATCACGGCCAATTTGCGTCTGAACTATGACCCGGACAAGGCGCTTACCGAAATCAACACCAAGGTGAACTCGGTTCTCAACCAGTTGCCGCCGCAGTCGGAAAAGCCGGTGCTATCGGTGAGCATCGGCCAGACGATCGATGCGATGTACATCGGCTTCTACAGCAACGTCCTGAAGCCCAACCAGATCACGGACTATCTGATCCGCGCGGTGCAACCCAAGCTGCAGTCGATCAATGGCGTTCAGACGGCCGAGATCATCGGCGCGAAGAATTTTGCGCTTCGCGCCTGGCTGGACCCGGAGAAGCTTGCCGCGTACGGGCTTACGGCGGCCGATGTCTACAGCGCGCTGGCAGCCAATAACTACCTGGCCTCCACCGGCAGCACCAAAGGCCAGATGGTGCAGGTCAATCTGTCGGCGAACACGGACTTGAAGTCTTTGGACGGCTTCAAGAAGATGGTGGTCAAGTCCTCGAATGGACAGGTCGTGCGGCTGGACGATGTGGCCAACGTCACACTGGGTTCGGACGACTATGACACCTCGGTCGCCTTTGACGGCAAGACCTCGGTGTATGTGGGCATCCAAGTGGCTCCTGGCGCGAACCTCCTCGACGTCATCGCGCGCGTGCACAAGGCCTTCCCCGACATCCAGTCGCAACTGCCCGCGGGCCTGAATGGCGCGATCGTCTACGACTCGACCAAGTTCGTCAACGCCTCCATCGACGAGGTCATCAAAACCCTGTTTGAAGCCGTTCTCATCGTGAGCGCGGTGGTGTTCGTCTTCCTCGGCTCGCTGCGCTCGGTCATCATTCCGCTCGTCGCCATACCGCTTTCCATCATCGGGACCTTCACGGTGATGCTCGCGCTGGGCTACTCCATCAACCTGCTGACCCTCCTGGCCATTGTGCTGGCCATTGGACTGGTGGTCGACGACGCCATCATCGTCGTGGAGAACATCAGCCGGCACCTGGAAGAGGGCATGTCGCGCAGGGATGCCGCCGTGCGTGCGGCGCGCGAGCTGGCGAATCCCATCATCGCGATGGCCATCGTGCTGGTTGCGGTGTACGTGCCCATTGGCTTCATGGGCGGGCTGACGGGAGCGCTGTTCACCGAGTTCGCCTTCACGCTTGTCGGCACGGTGATCATTTCCGCCGTCATCGCGCTCACGCTTACGCCCATGCTGTGCTCGCACCTGCTCAAGGCTGCGAACCCCCAAAGCCACAGCTGGCAGGACCGGCTGGTGCTCTTCCTTGACCGCAGCTTTGACCGCCTGCACAAACGCTACGAGCGCACATTGCACGGCTCACTGGACTTCCTGCCGGTAACAGCCGTGCTGGCCATTCTCATCCTGGGCTCGATCTATTACCTGTACTCCACCTCGAAATCGGAGCTGGCGCCGCAGGAAGACCAGGGCGTGCTCATCTCCATTGCCTTCAACAATCCGACGGCGACCCTCAACCAGCGCCAGCTCTACGCCAACCAGGTTTACCAGGCCTACAAGACCTTCCCGGAAACCGACCACGTCTTCCAGCTCAATACGCCCACACAGGTCATTGGCGGCATGGTGTTGAAGCCATGGGATCAGCGGACCCAAACCGCCACCCAGCTCCAGCCGGTTTTGCAGCAGAAGCTGAATCACATTGCCGGCTCCCAACTCGCGGTCTTCCAGCCGCCCTCTTTGCCGGGTGCGCGCGGGCTGCCGATTCAGTTTGTGATTACCACGACCGAGCCTTTCAGCAAGCTTTACCAGGTGTCGCAAAAATTTCTGCAGGATGCGCAGAAGACGGGAAATTTCATGTTCCTGCAGTCTGACCTTCGCATCGACCTGCCTCAAACCAGCATCGAAATCGACCGCAATATGGCCGCGCAGCTCGGCCTGAGCATGCAATCAATTGGCAGCGCCCTTTCCGCCATGCTCGGTGGCGGGTACGTCAACTTTTTCGAGCTGGACGGCCGCGCCTACAAGGTGATCCCGCAAGTTGAGCAACGCTTCAGGCTCAACCCCGATCAGCTCAAGAACTACTACCTGCGCACGGCAAGCGGCGCCATGGTGCCCCTGTCCACCGTGGTCCACCTCAAGACCCGGGTTCAGCCTGAAACCATCAATCACTTTCAACAGGCCAATTCAGCCACCATCCAGGGCGTCGCCATGCCCTTCGTCGCCCAAGGCCAGGCGCTTGATGACCTCAAGCAGCTGGCGCAGCGCACCCTCCCCGAAGGTTACAGCTTTGACTACGCGGGGCCCTCACGCCAGTTCGTGCAGGAATCGGGCGGCCTGCTGCTGACTTTCGCCTTCGCCATCATCATCATCTTCCTGGCTCTCGCTGCACAGTTCGAGAGTTTCCGTGACCCCATCATCATCCTGGTGTCGGTCCCGATGGCCATTTCCGGAGCGCTGCTGTTCATCAACATCGGTGTCGGCCAAGCCACGCTCAACATCTACACGGAGGTGGGGTTGGTCACCCTCATCGGCCTCATATCCAAGCATGGCATCCTGATCGTGGAGTTCGCCAACAATCTGCAGCGCGAGGGCCGAAGCAAGCGCGAGGCCATCGAGCATGCTGCCGGCATGCGCTTGCGCCCGATTCTCATGACAACCGCCGCCATGGTTTTCGGCGTGATGCCACTCATCACCGCGAGCGGCGCTGGCGCCGTGAGCCGCTTCGACATGGGATTGGTGATCGCCACAGGCCTGTCCATTGGCACCCTGTTTACGCTGTTCATGGTCCCGGCGATGTACATGATGCTGGGCGCCGATCACAGTCACGAAGCCCGTGCGCAGAAGTTGCGCGACGATGAAGCTGCAGCGGCCGCTGCGCAGCAGGCAGCGTCGCACGGCGGCTGATCGATCGCTGCCGTGTGCGTGAGGGCCGGCACCGCACCGGCCTCACGCGCCTGGGCCTAGGGTTCAGAATCGCCCATCGCCCAGCGGTCGGCGCCAGCGCCCTTCACACCAGCCTGTCAAACGCTCGCTGCACGGCCTGGAGCTTGCGCCCGCTGCGACGCTCCCAGTCGGCCGCCTGATCATCATCGATCGGGCCGACGTGGAAGTAGCGGGCCTGCGGGTGTGCCAGGAAGAATCCGCTGACGCTCGCCGCCGGCAGCATGGCCCAGCTTTCGGTCAGCGACATGCCGATGTCGCCGGCGCCAAGCACGCGAAACATGTCGGCCTTCACCGAGTGCTCGGGGCAGGCCGGGTAGCCTGGCGCGGGTCGGATTCCGACATATTGCTCGGCGATGAGTTGCTCCAGGCTCAAATGCTCGGAGGAGGCGTACCCCCAAAAATCCGTGCGCACGCGCAGGTGCATCCACTCCGCCAGCGCTTCGGCCAAGCGGTCAGCCATGGCCTTGAGCATGATTGCGTTGTAGTCGTCGTGCGCGGCCATGTAGGCCTGAACGCGTGCGTCCACACCCAGGCCCGCAGTGACCGCGAACAGGCCGATGTGGTCTGGCGCAGAGCCCTTGGGGGCGATGAAATCAGCCAGCGCGAGATTGGGCCTGCGTACCCCGTCCACCACCGGGCGTTCGGTTTGCTGCCGCAAGCCCCACCAGGTCATCAACACCTCGCTGCGCGTGGCATCCGTGTAGACCTCGATATCGTCGTCGTCCACGGTGTTCGCCGGCCAAAGGCCGATCGCTGCCTGCGCCTGAAGCCAGCGCCCGTCGATGATTTTTTTCAGCATGGCCTGCGCATCTGCGTAGACCTGGCGGGCTTGCTCGCCAACGATGGCATCGCTGAGTATGGCAGGAAAGGGTCCGGCCAGATCCCAGGTCTGGAAGAACGGCCCCCAGTCGATAAAGCGCGCGGCTTCGGCCAAGTCGATGTTTCGGAACACACGCCGGCCAATGAATTTGGGCTCGGGCGCGACCGCCTCAGGCCAGTTCAGCACAAGCTTGTTGGCACGCGCCTCTTGCAGCGTGATCATCGCCGTCTGCTTCTTTCCTGCATGCTGCGCGCGAATGCGGTCGTAGTCAGCGCGGACCTGCGCGACAAAGGTCTCCGACTGCTCCGATAAAAGGCTTTGCGCGATGCCGACGCTGCGCGACGCATCGGGCACATAGACCACAGGGCCCTCATAATGCGGTGCGATCTTGACGGCAGTGTGCACCCTGCTCGTCGTGGCGCCACCGATGAGCAGAGGAATCTTCTTCACGCGGAAATAGTCGTCGCGCTGCATCTCGGTGGCAACGAACTGCATTTCCTCCAGGCTTGGCGTAATGAGGCCCGACAGGCCCACCACATCCGCACCTTCGACCTTGGCGCGCGCAAGGATCTCCTGGCAGGGAACCATGACGCCCATGTTGACGACGTCAAAGTTGTTGCACTGAAGCACAACCGTCACGATATTTTTTCCGATGTCGTGCACATCGCCCTTCACGGTGGCGATGACGATCTTGCCGCGCGGTTTGACGTCGCCCCCCGCAGCCTCGAGCAGGCGCTTCTCCTCCTCGATGAAGGGCAAAAGGTGGGCCACCGCCTGCTTCATCACCCGCGCGCTCTTGACCACTTGCGGAAGGAACATCTTGCCTTGGCCGAACAGGTCGCCCACGATGTTCATCCCGTCCATCAGCGGGCCTTCGATGACTGCCAGCGGGCGCTTGCCCTCGGCCGCAAAGCGTGCCCGCAGCTCCTCGGTATCCTCGGTGATGAAGTCGGTGATGCCATGCACCAGCGCGTGGCTTAGGCGCTGCTCCACGGCCTGCGCGCGCCAGGCATTGCGCGTTCCCTCGTCGCGCACGGTCCCCTTCACGCGCTCAGCCATTTCGACCAACCGCTCGCCTGCGTCCGGCCGGCGGTCAAGCACCACGTCTTCCACAGCCTCGCGAAGAGCCGGTTCGATCTCGTCGTACACACCCATTTGGCCGGCGTTGACGATGCCCATATCCATGCCGGCCCGGATGGCGTGGAAGAGAAACACGGTATGAATGGCCTCGCGCACCGCGTCGTTGCCACGAAACGAGAAGCTCACGTTGGAGACTCCGCCCGAGACCTTGGCGCCAGGCAAATGCGCCTTGATCCAGCGCACGGCCTCGATGAAGTCCACGGCGTAGTGGTTGTGCTCCTCGATCCCGGTCGCGATGGCGAAGATGTTTGGATCGAAAATGATGTCCTCGGGTGGGAAACCCACTTCATCGACCAAAATGCGATAGGCGCGTTCGCATATTTGAATTTTGCGTTCGTACGTGTCGGCCTGGCCCTGCTCGTCGAAGGCCATCACCACCGCTGCCGCCCCGTAGCGCCGCACAAGCCGCGCCTGGCGGCGAAACTCGGCCTCGCCCTCCTTCATCGAGATGGAGTTGACGATCGCCTTGCCCTGCACGCACCGCAGGCCGGCTTCGATCACGTCCCACTTCGAGCTGTCGATCATCACCGGCACGCGTGCGATGTCAGGCTCGGCTGCCATCAGGTTGAGAAATCGCACCATGGCTGCCTTGCTGTCGAGCATGGCTTCGTCCATATTGACGTCGACGATCTGGGCGCCGTTCTCCACTTGCTGCCGCGCCACGGCCAAAGCCCGATCGAATTCGCCAGCGAGAATCATGCGCGCGAACGCCTTGGACCCGGTGACATTGGTGCGCTCGCCAATGTTGACAAACAGCGAGCCGGGCCCGACCGCCAAAGGCTCGAGGCCCGCCAACATGAGGGGAGGCGGCAAAGTCTCCTGGCCAGGCATTGAGAGGGCGGGGTTGGTGGGCGTGTTCATGGATGGAGTTAGAGTGTGCAAGGCGGCTCGATCACAACATACGCGACTGGCCGCACAGGCGAGGCGCAGCGCCCCGTCGGCTGTGCTTGGCTTCGACTCGAGGTGGACCGCTTTCCTGATGCGAGAATGCGGACCATCGCCACCATGCATGGCCTCCAGCATTTTAGGCACCACCCCATGTCCTTGTTTCTGCGCGCCCGACCCCGTCTGTCTTCCCCCGCCCTGCGCGACTGGACGCCCCGCATCGTCGAGGTGCTTCTGAACATGCCCGCTTGGTTGCGCCTGTCCAAGGCGGAAGCCGGAATCCTGGCCGGATACATGGACATCCAGTTTGTGCCCGCCGGGATCGTGTTCATCCGGCAAGACGATCCCAGCCAGACCGATGGCATGATGCTGCTGCTTGATGGCGAAGTCAGCGTGGAAAAGAGCACGAGCCAACAATCGGACAGTCTGGTCGTGTCCATTGCGCAGCCCGGCGCGCTGCTCGGCGAGATGGGCATACTCAACGACGCTCCCCGTTCAGCCACTTGCGTGGCCTACACGGACGCGGTGCTCGCCCTGCTCACCCGTGAAGCCCTTGAGCGCTTGGTGCATGAGTTCCCGCTGGTGGGTGCCAAGCTCGCCCTGGGCATCGCCTCCAGGCTGGCCGAGCGTCTTCGCGCCACCTCAAGCAAATTGTCGACCCTGTCGCAGGTCACCGCGGCGATGCATCCCACGCTGGATGCTTCAACACTCGCTGGCGGTCTCAAGCGCAACAAGGCTCGGCGTCGCTGAGCCAAGCACAACCGGCCCGGGCGTTGCCCGACCTCGGCAACGTCGCAATCAAATCACTGGGATCTGGCGCCTGGCCGTGCGCTTTGGAAGGAGGCGGGCCATAGCCCGGTGCACACGCCGCCTTTGGGACGGCGCGCCCGTTCAAGGCTGAGCACGCTCCGGCCACCGGCACGCGGACCGATCACGCCGAACGCTTCGAGGCCAGCCGGCTGACGTCGCCAATGGCATCGGGATCGGCCAGCTCGATCGCGATCTGGGTGCACACCGTACGGCACAACTGCATCGCCTTTTCGCTCTGCACCTTGTAATAAATCTGGTTCCCCAGACGGCGCTTGGTGACGATGCCCGCGAGGTACAGCACCTTCAGATGCTGGGAAACGTTGGGCTGTGTCGAATGCACTGCATCGACGATGTCATTCACCCCCTTCTCCCGGTCGCAAATCGCATTCAGAATGCGCAGTCGCAGTGGAGTGGCCAGCACGCCGAACAACTCGGCTGCGGAGGTAAACACGCGCTGCGCCGCCTCATCATCCTGAACGGTCGGATAGGCAAGGAGCGACAGGGGATTGGGAAGTGCTGACATGGCAATGGTTCGCTGTTACGGGATGGAAACCGCCGGGAGAGCCGCTTCCGTGCGTTCGGGCTGCAACGTGCGCTGCATGGGGACAAGGATCCTTGAATTTCGCCCACTGAACGCCCTGCGCCCGGCTTGGGCATGGCACGCGCAGGGCCATTGGACCGCAAGACCGAGTTCATGGGTACTCGACACGCGCGCTCGCGCTTGACGCGTCGCCTAACCGTTCAGCGCCCCGGCACGGTCGAGCGCCTCGACCACGACGGAGCGCGGGACCAGTCGCGCAACGGGCTTCGCGATGTCCTCGAGCAGCACGAACTGGATCTGCCCACCGGAGCCCGCGCGGTCAACAGGCAGAAGATCGAGCCAGCGACCCGCGGCGACTTGAGGCGGCTGCGTGGGCAACGCGCAGCGATGCAGCAATGCGCGCAGGCGCTGAGCGCTCGCTTCCGACTGCACGCCGAGGTCTTGCCCGATCGCGGCAGTGAGCCACATACCCAAGCCTACGGCCTCGCCATGCAGGTACTGGCCGTAACCCAGGATGGATTCAATGACCCGGGCCAGCGCCATTCCGAAATCCAGGGATGAAGGCGAGCGTCGCTGCACGCGATCCTGGGCTTCGATGGATGCGCGCAGCTCGGGTATGCGCTGCACGACATGGGTGACGGACTGTTGCTGCCGGGCGAGCAACTCCTCAATATGGCCTTCCAGCCAACTGAAAAAGTCGGCGTCAGCGACCGCGGCGCACTTGACGACCTCGGCCAAACCGGCCGAAATTTCCCGGGGTGACTCCTCCCGCGACTGCAACACGGAGCGCAAGCCTTGCCCAAGGCGCGCAAACGGTGATGCCCGGCGCGTCGGCGCGCCCTGCGGTGCGGCCGCTTCGGCCGGCACGGCCGCCGTTTGGCGCAGGCCGCCACTCACCGAATGCGCGGCATTCAGTTCTGCGCGCTGGGCAATGAAACCCAATTGCTGCAAGTGCCCAAACGAAGCAGCGCTCAGGTCGTTGCTATTGAGCAACGCCATCAATTCTTGATCGCTCTTGGTCCCGTCGATGAGCAAGAGGAGATTGCGCAAAGCTCGACTGAGCTCAGGCTGACGGGTGCTGAGCACTTGGCGGCCAGCAGGCGTTTTCTCATAGATGACAGGCATTAGGCCATCCTCAGAGGGCAGAGGCGCAAGGGCGATTGGGAGGAACGGTGACCCTGCGCATTGTTCCGGGAGATCGCCGCCTTCGGTGCGACCAAATGTAACCTTCAGAGGGGCCTTGAGTCCTCCCACCGCGCCATGGCCGCGCTACGACTGCTGCGCGTAAAACGGCCCACGGCCTGAAAGCAGGCGGGGTTTCTCGTGGCCGACCGCGCGGCCAATGGCGACTATATGTTCCGGTGTGGTTCCGCAACACCCGCCGACGATGTTCACAAGCCCTTCGGCGGCGAACTCATGAAGCAGGCGCGAGGTGACCTCCGGGGTTTCGTCAAAGCCGGTATCGCTCATCGGGTTGGGAAGCCCGGCATTCGGATAGCAGGAAATGTAGGTATCGCCTGCCACCTTGGCCAACTCCTGCAGATAGGGGCGCATCAGCGCTGCGCCCAAGGCGCAGTTCAGACCGACTGCCAGCGGCTGGGCGTGCCGCACGCTGGCCCAGAATGCTGGCACGGTCTGGCCTGACAAGATGCGCCCGGAAGCGTCGGTCACGGTGCCGCTGATGATGATCGGCAAGCGCTCACCGCTGCTCTCGAACCATTCATCGATTGCGAACAGGGCTGCCTTGGCATTCAAGGTGTCGAAAATCGTCTCGACCAGAAACAGGTCCACGCCTTCTTCCCCCAACGCCTTTGCTTGCTCGTAGTAGGCCGCGCGCAGTTGCTCGAACGTGACGTTGCGCGCGCCGGGGTCGTTGACGTCGGGGCTGATGCTGGCCGTCTTGGGCGTGGGCCCCAAGGCACCGGCCACGAAACGTGGCTTGTCGGGCGTGCTGTGCGCGTCGGCCGACGCGCGTGCAATGCGCGCCGCAGCGCGGTTGAGTTCATCCGCGAGATGGGCCATCCCATAGTCGTCCTGCGCGATCGCGGTCGCGCCGAAGGTGTTGGTCTCGACAATGTCCGCCCCGGCGGCAAAATAACCGTCATGAATGTCACGGATGATCTGCGGCTGGGTGATGTTGAGCAACTCGTTATTGCCTTTCACGTCCCGCGGCCAATCCTTGAACCGCTCCCCTCGGTATTGAGCCTCGGAGAGCTTGAGGCGCTGGATCATCGTGCCCATGGCGCCATCAAGGATGAGGATGCGCTGGCGCAGGAGCTCGGGCAATTGCGCGGCGCGGGAATAGGCGGGATGGTTGGAGAGCATCGGATCATTGTAGAAAGCAGAACGTGAAGCGCGCACGCGGCACACCCGCGCTTTGTACAAGGCAAACGCGACCCAGCGCCCAAGGGGCGCCAGGTCAAAGGGTCGCCGCGCATCACGGCGCACACACCTTGCGGCGCATCGGCTGAGTCGGCCCAACCCAACCCAACGCTACGCCTGCGCCAGGCGTGGGCCATTGATGCGGAGCGCGTCGATGGTGAGCGCCCAAGCCGTCGTCGGGGCCCTGGCCCTAGCTCGTCCATGCCCGAGCCAGGGCGGGCAATCGCCGGCGCGCGCTGAAGGCCGCGATGGCGATGGGAAGGCGCAGCGCAGGATTGACGCACCTTGCGACTGAGCGGGGGCGCCCCTTCAACCCGCGCCGCCCCGGGGGAAACCCCGCTTCCTACAATGCACGTTTTGGTCTGCGCCATGAATGCTCCACAAGATTTGCTACCGAACGTGCCCGCGCCAATGCCTGAGGCAGCCCTTCCCGCCAGCTTGGCGCATCTCGAGCCGCCGGCACGCCTGCGCGAGATTCCCTACAACTACACATCGTTTTCCGACCGCGAGATCGTCATTCGCCTGCTTGGAGCCGATGCCTGGGTCTGGTTGGACCAGCTACGCCAGGAGCGGCGAACCGGACGCAGTGCACGCATGCTCTATGAGGTGCTTGGGGACATCTGGGTTCTTCGGCGCAATCCGTATCTGCAGGACGACCTTCTGCACAGCGTCAAGCGCCGGCGCGCACTGATCGACGCACTCTGGCACCGCCTGCGTGAGATCGACAAGCGCCGAAGCACCGCGGACGCGGCCGACGCGCAGAGCGCAGCGCGCGATGCGCTGGTTGTGCAGCTGCTCGAGCGAGCGCGCGCAGCGGTATCCGCCTTCGCCCTCTGGTTTGACGAGGTGGCAGCGCTGCGGCGACGCGCCCTGCGCGATCTCTCCCGCTTGACCAAACGTGACAACATTCGTTTCGACGGCTTGGCACGGGTCTCGCATATGACCGACGCCACCGACTGGCGCGTCGAGGTCCCGTTTGTCGTGCTTTGTCCCGATACCGAGGCCGAGATTGCGCCCATCGTGCGGGCCTGCGTCGAGCTGGGCCTGACCATTGTGCCGCGCGGTGGCGGCACCGGCTACACCGGTGGCGCCGTGCCGCTTGTCTGGAAGAGCGCGGTGATCAACACCGAGAAGCTGGAAGACCTGGGGCCGGTTGAGCACCTCGCACTGCCCGGAGTCGCCCAGCCCGTGGCCACGATTCGCGCCGGCGCCGGGGTCGTCACCCAACGCGTCGCCGACGCAGCCGATCGCGCCGGTTTGGTCTTCGCGGTGGACCCGACCTCGGCGGATGCATCGTGTATTGGCGGCAACATCGCCATGAATGCGGGCGGCAAAAAGGCCGTGCTCTGGGGAACCGCCATCGACAACCTGGCTTGGTGGCGGCTGGTGGACCCGCAGGGCCGCTGGGTGGAAGTCACGCGCCTGGACCACAATTTGGGAAAGATTCACGATGCAGAGGTGGCGCGCTTCAAGGTCGAGACCTTCGCATCGGACAGCAGCACGCTGCTGAGCACGGAGGTGCTCGAGATTCCAGGCAGCCGTTTCCGCAAGGCCGGCTTGGGTAAGGATGTGACGGACAAATTCCTGGCGGGGCTGCCGGGCATTCAGAAGGAAGGCTGTGACGGGCTCATCACCAGCGCGCGCTGGGTTCTGCACCGCATGCCGCCGCATATACGCACCTTTTGTCTGGAGTTCTTCGGCCAGGCGCGGGAAGCGATTCCCAGCATCGTGGAGATCAAGAACTATTTGGAAGCCCGCCCCGGCGGTGCCATCCTGGCGGGACTTGAGCACCTCGACGAGCGCTACCTCAGAGCCGTGGGCTACGCACCCAAGAGCAAACGTGGCCTCTTTCCGAAAATGGCGCTGTTTGGTGACATCGTCGGGGAGGACGATGAGGCGGTCGCCCGCGCCACCGCCGACGTGGTGCGCATGGCCAACGCGCGCGTGGGCGAGGGGTTCGTGGCCGTGAGCGCGGAGGCACGCAAGAAATTCTGGCTGGACCGCAAGCGCACCGCGGCCATCGCACGCCATACCAATGCCTTCAAGATCAACGAGGATGTGGTGATTCCGCTGCCGCGCATGGGCGAGTACGTGGACGGCATCGAGCGCATCAATATCGAGCTTTCGCTCAAGAGCAAGCTGCAACTCACCGCCGAGATTGATCGCTTCCTGCGTGGGCGACTGCCCCTGGCCAAGAACGAGGAGCTTGGCGAGGGCGAAGCCCCGGTCGCGACCAGCGAGCTGGAAGCGGCGCGTGCTCAGGCTCTGGAGCAGGTAGCGCGCACGCATGAGCGCTGGAGTTTTCTGCTGCAGGAACTGGATACGCCGCTGTCTCAGGCGTTGCCGCATTTTGCGCAGCATGGTCTCGATGCGGCGAGCACGGCTGCCATGCAGATGCTGCACCGGACCCCGCGCGCGCAAGTCTTCAATCTCCTGCAGGAGCACAGCCTGCGCGCTTCGTGGAAAGCGGAAATCCGCAAACCTCTGCATGCGATTTTTGCCGGCGGTGCCTTCGAGCCCCTGCGCCGCGAGCTCAATGCCATTCATGCGCGCGTGCTCAAAGGCCGTGTCTGGGTGGCGCTGCACATGCACGCAGGCGACGGCAACGTGCACACCAACATCCCGGTCAATTCGGATGATTACCTCATGCTGCAGGCGGCACATGACGCTGTTGCCCGCATCATGGCGCTCGCGCGCAACCTCGATGGCGTGATCTCGGGCGAGCACGGCATTGGCATCACCAAGCTGCAATTCCTGACCGAGGCCGAAATCGGGCCCTTCCGCGACTACAAGCGGCGCGTGGACCCCGAGGGGCGTTTCAACAAGGGCAAGCTGCTGGACGATCCGCAACTCCCCGCCGATCTCACCAACGCCTACACGCCGAGCTTCGGGCTGATGGGGCACGAATCGCTGATCATGCAGCAAAGCGACATCGGCGCCATATCCAACTCGGTGAAGGACTGCCTGCGCTGTGGCAAGTGCAAGCCGGTGTGCGCCACCCATGTGCCGCGCGCCAACCTGCTTTACTCACCGCGCAACAAGATTCTCGCCACGTCTTTGCTGGTTGAGGCCTTCCTGTATGAGGAGCAAACCCGACGCGGCGTAAGCATCAACCACTGGGAAGAGTTCGAGGACGTGGCCGACCACTGCACCGTCTGCCATAAGTGCCTTGCTCCCTGCCCTGTGGACATTGATTTTGGCGACGTGTCCATGAACATGCGCAATCTGCTGCGCAAGATGGGCAAGAAGCGTTTCAACCCGGCCAGCGTGGCGGCCATGTTCTTCCTCAACGCAACGGACCCCCGCACCATCAAGGCAGCGCGCCTGGGGCTGATCCAGTGGGGCTACAAGGCGCAGAACGTGGGTGTGCGGCTTTTGCGCCGTATCGGCCGGAAGCAAACGGCTGCCCCCCCGCCAGCACCGGCAAGCCCGCCATGCGCGAGCAGGTGATCCATTTCATCAACAAGCCCATGCCGGGCGGCTTGCCGAAGAAGACGGCACGCGCCCTCCTGGACATCGAGGACAAGGACTTCGTCCCCATCATCCGCAACCCTGCCACGACCACGGTCGATTCCGAAGCCGTCTTCTATTTCCCCGGCTGTGGGTCCGAGCGCTTGTTCAGTCAGGTGGGGCTGGCCACACAGGCGATGCTATGGAACGTGGGTGTACAAACCGTCCTGCCGCCGGGCTACCTGTGTTGTGGCTACCCGCAACGCGGCGCGGGGCAGTATGACAAGGCGGAAAAGATCATCACCGATAACCGTGTCCTGTTTCACCGCGTGGCCAATACGCTCAACTACCTGGACATCAAGACCGTCGTGGTGAGCTGCGGCACCTGCTACGACCAGCTGCAGGGCTACAAGTTCGAGGATATCTTTCCCGGTTGCCGCATTGTCGATATCCACGAGTTCCTTCTGGAAAAGAACGTGACCCTGCCGCAAGGCGACACGGCGTATCTCTACCACGACCCTTGCCACAGTCCGATGAAGCAGCAGGACCCGATGAAGACGGTCAAGGCATTGCTCGGCAATGGCGTGCGCAAGAGCGAGCGCTGCTGCGGCGAAAGCGGAACCCTCGGGGTGGCGCGGCCGGATATTTCCACGCAGGTTCGCTTCCGCAAGGAGGAGGAGCTGCGCGCTGACGAGGCTGCCCTGCGCGCGCAGGGGCATACCGGTGATGTCAAGATCCTCACGTCCTGTCCCAGTTGCCTGCAAGGTCTCGGGCGCTATCGTGACGACTTGCAAAGCGGCCTGCTGACAGCTGACTACATCGTCATCGAGATGGCGCGCCACATCCTCGGCGAGGAATGGATGGCGAAATACGTGCGGGCAGCCAATGCCGGCGGAATCGAAAGAGTCCTTGTGTAGGCGGCTGTGGGGGCCCGCACACCCCCATAGCGGTTGATCGCGCGCGGAGGCGGGGTGCCGATGCACCCCCGCCTCGCGGCTTGGCCTACGTGCACGCACCGCGCGATTCGGATCGAACTCCGGGAACAGGCAGGATCGGGCGACGTGATGCGCGATGGAGTCCAGCCATGCGTCCCGCTTGCGGCCGCCGACCTTCCACGCGTGACGCGCAATCGATCCTGGCAAGAGCATGATCCTGCCCGACGCAACCGCGGGAGCGACGCCACGCTTCCTTGACCCATAGGCAACAAAGCCGCTCGCCCATGAGGGCGGTGTTTGTTGCGCAACCGGCTGAATCCAAAACACGAGTCGTGGCGTTGATGAGAGCAGGGCCGCGCGCGCACGGATGCCGAAGCGGCCTGTTAGCCCACCATTTGCCAAGGACACGATCATGAACATCACCTCGCATGCAGCCTCCCCCGAACTCTCCCGTCGCACCTGGTTCAAGAAAGGCGGACTGTTTGTCGCCGGCCTTACCGCGGCCTCGACCTTCGCGCTGCCGGCGCGCAGCTTTGCAGCTTCGATGTCCACCGAAGGAGACATCAAGATGCTCAATATTGCCCTGGGGCTGGAATATCAGGCGATAGCCGCGTACCAGGTCGGCGCCGAGTCCGGCCTGCTCAACAAGCCTGTGCTGGCTGTTGCCGTGGGATTTCAGGGCCAGCACAAAGCGCATGCCGGGGTTCTGGAATCCACCGTCACCAAACTGGGCGGCACACCGGTCGAGGCGATGCAGCCGGCCCAATACAACTTTCCCACCAACGCGTTGAAGAGCCAAGCCGACGTGTTGCGCTTCGCCGCCGGTCTGGAGCAAGGTGCTGCCAGCGCCTACCTTGGAACCGTGCCGCAATTCCACAATCGGGATTTGGCGAAAGCTGCAGCCAGCATCCTCGGCGACGAGACCATGCACTGGGCGATCCTGCTCAACGCGTTGGGTGAGAACCCGGTTCCCGCGGCGTTCATCGCCTAAGCGAGCCCCGATCGACGCATTCCGGCCCGTGGCCGAGTTCCACTGGGGACTGCGTCGTCGCTTGTCTGCGGCCAGCCGCGCAGCCAGATGCGTTGCCGTTAAGATGCGATAACGCCCGAGCTCCGGGGCGGCCGCTCGGGGCCGCCGCGTCGGACCCCGGAGCGTGCTGTGCCGGGGCATCCCTGGCGCATCCTGCAACCTGCACGACATGCCACCTTCGAGACCCGACCTGGGAAAGCTCCTGGCTTACGCGGCGCTTGGCGACCATCAGGCGTTTGCCTCGGTGTATGACGCCACGCGGCGCCGCGCGTGGGCGATCTGTTTGCGTCTGCTGCGGGACCGGGCTCTGGCCGAAGACGCGCTGCAGGACGCTTACGTCAAGGTGTGGCACCAGGCTGCCAACTATCGGCCGGCGCAGGGCGCGGCTGAAGCCTGGCTGGCCACCGTGGTGCGCAACACTTGCCTGGACAAGTTGCGCGCCCTCAAGCGTGAACCCGTGGACAGCATGGATGCAATGCATATCCCCCTGGACCCGGCTGATGCCGCGCCCGGCCCTGAGCAGCAACTCGAACGCAGCATGTCGCATGGCTCGCTTGACCGCTGCTTCGGGCAACTCAAGGCGCAGCAACGCGAGCTCCTTACTCATTCCTACGTGATGGGCCTGTCCCACGGCGAGTTGGCCGCGCGCACGGGGATGGCCCTCGGCACGATCAAAACCATCATTCGCCGTGCGATCCTTTCCTTGCGTGCGTGTTTGGGGGAGGGTGCCACGCCATGACGCGCTATGAGCGTCCCGAACTTGCCGACCTTCTGGCTGCCGACTATCTGACCGGCGGCATGAGCGCTGCTGCGCGCCGCCGTTTCGAGACGCTGATCCAGGCGCACCCTGAACTGCGCACGGCGACGCAGCGTTGGCGCAGCCGGCTCGACGCCTGCCTGCTGGCGGAGGACGCGCCGGCTGCCGTTTGGACCGCGGTGCGCTCACGCACCGCGGTCGCTGACAAAGGCTCTCGCAGGGCCTCGGGTGTGCCCCTGCAGCCCGCCCGAGGCTGGGCGAAGCAGACGTGGCAGGCGCTGGCCCTTGGCCTTGGTGTGCTGGCCGCTTCGCTCCTGGTGTCCCTGGTCATGGTGGTACAACAGGTTGGCCCCGGCAAACCCACTGCGGCGCAAATGGCCGCGGTACTCAAGGGGCCTGATGGCCACAGTGCCGTGCTCACGGTGCACCGTGACCGCCTGGTCCTCACCGCCGTGGGACCAACGGCAACGCCGAGCGACAAATCGTTCGAGTTGTGGATGCTGCCCAAACAGGGCAAGCCTCAAGCGGTCGGGCTGGTGCAACTGCGCAGCTCTGACACCCTGAGTCTGCCTGCACCAGCACTGTTGGCGTTAGCCCAGGCCAAGGGGTTTGCCATTAGCCTGGAGCCGGCCGGCGGCTCACCCACCGGACAGCCCACAGGACCCGTCATCTACGTGGGCAATGTCGTGGCGATGACCCAATTGCGGCCGGGCGCACCGCATCTTGCCCCGGGTCAGGGCGGTGGTGATTTTTACGAATAGGCCAGCCATGCCGCAGCCTTGCGCCGTGCTGTCGGGTCGCGACGCTGCAGCCCCTTGCCCGTTGTGCGCCCAAACGGATCGGCTACCGGTTGTATGGAGCGGAGCATGGATGCGTCTGGTGCGAGCCGACGAGGCCCAGCACCCGGCTTTCTACCGCGTGATCTGGCAGGCCCATCGGGCCGAGTTCAGTGACCTGAGCGTCTTGGAGCGCAGTGCTTGCATGGACGCGGTGGTGCTCGTCGAGCAAGTCGTGCGCGAACATGTGGCGCCCGACAAGGTCAATCTCGCGACTTTGGGCAATGTGGTGCCGCATCTGCATTGGCACGTCATTGCGCGCTGGCACTGGGACACGCATTGGCCGCAGCCCGTGTGGGCCGCGCCGCAGCGAGCCGCTGACCTCAACCGGCTTGAAGCCGTGCGCTCGCTTATCCCCGATCTGGACACTGCATTGCGTGCGAAACTGCAGGAACGGTTTGGCTAACGCAGCCGAGGATCCAGGACGCCCATCGGCGCACCGGCTGGGCGCACCGTTTCCGCGCTGTTGCGCCCGACGATCAACCGCTTGCGCAGGCTCGCAGGGCTGAGCCTTTCCTGACCCGGCCCACAGGACCAAGCGTGCCGCGCATGCCGCTCAGATGACCCGCGAATAGCGTGGCGCCTGTAGCAGCGCAGCGGCGTCATGCAAATAGCGGTCGAACTGCATGGCCACGATGCGCACGAGCAGCCTTCCCTGGGGCGTCACGCGCAAGGTAAGTCCGTCGCGCTGCAGCAGCCCGGCTTCTTCCAAGGGGTGGAGGCGCTTGAGATCCGCAGCAAAATAAGTGGCCGCGTCCGGCACGCCATGGCGCTGCGCGAGGTCTTCCAGGTCGAGCGCGAAATCGCACATCAGGCGTTGAATGGCCTCGCGGCGCAGCAGGTCATCGTCACTCAGCGTCAGCCCCCTTTCGACGGGTAACTCGCCGGCCGATAGAGCTGCGCCGTACGCTTCCAGGGTCTTGGCATTCTGGATGTAGTGCCTGCCAAGCTTCGAAATTCCCGACACGCCGAAGGCGAGCAAGTCCAAGTCCGCCTGCGTGGAATAGCCCTGGAAATTACGATGCAGCTTGCCCTTTTGCTGGGCTTGCGCAAGCTCATCCGCGGGCAGCGCGAAATGATCCATCCCAATGTACACGTAGCCAGCATGGGCCAGGCGGCGGATTGCCAGCCCCAGGAGCACGAGCTTGGCTTGTGGCTCGGGTAGGTCGGCCTCATTGATGCGCCGCTGCGGTGTAAAGCGTTGCGGCAGGTGCGCATAGCTGTAAAGTGCGACGCGGTCGGGCCGCAGGTCGATGACCTTCTCCAGCGTTGCCGCGAAGTTGAAGGCGTTTTGCCGGGGCAGTCCGTAGATCAGATCGACGCTGACCGAGGCAAAGCCGTTGGCCCGCGCCGCATCGATGACCTCCTTCGTTTCCTCATAGCTCTGGATGCGATTGACCGCCTGCTGCACGGCGGGATCGAAATCCTGCACCCCGACACTCATGCGGTTGAAGCCCAGCGCGGCCAAGTGCGCCACGCGCTGCCTGCCAACCTTGCGCGGGTCAATCTCGATCGAGTACTCCCCTCCGGCTTGCAGCTCGAAGTACCGGCGCGTCACGTCCATCAGACGCGATGCCTCCTCGTCGCTCAGGAATGTGGGCGTGCCGCCACCCCAGTGCAGCTGCGAAACGGGCAAGCGCTGGCCGAGCAGCCCCGCCACCAACCCCATTTCCTGCTCGACCTGATCGAGGTAAGGTGCGCTGCGCGCGTGGTTTTTCGTGGGAATCTTGTTGCAGCCACAGTAGTAGCACAGCGTCTCACAGAAGGGAATGTGGACGTAAAGCGACAAGGGGGTGAGGGCAGCGCGGCCTCGCTCACGCAGAGCGGCCGCGTAATCGGCCGCTTGAAAGTCAGGGCGAAAGCGGTCGGCGGTTGGGTAAGACGTATAGCGTGGACCGGCCACGTCGTAGCGGCGGATCAGTTCGGGCTGGAAATCAAGGTTGGCTGGCATCATGGTGCGACTCGTCATCGTGGGCATGATGCGGGCTGGTGGGGGCGGTGGCTTTGATCTGGCGCAAGGACGCTGCGCATCGCGATCGGCACCATGGGACGGGCACAAATGATGCTTCGCAACAAAACAGCCCTAAGATGACAGTCCCTTTCATTCGGGCCCGCTGGGGGGAAAAGATCCGAAGCGGAGCGCAAATCATATGCAAGACACCGAAACACAACACAAGGGATCGTTGGCCGCTCTCAGCCTGGGCGCCCTGGGGGTTGTCTATGGCGATATCGGCACGAGTCCGCTGTACGCTTTCAAGGAGGCATTCAATCCCTCCCACGACCTTGGGTACAGCGTACCGAACATTTATGGCGTGCTGTCACTCATTTTTTGGGCGCTGACGATCATTGTCACGGTCAAATACGTGATGTTGGCGTTGCGCGCGGACAACGACGGCGAGGGCGGGATTCTGGCGCTCATGGCACTGGTCATGCGCCGCTATGCGCCGCGTACGCGCGGGCGCACCGTGGCTGTGTCCCTCGGCCTGATCGGCGCGTCGATGTTCTATGGCGACAGCATCATCACGCCCGCCATTTCGGTGCTCTCGGCGATCGAGGGCACGGCGGTGGCAACCCCAGTACTCAGCGATGCCGTGGTGCCCATCACGGTCCTCATCTTGATCGGTCTGTTTCTGGTGCAAAAGCGCGGCACGGCGCTGGTGGGCGCGTTTTTTGGGCCGGTCATGGTGGTATGGTTCGGGGTGTTGGGCATTTTGGGCTTGATCCAGATCGCGTCCAACCCGATGGTGCTGCTGGCGCTCAATCCCTGGTGGGGAGTGGATATGTTCATCCGCCATCCGGGGCTGGCGCTGTTCCTGCTGGGCGCGGTGTTTCTGACGCTGACCGGTGGCGAGGCCCTGTATGCCGACATGGGTCATTTCGGGCGCAAGCCGATCCGGGCGGCATGGCTGGGCGTGGTGATGCCGGGGCTGCTGCTGAATTACTTCGGCCAAGGCGCACTCGTGCTGACGCGCCCTGAGGCGGTGAAGAACCCGTTCTTCTATTTGGC
Source organism: Thiomonas sp. FB-Cd (assembly GCF_000733775.1). Taxonomy (NCBI): domain Bacteria; kingdom Pseudomonadati; phylum Pseudomonadota; class Betaproteobacteria; order Burkholderiales; genus Thiomonas; species Thiomonas sp. FB-Cd. Next base: position 1,222,570 of record NZ_JPOE01000005.1, on the reverse strand, counting down.
GCCGGGTTGGGCGCTGTGGCCGCTGGTGATTCTGGCCGGCATGGCCACGGTCATCGCCTCGCAAGCGGTGATCTCAGGCGCCTATTCCATGACCACCCAGGCCATCAAGCTGGGCTATCTGCCGCGCATGACCGTGCTGTTCACGAATGAGCGCAACCAGGGGCAGATCTATGTGCCCTTCATCAACTGGATGCTGCTGATTTTCGTGGTCATTCTGGTGCTCGCCTTCCGCACCTCGGACAATCTGGCCGCTGCCTATGGAATTGCGGTGAACATCACCATGCTCACCACGACCGTGTTCTTATGGATGGTCGTACCGCAGCGCTGGGGGTGGAGCACGCGCCGCGCCAATCTCGCATTTGTGCCGCTGGCGCTGGTGGAACTGCTCTTCCTGGCCTCGAATTCCCTGAAGATCGACCACGGCGGCTGGTTTCCACTGGTTTTCGGCGCGGCCGTGTACACGATGCTGTCAACCTGGAAGCGCGGGCGCACCCTGCTCAAGCGCCAGTTGCAGGAGCACGCGCTGAACCTGAAGGATTTCGTGCACAGCCTGTCCACCTATCCACCAACCCGCGTCGAAGGCACAGCCATCTATCTCACCCCCGATGCCAACACGGTGCCACACGCACTTCTGCACAACCTCAAGCACAACAAGGTGCTGCACGAACGGGTGATCTTCCTGTCCGCACAAACCGCGGATGTCCCCCATGTACCGCCGGAGCAGGGCATTGAGCTCACGTCCATGGAAGAGGGCATCTACCTGTTGCATGTGAATTTCGGCTTCAAGGACGAGCCGGACATCCAGCGCTTGCTCAAGGATTGCGAGCGGTTTTTCGGGCTGGAGTTCCACTTGATGGAAACCTCCTTTTTCCTCGCGCGCCAAACCATCATCCCGTCCAAGATTCCGGGGATGGCGCTATGGCGCGAGGTGCTGTTCTCCTGGATGAGCCGCAACGCGCAGGATGCCTCCGACTACTTCCGGATCCCGCCCAACCGTGTCGTGGAGCTGGGCACGCAAATCGAGATCTGACCCGATGCGCGACAAGCCCGGCCGTTCAGCGCGGGGAAGCAAAGCGCGGATGCCACAGGCATCCTTGTTTGTCTTGAAGTGGCGCCGCATAAGCTGCACATTAAACCAGTCATGCAGCGACTCCAGGCGTTCAAGTTCGAGCTTCGTCCGAACGGCCCGCAGCAGCGCCAGATGCGCCGCTTCGCGGGCTCGTGCCGGGTCGTGTTCAATGAGGCGCTGGCGTTGCAAAGGGCCCGCCACGAGCGGGGTGAGAAAAAGCGCGGCTACGCCAGGCTGTGCAAGGAACTCACGGCATGGCGTAACGGGGCGCCGCTGCCTTCGGGGCGCGTCGCACCCTGGCTGGCCGAGGCGCCCGTGCATCCGTTGCAACAGGCGCTCAAGGATCTGGAACGCGCCTACACCAACTTCTTCGCCAGGCGCACGGACTTTCCGCGATTCAAGAAGAAGGGCCAGGGCGACAGCTTGCGCTATCCCGACCCGAGACAGATCAAGCTCGATGCAGGGAACAGCCGCATCTTCTTGCCCAAGCTGGGGTGGCTGCGCTATCGCAACAGCCGGGACGTTCTCGGTGCGGTGCGCAACGCCACGGTGAGTTTCAGCGCAGGCCAATGGTTTGTGTCGATCCAGACCGAGCGTGAGGTCGAGCAGCCGTTCCCGAGCGCCACCCGCGCCATCGGGATCGACGTGGGCATTGCCCGCTTTGCCACGTTCAGCGACGGTGCGTTTCTGCCACCGCTGAACAGTTTCAGGACGCACGCGGTGCGGCTTGCGCGGTACCAGCGGGCGATGAGCCGCAAGGTGAAGTTCAGCAAGAACTGGAGGAAGGCGAAGGCCAAAGTCACAAAACTCCACCAGAGGATCGGCAATGCCCGAGGCGACGCCCTGCACAAGGCCACGACCACGATCAGCCAAAACCACGCGATGGTGTGTATCGAGGACTTGCAGGTGAAGAACATGTCGCGCAGCGCTGCGGGCACGGCCGAGAGACCGGGCAGGAACGTTCGGGCCAAGCGCGGCCTGAACAGGTCCATCCTGGACCAGGGCTGGGCCGAGTTCCGCAGGCAACTGGACTACAAGCTGGCGTGGAGCGGCGGCTGTCTCATCGCTGTGCCGCCGCACAACACGAGCCGCACCTGCCCATGCTGCGGCCACATCGCGGCCGACAATCGCCGCACGCAGGCGCAGTTCAAGTGCGTCGCGTGTGGCTACGCGAATCATGCCGATGTTGTCGGCGCGCTCAACATCCTTGCTCGCGGGATGGAAATACTGCGAGACGAAGGGCAGGACACGGCGCACGCTTGTGCCGGGCGCAAGAGCGCAGCCCGGATCGCCTGTGAAGTGAGTGGAGCAGTCAGGCCGCCAGCAGCAGGAACCCGCCGAAGCGACTCAGGGACGGTTCAATGCCGCACCTGAGCGCCGTAGGAATCTCCGCCCTTCCCGCGCAAGCGGTGGCCGCAGACCAAGGGCGGGGAGGAAGTCAACTTCGGCAAAACCCGCGATGTGTGCGAAAGTCCACAACCTGCGGTCATTGCACAACTGTGAAGGCTTGCGTTGCGCCGATGGTCTGGCATGATTGCTGCTTGGGGTTGCATGCAGTTCGTGCTTTCCGGAGGTGCATCATGATTGCCGTTGCCGCGTACAAATCCGTCTATGCCGTCGACGAAGTCGAGCGCAAGCTCAAGAGCCTGCCGGCCGAGTCCCATGAACAGCTGCGGCACACCTACACGCGCATGATTGAGGCGGGTGGCCAGCGCCTGGCGATCAAGCCAGCGCAGTTGCCCGACATGGATGCCCTGCAGCAGGAACTGCCCAATTTCGGCGAGCCGCTGGAGGACATTCGTCGCGCTGTCGCTTTGGCCGTGGACAGCCGTGACGCCATCGAAGTCACTCCCATGCTGCTTCTGGGCGAGCCCGGGATCGGCAAGACGCACTTTGCGCGGCGGGTTGCCGCGCTTTTGGGCACGAGCTGGGCGCTCGCCCCAATGAATGCCCTGACTGCCGGGTGGATCCTCTCCGGCTCGTCGTCGCAATGGAAGGGGTCGCGCCCGGGCAAGGTCTTTGAAACCCTCGTGCAGGGCGAATTTGCCAACCCTGTGGTCGTGATCGACGAAATCGACAAGGCTGCCTCGAGCGTGCAATACGACCCGCTTGGCGCGCTGTACAGTTTGCTCGAGCATGACACGGCGCAGCATTTCACCGACGAGTTTGCCGAAGTGCCAATTGACTGCAGCGCTGTGGTGTGGGTGGCCACTGCGAACGACGCCTCGACCATCCCCGATCCAATCCTCAATCGACTCAACGTCTATGAGATCGACCCCCCGGATGAAGCGGGGCGACGCGCGATCGCGGCGCGGCTTTACCGGGACGTACGCGAGAGCCACGATTGGGGTGGCGTGTTCCCCGAGGCCCTTAGCGATTCCGCGCTCGATGCGCTTGCGCATGTGAGCCCGCGGGAGATGCGGCGCCTCGTCAATGGCGCCTTCGGCGCAGCGAAGGTGGCGGGTCGGCAAGAGCTCCTGCCGCAGGACTTCGCCCGCGCAAACGCACGACGGCGCGCACGCATCGGCTTTATGCAGTAACAGCTGCGCTTCGCCGCTGCAAAGCCCGGCACCTGGCGGGCGCAAGCACGAGGCGCTAGGCTTCGGACTGCGCATCCATCACCCGCCGCCATGAATCTCATCAAGCCCCTTGTGGCGCTGTTGGCCATTGTCAATCCCCTGGGGGCAATTCCCTTCTTTATCGCCTTCACCGAAGGCTTCAGTCCGGCGCAGCGGCACCGCACCATCTTGGTGAGCGCGTTTTCGGCCTTTCTCGTGATCGGGCTCAGCGCGCTTTTTGGTACGGATCTTCTGCACTTTTTCGGGATCTCGCTTGCATCCTTCCAGGTGGGCGGCGGGATGTTGCTGCTGATCTCTGCCATCAGCATGCTCAATGCCAAACCGGGTGCGGTCAAGTCCACACCGGAGGAAGTGGATGAGGCCGTAGCCAGTGACAGCGTGGCAGTCGTCCCCCTGACGATTCCGCTGTTGACGGGGCCGGCCACCATCTCGACGGTCATCATCTACGCCAACAAGGCGCGTCATTGGAGCGACTTGCTCGTGCTGGTCTCGTACGGTGTGGTGATCGCACTCGCATCTGCGATGGCCTTTCGTGCCGCGCAGCCCATCGCACGTTTTCTGGGCAAGACGGGAATCAATGTCATGACACGCCTCATGGGGCTGATTCTTGCGGCCCTTTCCGTGGAAATGATGAGCGACGGATTACTGAAGTTATTTCCGGGGCTGGGCCGGTGACTCGAATTGGTGCGATGCACCAACTTGATTCGGGTTTTCCCGCGTGCATGTTCCGTGCAACGCCTCAATAATCTTGCGTATTCGCAATGCTTGCACTGCAGCCTGACCAAGGGGTGAGCACTGAGGAGACAGCCCATAGGGGTTGCGGGCATCCGCAAATCCCCAAGCCATCAGCGGCAAAGCTGATACCGGGCGCCAGAACCAAAGGTTCCGGCGCCTTTTCTTTTGGTTTCTCCATTTCCATGACGTGGGAGCGTGCGAGCCTCCCACAGCAGCGACCACACGCACCCGCCCGTTGATGGATTTCGGCCTGCTCACCCTTGGCTTGGCCGCAATGGCCGCAGGCTTCGTGGACTCGATCGTCGGGGGCGGTGGCCTCATTCTGGTGCCTGCGCTATTTTCAGCATTTCCCACCACACCGCCTGCCACGCTATTTGGCACCAACAAGGGTGGGGCGATCTGGGGCACGTCGGCAGCGATGCTGTCCTTTTTGCGCCGCGTTCGCATTCCCTGGAGCACGGTCCTCCCCGCAACCCTGGCCGCCTTCGGCGGTGCCCTGCTTGGGGCCTTCGAGATCACGCGGGTTGAGTCAGGCGAGTTCCGCAAGGCCTTGCCCTTCATCCTGACCGCCGTGCTCGCTTATACCCTGGCCCGCAAGGATCTCGGGCACCACCACAGTCCGCACCTCAGTGGGCGCGCCGAAACGCTGTTGGCGGTCCTCGGTGGCGGTGTGATCGGGTTTTATGACGGCTTCTTTGGCCCCGGCACCGGCAATTTTCTAGTGTTCCTGTTTGTCCGTGGATTTGGCTTCGATTTCCTGCATGCCGCGGCGAGCGCGAAGGTCGTGAACGTTGCGTGCAATCTGGCCGCGCTCCTGCTGTTTGCAAGCAAAGGGCACGTGATGTGGCCCATCGCGCTGGTCATCGCCCTCTGCAACATCGCCGGCAGCGTGCTGGGCACCCGGCTGGCCATGCGCCGAGGCACCCATTTCGTGCGTTGGATGTTCATCGGCATTGTGGCGCTGCTGATCGCCAAGACGGCTTGGGACGCATTTTTTGCAGCGGCGGCCCACTGATCGCACCTGGCGATCGGTCGTCGAACATGCCCGACCAGCTGGCTGGGCAAAACGGAAGGCTCGCTTGCCTGCATGGTTGAAGCGCTTCGTGGCTGGTGCGCCGGCATTGCCCGGCTTCGCGCCTTCGTCAACCCTTCCCGACCCCGGGGCCGGTACCCGCTCCCGTCAGGCCGCCTTTGACGGTCCGCCCCAATGCAAGACTGACGTCCTGACACGGCGAGCGAGGGGAAACGGCGCGAACACGACGACGGACACGCGCTGCAGGCGCGGGCCCCGGTCCGGCATCCGATGGCAGCAGACAGCGGGTGTTCCACGTGGAACACCCGCTGTCGCCGTGCATAGCTCCTATTGACGCGCGCAGCTCAGCCCTGGCGGCTCTTCATCGGGCAGGTGCTCATGCCCAACAGGCTGTAGGCCGGACAGACCCCGATAATCCCCGTGACCAAGGGAACAATACCGATGTAGCCCCACACGCCGACATAACCGAGCGCGGCCGCCAGTATCAGTGCCAAGCCAACGACGACACGAACCACACGATCCCAACCGCCTTCATTGATCTTCATGAGACCTCCTTGCCTGCGATGGTGAGACTATACGCGCCCCGGCGTTTCTTGGCTCTGACCCAAATCAGATCTCGCGCATGAGTTCCGCCACGCGCTGTGCGCAATCCACCATCTGCCGCTCCCGCACTCCGCCGTCCCTCGAATCCACAGCGCGCCTCGCCTTGCCGGCAACGGCATGCGTGCATCCTTGCCCCCCCCAAAGCGCCACACGCCACCCAAAGCCAGCCCCGCGCCCGCCAGTCGCGCGGGTGGCAGCGCCCCGGAACTTGGTCCACCGAACGGCCAATGCGCGCCAGACCGAGGCACCGATGTTCCACGTGGAACATCGGTGCCTCGGCTGCCAGCTCGCTCGCCCTACAATCGATGCTCAGGACTTGAACCCATGGATTACCCACAAACCTTTGACGTCATCGTCGTTGGCGGCGGTCACGCCGGCACGGAAGCCGCCCTTGCGGCCGCCCGCATGGGCGCCACCACACTGCTTCTCACCCACAACATCGAAACCTTGGGGCAAATGTCGTGCAACCCATCGATCGGTGGGATCGGCAAGGGGCACCTCGTCAAGGAAATCGATGCCTTGGGCGGCGCCATGGCCGCGGCCACCGATCTCGCGGGCATCCAGTTCCGCATCCTCAACGGAAGCAAGGGCCCAGCCGTGCGCGCAACGCGCGCACAGGCCGATCGGCTGCTGTACAAAGCGGCCATCCGCCAAAAACTTGAGGGCCAACCCAACCTTTGGGTGTTCCAGCAAGCTGTGGACGACCTCATCCTTGCCTCGACAGGCCAAGGTGAACGCGTTCGCGGCGCCGTTACGCAAAGCGGCATTCGCTTTCATGCGCGCACGGTCGTGCTCACCGCCGGCACCTTTCTGGACGGCAAGATCCACATTGGCCTCGACCACTACGCAGCCGGCCGCGCCGGTGATCCCCCCGCCGTCTCGCTCGCCCGCCGCCTGAGGGAGCTCCAGCTTCCCCAGGGGCGCCTGAAAACGGGCACGCCACCCCGCATCGACGGCCGCACCATCGATTTTTCCCGGACCGAAGAGCAGCCGGGCGACCGCGACCCCACGCCCGTCTTCAGCTTCCTCGGCCGCCCCGAGCAGCACCCGGCCCATCGACCCTGCTGGATCACACACACCAATTCACGCACCCATGACATCATCCGCAGCGGCCTCGACCGCAGCCCGATGTACACGGGCGTCATCGAGGGCGTGGGCCCGCGCTACTGCCCGAGCATCGAGGACAAGATTCACCGCTTCGCCGACAAGGATGCACACCAGATTTTCCTGGAGCCCGAAGGCCTCACCACGCATGAGTTTTATCCCAACGGCATTTCGACCAGTTTGCCCTTCGATGTGCAGCTGGCGCTCGTGCGAAGCATCCAGGGGCTTGAAAATGCCCACCTGCTGCGCCCCGGCTATGCGATCGAGTATGACTACTTTGATCCTCGCGCCCTGAAATCATCCCTTGAAACACGCGCGATTGAGGGGCTGTTTTTCGCTGGACAGATCAATGGCACCACCGGCTACGAAGAGGCTGCTGCGCAGGGCATTCTGGCCGGCGCAAACGCCGCCTTGCAGGTGCATGGCCGCGATCCGTGGTGTCCAGCCCGCGATCAAGCCTATCTCGGAGTCTTGGTCGACGACCTGATCACCAAGGGCGTCAACGAGCCTTATCGCATGTTTACCAGTCGCGCCGAATACCGCTTGAGCCTTCGAGAGGACAACGCCGACCTGCGCCTGACTGAAATCGGCCGCAGGCTCGGCCTGGTCGATGACCAGCGCTGGGGCGCTTTCTGCCGCAAGCGCGATGCAATCGATCGTGAGCGCGAGCGCCTGCGCTCGACCTGGGTGCAGCCCGGCATGCTCGCGCATGCCGAAGCTTCCGCGCTGATCGGGCAGGGCATCGAGCGCGAATACCGTCTCGAAGATCTCCTACGCCGTCCCGAGGTTGACTACACGCGGCTGATTTCGGCTCTGGAGGGACGGTTCGCCCCCGCCGAGCCCTTACAACCGGATGAAGCCGAGCAGGTCCAGATCGCTGTGAAGTATGCCGGCTACATCGATCGCCAGCACCAAGACGTCCAACGCGCCGCCGAATACGAACACCTTCCGCTGCCGGCGGATTTGGACTATTGTGCCGTGCAGGGGCTCTCCATCGAAGTGCAGCAAAAGCTCGGGCGGGCCATGCCCGAGACCTTGGGCCAGGCTTCACGGATCTCCGGCGTCACCCCGGCGGCCATCTCCCTTCTCTTGGTGCACCTGCGCAAGCGCCGGCTGCGCCCCGCCGCGCTTGCGCGGGAATCGACCTGATGCCGCCGCGCCCGCAGGTCATGAACGATCCCCTGGACGCAGCGCCAGCGAGCACGGCCCAGCGTCTCGACGGCGTGCTCGATGCGCTGCAGCTGACTGCCAGTGCAACCCAGCGCGCACAGCTGCTCGCCTATCTGGATCTTCTGCAACGCTGGAACCGGGTGTACAACCTCACGGCCATCCGTGATCCCCGCCAGATGCTTGACCTGCACGTGGCCGACTGCCTTGCCTTGCTGCCAGGCATCACCGAACGCGCCTCGCACCGCCTCCTCGATGTCGGCTCCGGTGGGGGCCTACCGGGGCTGGTACTGGCCATCATGCGCCCCGGCATGCACGTGGTGCTGAATGACGCCGTGCGAAAGAAATGCGCCTTCATGCAGCAGGCTGCTGCCGAGCTGCGCCTGACCCGCGTGGAGGTTGTGCACGCGCGCGTCGAGCAACTGCGCCTGCCGGCCTTCGACTGCATCACAAGCCGCGCCTTCAGCGATCTTGCCACGCTGATCCGGCTCACGTCGCACCTCTTGGCCGAGGAGGGCTGCTGGGCCGCGATGAAGGGCGTCACACCGCAGCCCGAGCTTGAGGCGCTTCCCCCCACAATCGACGCGACAGTCCAGCCGCTCACCGTACCGGGCGTCGACGCCCAGCGTTGCGTGGTTTGGATGACCCGCCATCGTACGCAATGACTGTCACCACGCGCCTCAATGAGGGAGATGCAATGGCATCGGTATTTTGTGTCGCCAACCAAAAGGGTGGAGTCGGAAAGACGACCACCTGCGTGAATCTCGCCGCGGGTCTTGCCCAAGTGGGGCAGCGCGTGCTCCTTGTGGACCTCGACCCGCAGGGCAACGCCACGATGGGCTCCGGCGTGGACAAGCGCGGTCTGCAGCCCAGCGTTTACCAGGTGCTCCTGGGCATGTCCAGCGTTGCCGAAGCCCGGCGGCACAGCGACAAGGCCGGCTACGACGTGCTCGGCGCCAACCGTGAGCTCGCCGGAGCCGAGGTTGAACTCGTCGACCAGGAACGGCGCGAGCATCGCCTCAAAGATGCCCTGCACGCGGTGCGTCACGACTATGATTTCGTCCTCATCGACTCACCACCTGCGCTTGGCCTTCTTACGCTCAACGGCCTGTGTGCGGCACAAGGCGTTGTTGTGCCGATGCAGTGTGAGTATTTCGCGCTGGAGGGGCTCACTGATCTTGTCAATACCGTGCGGCAAGTCCATGCCCGACTGAATCCGGACCTTACACTCATCGGACTCTTGCGGGTGATGTTTGACCCGCGCATCACCTTGCAGCAACAAGTCAGCGAACAGCTCAAGACGCACTTTGGCCCCAAGGTCTTCAACGCGGTCATTCCGCGCAATGTCCGACTGGCCGAAGCGCCCAGCTACGGGCAGCCAGGCGTCGTGTTCGACAGGTCCAGTCGGGGCGCCCAGGCCTATGTCGAGTTTGCGCAGGAGATGGTGCAACGGGTGAGCACGCCCGTACCCGCACCCGCAAACGCGCCCAGTCCGGCCACCGCAGAGGATTAGACGATGAGCGAGCAAATCACCGTCCTGCTCCTTCCGGGCTGGCTCGGCTCCGGGCCGGGTCATTGGCAAACCCGATGGGCGCAGTTGCATGGTGATCATCTCGTGCAGCAGCACGACTGGACCACCCCGCTGCGCGGTGACTGGATCTGCGAGCTTGAAGCAGCCGTGCTGAATGCAGCCTTCCCCGTGCTGCTGGGCGCGCACAGCCTCGGCTGCCATCTGGCTGCGGGCTGGGCAGGAATCAGCCGCAATGCTCACCGCGTGAAGGGCGCCTTACTGGTTGCCCCACCGGATCTCACCCGCGAGGACCTGCCACCCGCCTTGCAAAGCTGGCAACGCTACGCCCTGCAGCGCGTGCCATTTCCAACGCGCCTCATCAGCAGTACCGACGACCCGTATTGCCGCCCCGAGGCCACCACCCGTATGGCCTTGGCTTGGGGCTCGCGCCACACCGAGGCCGGGGCGCTGCGCCACATCAACGCCGAAAGCGGTTTGGGTGACTGGCCGCGCGGCCGCGACTGGCTGCTCGAACTCGCCCGCGCCTGATGCAATTTCCCCCACTTCACCACCGCCCCCATCCATGAGCACCAATCCCTCCACCCCTCCCGCGTCCGGCGGAAAGAAACGAAAAGGCCTGGGCCTCGGGCTTGAAGCCCTTCTGGGCTCGCAAGGCGCCGACATTACCGCGGCCGGCCACCCGTCGAGCCTGCCCCTGGATGCATTGCTGCCCGGCAAATACCAGCCGCGCACGCGCATGGATGAAGGTGCGCTGTACGAGCTCGCCGAGAGCATCAAAGCTCAGGGTGTGATGCAGCCGATTCTCGTGCGCCCGCTGCAGCAGGGAAAATACGAGATCATTGCCGGGGAACGCCGCAGCCGCGCTGCGCGCCTGGCCGGGCTCGATGTGGTGCCGGTCCTGGTGCGTGAGGTGCCGGACCAAGCCGCCTTGGCGATGGCCCTGATTGAAAACATCCAGCGTGAGGATCTGAACCCGCTGGAAGAGGCCCAAGGCATCCAGCGCCTGATTGCCGAGTTCCATTTCACCCATGAGCAAGCGGCTCAGGCGGTGGGGCGGTCGCGCACATCCGTGAGCAATCTCCTGCGCCTCATCAACCTCGCCACACCCGTGCAGTCCATGCTGCTCGCGGGGGATTTGGACATGGGCCACGCGCGCGCTTTGCTCGCGCTTGACGGCGCCGCTCAAATCCAAGTTGCGCAACAGGTCGCGGCCCGCCGCCTGTCGGTGCGCGAAACCGAACGCCTGTGCACCCGCGCGAGCCACCAAGACAGCGCCAAGCCTCGCGCCAGCGCCCAACCGTCGCGCGAACAACGCGAACTGGACCGCATCGCCAACGAATTGGCCGAGCACCTTGCCGCGCCCGTGCAAATCCGCGTGCGCGGAAGTGGCAAAGCGGTGCGCGGTGAAATCCACCTCGCCTTTCATTCGCTTGACGAGCTCAATGGGCTCATCACCCTTCTCCGGCCAGCCGCGTGACAACCGGCGCCTGTGCGCGCCATTACCCGGCAGACCCAACGCGTCTTGGGCCTTAAAGCCTTGATTGCCCTCGCTCTGGAATGAAGCGAGTACTCACATCAAAGGATCTTCCCCGAACACGGTCAGCACGCCTGTGTAGCCGTAAAGGCGATCACCCGCGATCTCGCCTGCAGCAAAAAGGCCAACGAGCGGCATGTCCCCGAGATGCTGGCGCACCAGCGCCAGCTCTGCCGAGGGCCCGCCGAAATGCGGGCCACCCCGGCCCGCGCATGAGACGTACACGGCACCACGTGCGGGCACGCCCGTCTGCGGCGGGCGCCCGACCTTCGCCGTCTGCTGCGTTGCCACCCACCGCGCCTCGCGCCGCTGCTCGAGCTCCTCGCGTACCTCGGCACAAAGCCGGATGAGGTCACGCCGAGCAGCGTTCACATCGCGGCGACAAAATCGCACATGCATGCCGGGCTCGGGCACTGTGGCGATCGCGACGCCATGTCCCGTAGGATCCACGCCAATGAGGTGACGCAGAGTGGTCTCGGCCCCGATGGGCCGCCCACTTCGTGCGCCACCGGCAGCAGGCGACAACCCGGCCAGGGTCGCGCGCAGGCGCGGCGCCAGGCGCGGCAACTCCAGACTGGACTCGCCGAGATCGTCCAACAGGGCCGATAAGGCGGGCGCACCATCCAGCGCATAGATCACGTTCTGCGTGCACCGCGTGATGGCACGCGCCGGCCCCACCGGCTCACAGCCTTGCGTGAGGCCGCCCGCCATGGCCACCCGCGCCGAAAAGGCGACGCCCGACACGCCCCCCTGCAGCACATCATCCGCAATCTGGACCGCCTGCGCTCGCGAGGAGACCAAGCCGCCAAAAATCTCACCGGCGGTCGTGCGCCCGGCCATGTCCCGAACGAGATCATCCATCTCGGGCGTGGCCGGATCGCCATGCACCAGGGCTGTGTGCGCACCGCGCCAACCGCTCGACGCGGGCTGCAGCGGCTTGAGTCCGGAGAAAACCCGGAAGTCACGCGGGGGACCTGCAGCAGCATCAGCGCCAGTGCCGGCTGGTCAAAATACTCCTGCGCATCCGCCGCGATGCCCACGCCCACCCCGCCCACCCAATGGGCAACCCCCGTGCGGCTGCGCAGCTCACGCAGCAGCGGCTCGGCAGCGGACGCATAGGCGTCGGTGAAATAAACGATGCCAAGATTCGGCCGCGCAATGGTATCGGGCTGCGCGCGGGCCACAGCAATCTGCGCCAAGGCCCGCTCCAGGGCTGTGGCCCAGTGACTGTGGCTTGCGTGGGCGCTGATGAAACGCATAGGAAGTACCAACGAGAAATGAATGAGCGTGAAGTGGGCCCCGATGGCGACGGGAAAACCAAGGAGCACCCATGCTAATGCCGGCTCCCGTGCCGACAGGCCGATGGGGGCTTGCACGGCAAGCGGCTTCGGCAGCGCCTTGCGGCTCATGCCAAGCCTTCACGGTCAAGCCTCGCCAACAGGACGCGACTGCGCCCCCTTGGCGCTTTGCTTTACTTCCCGGCGACCTTGGTGCGCGCAGCCGCACTTGCCCCCTTGCCGGGCTGGCTCGCGCGCTTGGCCACCGTCGCCCCCCTCACAGTGGGCTTTGCCGCTTGCGAAGCGCCGGACTGGGCCTTCTTGGCCCTTCGAGCCGGCGATCCGGCCTGTGCGCCGCCTGGCGCCGGAGCAGCGGATGCGGCACTCGCCTCCGCGTTGGCACCCGGCATTGGCCAGGGACTCTCGCGCAGCGCCTGGGTCGCCACCTGACTGAACTGCTGGCTAACCGCGTTCCACCACTGCATTGGATCCATCACGCCCGGGAGCGGAAACTCCGCCCCCGCATCCTCCACCGCGGCGCCCGGCGACTCCTCCGCGCTCGATGCGGCCGGCGACGGATCCTGGGGAGTTGCGCTGCCATGGCCATCGGCCGCAGCGGCCCCCATGGCCTGTGCGCCCGCCTGCATTGCCTCGGTCATGCGTCCGGCCAGCTCCCCCAGATCCACGTTCATCGTCTTCAGTGCCGACAACGTCATGCGCTGAACTTCCAGCGTCTGGATCGTCGCCTGGGTCAGCTTGGCATTGGCTTCCAGCCATTGCAGAACCGCCTTCAAGTCCGTGATCTTCTGCTCGAGTTCCTTCGGATCCATCGTCGGGGCCATCCAACTGGCAAACCCCGTCGGCAGCCCGGAGCCCTTGAGCAGCGACTGGAAAAACTCCATGCCTGGCATGGCCTGGCCTTGGGTGTACGGATGCATGGCTCACCTCGCGAATGGCTACCCAGCATAGCGCCACTCGTGCCGCTTGCAAACAGGAAGCCACACGGCGTCGCCCCCATGCTCAGCGGTCCATGGCAGCCCCCGGCCGGCACACCGGCCCCCGATCGTGCCCCCACCCCCGCGCGAGCCTGGCCCGCCGCCTCCCACGCCGCCCCAGCGCCTGCCAAGAACTGCCTCGGGAGAGCCGGGGCACAATGCGCGCATGTCGAAATCCGCTCCTTCGCCGCCCAATGCCACAGGCCGACTGGCCTGGCGGCAAGCGCTGGCCTGGGCTCTCGTGGTCGTGGCCCTGCACGCCTTGCTGCTGCACGGCCTGGGCAGGGCTTTCCCGGCGGCCGAGCCGAACCGCATTGCCGAGCCCGTGTTTGTCCATCTGCTCGTACCCACCGCCCGGGTGAGCAAACCGGTCATTGCACCAACGCGCAACCCCGCGCCCGCTTCGCCTCCAAACCACGTCCCGCCTCCGGCACCAACATTGAGTCTTGGCAGCGAAGGGCAGGGCCGCGCCCCGTCACAGGCAACCTCCCTTCCGGCGCCCAAGGCCTCCGCGCCTCCAGCAGCGCCTGTGGCTGGAGGTGCCTCAACCCCCAGCCTGCCCGCGTCGCCTCTGTCGCCGTCCGCTTCCGCGGCTCAGCCCTCGAACGCAAACACCGCCTTGCCAAACGTGGCGGCACCGCATCTGCAGGCGGCCGATCAGGGATCCGCCGCCCCCGGGGCATCCGGCCCTGCATCGTCGGCGCCCGCGCCCACGGCGGACGCATCCTCGTCCGCCACCGCGCCCGCAGGCCAGGCCGATGCCCTTGGGTGGCCTCCGGCCACCCAGCTTCAGTATGTGTTGTCCGGCTATTACCGCGGCCCTCTGCACGGCGAAGGCTCACTGGACTGGTTACGCGACGGCCGCAGTTACCGCGTTGAACTCGCTGGTGCGGCGCTCGTGAGCTTCGCCTACACGAGTACGGGGCATATCGACGGCAACTGGCTCGCGCCCGACCGTTACGTCGAGCGCGTCTTCACACGGCGCAAGACCGTGAGCTTCAACCGCGATCACAACACCCTCAGCTTCTCAGCCATCAGCACGGTCATGCCACTGCCGAGCCACCTTCAGGACAGTGCCAGCATCTTCATGCAACTTGCCCACCAGCTCACGATGCGCCCCCAGGATTTTCGCGTCGGCCAGCACATGGCATTTGAAGTCGCCAGGCCTACAGGCACCACCACATGGGACTTCATCATCGCCGGGCAAGACGTGGTGCGCACCGACGTTGGCAGGCTGCTGTGCTGGCACCTTATCCACCCCGGGGACGAGCACGGGCTGGGTGCCGAAGTCTGGCTCGCGCCGGCATTGCAAAACCTGCCGGTTCAGATTCGCCTGCAACAATCCGACGAGAACTTCCTGCTGTTCACGCTTCGCCAAGCGCGCCAGCAGTAGCGCCGAGCGCAGCGCTGGCCGAGCTGTCGCCGACGCAGAAAGACGCGACGGCTCCGCCGAAGGCGGCCCAAATCCGAGGGAGGGTGCAGCCTCCACCGCCATCCCCCCAATGCAAATGCCACCGCAGGGCCGACCCGCCGATCGCCACGCCATGTGCGATCACGAAAGCAAATGTCCGACATTATTAGCCGTTCGACGCTCGAGCATTTGCTGCCCTGAGACACGGAGCATTGGCCTGATGGCGGGCCAGAGCGCACGCGTGTGCACCGATGTGGAGCGCGGTGCGTTGAATGGCCGTGGGGCTGCAGGATTCGCGCTCGGTTTCGGGGGTGGGCTTGATTCTTGCTTACTTGCCCCTATCTGTTGTTCAACTCTGAAAGTGAGCTTTAGTTGGCGGCTCGGTCGGCAACGACCACGGCCCGGCATACATTGCAACGCCACAACACACCGAAAGCGAGACTAGCCATGCAAACCATGATTTACGATTCCGATGCGTTTTGCGTTTTCCAGCTCGACTGGGCCGATCGCGTCATGGAAAAGCGCTCCGAGAGCAGCGACACGGAGCGGCACGGCGGCTTTGAAATCGTCGACAAATTCGCCCGCAAGGAAATCTTCATCGACGGCCCCGTGGCCGACGGATTCCGTGAGCGCGTGCAGAACCTCATGGCCAACTCGCCAACGACCGATGACATCGACGAATTCCTTGATGGTTTTTCGGCCCTGTCGCGCCAGAACCTGCACGCTCACTGACCCGAAGCCGGCGCCCGGCTTGCCTTTCTAAGGCGGGCGCTGTTGTCTACTGGGGCCTTTGCGGTGCGCGTGCCTGCGGTTGTGCGTGGGTTTCCCGGGCCAGAAACACGCACAAAAGGGCCACCGCGACCCACACCATCAGCACCCCAAATGCCATCTGGAATGCGTGCAGCCCGTACTGCCGCACTCCGGCGAGGCTGCGTCCCGTCCACAAAGCATCCAACACCCAGCCCAACAGGGGAAGCTGAATCAGCGCCCCGACCATGACGCCCGTGTTATGAACCCCGGTGGCAGTGCCTGCGAGGTCCTGCGGTACCGACTCCTTTGCCCAGGCGAAGCCGACGACCATCGATCCGGCACCCACGGCGCTCGCGAGCAGGACCGGCAAGAGCAGACCCCCCGGCGCCTGCGGCCAAAGGGTGAGCAGCGCAAATCCGGCCAGCGTCAGCGTGCCTCCGATCACGTACGGCAGCTTGCGCAGGCGCAGCCGGTCCGACAGCCGGCCCCAAACGATGCTACCCACCGAGAATCCAACGAGCATCGCCGCGATGACCCAGGATGAACGCTCGCCGCTCATGCCCCGGTGCTGTTCCAAAAATGGCGCACCCCAAAGCGTCGTGAAGGTCAGGAAGGCGCCACATATACCGCTTGGTGCCACGAAGAGCAATGCCGTGTTGCGCCAACGCCAGACCGCGCGCAGGCCTCGCAGCACCTCGCGTGCCGAGGTTGGAGCGTGTGACGGCAGCCAATCGCGGTATCCGCGCTCGCGCGGTGAATTGCGTATGGTGCGCCAGGCCAGCAGCGCGAGCACGAGGCAGACGATCCCGACGCCAGCCAGCGTCCAACGCCAGCCCAATAACCGGCTCATTGCCAGCAAAGGCGCCTGCGCCAGCACCGCACCAAGCGTTCCGGCCGATAGCGACAGTCCCGACATGGTGCCGAATACCCGGGGGGCGAACCAGCGAGCGGAAACCTCCAGCAGCGACACCCATGCCACACCGTGGCCAAGGCCGATCATGCCCCGAGCCACAAGCGCCACCGAGTAGTTGGGCGCAGCGGCAAACAGGAGGGTCCCCAGCCCCGTCAACAGGGTGCCAAACACGATGAGCGCCTTCGGACCCCACCGATCGTTGGCAATGCCAGTGGGAATCTGCGATGCCGCGTAAAAATAGAAATAAAACGAGGCCAGGTTGCCAAGCTGCGCGGCATTGAGATGAAAGTCGCGCATCAGCGGACCATTCAACACGCCGGGCGTCACCCGCAGGAAAAACCCGGCCATATATGCCGCCGCCGCAAGCGCCCACATACCCAGCGCCAGGCGCAGCGGGGGATGAGCGGGGAGCGGAGTGAGATCGGACATGAGCGAGGGACCGACCCGAACTCTAGCAGCGCTTGCCACGGGGCGCAGAAGCCACCGGAAGTTGCGGCGCACTGCAGAAAACTTGCCCTGCGTCAAAACAAGTTCAAGAACACCTCCATAGACTTGCTCGCATGATCCTCGTTGCCCCGAGCCCGATATCCGTACGCCCCGAGCTGGGTGCCCTGCGCGCCCAGCAATTGCATGGTCATTCGGGCGCGCTGGCCGTGCGCGTGCTCAAAGCCATGGCGCATCGGGAGCGCTTGTGCATCCTTTGCCTGCTCATCGATGGGCCGATGTGTGTGCGCGATCTCGAGCACGCAGTCGGCATGCGTCAGGCCGCCTTGTCGCAGCAACTCTCGCGGCTGCGCGCCGAGAATATCGTCGACGCCGAGCGGCGCGGCCGGTTCGTGCACTACCGCATCAAGACGCCACAGGTCATGGCTGTCGTGCGCGCGCTGTGCGGCGAGCTGTCCCCATAGCGCAGGCTGCGGCCACCCGCGCGCACTTCGCGCCAATCGCACGGCGACTGACTCCGTGCGCGACACGCCCCCTCCCCGAGGGCGGTACAGGCTCGGCTCGCCTTTGAAGCGCGCGCTGCGGTTGGCCCTACCATCGGGCCATGTCTGCCACTGCATTTCTCATCCTGCTGGCCGCCGCGGTGCTGCTCGTCCCGCTCTTCAAGCGCCTGGGCCTGGGCTCGGTGCTGGGCTATTTGGTGGCGGGCATGGCCGTCGGCCCCTATGGGCTGCGCGTGGACAGCCAGCCCGATGCCATCCTGCACACCGCAGCGCTTGGCGTCACGCTGCTGATGTTTCTCATTGGTCTGGAGCTGCAACCCAGCCGGCTGTGGGCACTGAGACGTCAGGTCTTTGGCCTGGGTACGCTGCAAATGGCTGGAGTCGCGCTCCCGGTGGCCGCATTGGGCACAGCCTTCGGGCTTGGCTGGGCCGCAGCGGCGCTGGTCGGCGTGGCCATTGCCATGTCATCCACCGCTTACATCCTGCCACTTCTTGCCGAGCGGCGTGAGCTCACCACGCGCTTCGGGCGCGAGTCGTTCGCGATTTTGCTGTTTCAGGACGTCAGCGTCATTCCCATCCTGGCACTTCTGGCCCTCGCGGGCGCCGGCGGCAAGCCGCCTGGCTGGCCGGCGCTGGCCGCGCTCGGGCTGCTCGCCGTGCTCGGAAGACCGGTGCTGGCCACGATGTTCCGTTATGTTGCGCGATTTGGAAGCGGAAACCGCGAATTGTTTGCCGCTGCTGCCCTGTTGGGCGCCGTGGGCATTGCGGTGGGCCTCAGCTCGGTGGGTTTATCCGCCTCACTCGGCGCATTCCTGGCTGGCGTCCTGTTGGCAGACTCCGAGTTTCGCCATGAACTCGAAGCCGCGATCGAACCTTTCGAATCCCTCCTGCTCGGTTTGTTTTTCATCGCCGTGGGGATGGGAATCCAACTCCCCTTGCTGGCCGCGCAGCCCTATCTTGTCGTCGGCTTGGGCGCCGGCATCCTGCTGCTCAAGGCCTGCATGCTGTTCGTCTGGCGCCGCGTCGTCGGCGGGGACACGTCAACCAGTTTGACCCTGGCGATTTTTCTCGCCTGTGGTGGCGAGTTCGCATTTGTGCTGCTGGCCAACGCCGGCGCTGGAGGGCTGCTGCGCCGGCCCACTGTGGAGCTCCTGACGGCGGCCGTGGCGGTGTCCATGGCACTGGCTCCAATTTTGCTGATGCTGCACGACAGACTGCTCAAGCCGTGGATGCGAGAGCGCCAAACGCCACCTTTCAGCCCCATCGACACCCCGGGAGAAGCTGTGGTCATTGCCGGGTTTGGCCGCGTGGGCCAGGTGGTCGGCCGCATGCTCAACGCGCAGGGCATTGCCTTCACGGCACTGGATGCGAGCCCCGAGCAGGTGGATTTCGTGCGCAGGTTCGGCAATAAAATCTACTACGGCGACGCAAGCCGCCTGGCATTGCTGCACGCCGCGCGCGTCGGCGACGCCAAGCTGTTCGTTCTTGCTGTGGACGACGTCGAGGCCAGTGTGAAGATCGCTGAACTCATGCGCCGGCACTTCCCCGAAGTGCCGCTGCTGGCCCGCGCACGCAATCGTGCCCACCTCATGCGGCTGCGCGAGCTCGGCGTGCGCAATGCAACGCGCGAGACGTGGTGGTCGAGTGTCGAAATGGGCAAGCAGGCGCTGCAGGCGATTCGGCCGGGGCTGAATGTGCAGCGCATCGCGAACCTGTTTGCAGCGCATGACGAACGCCTACTCGAACGCCAACAAGCTGTCTCGCATGATCAGTCGGCACTGATTGCGCTGTCGAAAAGCGCGCGGGCGGAGTTGGAAGATATTTTGCAGGACGATGCGCAGCTGGCGCTGCACGCCCAGGATGCCGGGGCGCCGCCGGCGGGTGATACGGCAGCGTCCTGAATCAGCGTCGTTCGGGCGGCGCTGCCATGCCGCTCACCACGTGCCGTGCATGCCCCAGTAAATGATGAAGACGGCCACCAGGGTTGAAATGGCCCATGCCCAAGGCGGCATCATGAACCACAGGCGCTCGACCATGCTGCCCGGCATCCGGGCGGACTCGTCGCCGCGCGCGTTGCGCTCGAAGCGGCTGAAGAAATCTTCAATCAGCCCCTTGACGGCCAGATCCACCGCACTTTGTCCCATCTGCGCGATGGCGCCACCGACCTCGGCGCTGGCCTGGTAGTTCATCTGCGTGCCGCCGTCGGTGGGCTGCAACGCGATCAGCGCGCGCCCAAGGCCGAAGCCGGCATTGCCCCCATTGCCCTCAAATCGCAGGACGTAGCTGTGTGGCGGGTTGACATCCTCGAGCGTGAGCGTGCTGGAAAAGCGGGTCTTGTAGTTCGCGATATTGAGCACCTGCACCACCTCGAACTGCCCTTCGCCGGTTTGTGTGACCGATTCACAGCCTGGAATACAGGACTTGAGCATCTGGGTGGAGTTCAACGCTTCCCAAGTTTGGGCTGGCGTCAGCGGAATGGTGCGTTTGCCTTGGACGTCCATGGTGTTCTCGCTAATGGATGAGGGACCGGTGGGACGGGCGCGGCGCGCCCGTTGCAGTATTAATGTGTACTTATATTCCCTGGACACCCCCACTTTCAAGCTGCAGTGCAACAAACTGCGGGAAAGTCCTTTTAGGGATTTCATCCAATCGCACCTCGAGCGGTCAACCGGTCGCTGTCTGGAGGCATGCCTGCCACCCGTCATGAGGACACGCGGCGCGTTGGCCGCTACAGTTACGCCATGCAAATCGTGATTCTGGATGACTACCAAGACGCCGTGCGCAAGCTCGCCTGCTTTGCGACCCTGAGCGGACATGACGTCAAGGTGTTCAACAACAACGTCAAGGGCGCTGGCCAGCTCGCCGTGCGCCTGCGCGACGCGCAGGTGGTGGTCCTCAACCGTGAGCGCACCGCGCTCACCCGTGCGGTGCTGGACAAATGCCCCAAGCTCAAACTCGTCGTGCAAACGGGCCACGTCGGCGCCCATCTGGACGTCGACGCCTGTACGGCACTGGGCATCGCTGTCATCGAGGGCAAAGGCGACCCCGCCCCGACCGCCGAATTCACCTGGGCGCTCATCATGTCGGCCATGCGCCGCATCCCCCAATACGTTGCCAACCTCAAGCAAGGAGCCTGGCAGCAGCCAGGGCTCAAATCCCAGTCCATGCCGGTGAATTTCGGCTTAGGCCAGCGCCTGGCGGGCAAGACGCTCGGCATTTGGGGCTATGGACGCATCGGGCGCATCGTGGCCCGCTATGGCCAGGCCTTTGGAATGCACGTGCTCGTATGGGGCAGCGAGGCATCGCGCACGGCTGCGGCCCAATCGGGCCTGGACGTGGCGGCGACCCGCGAGGCGCTATTCATTGAAAGCGACATCCTCAGCCTGCACCTGCGTTTGACCGACGCCACCCGGGGCGTTGTCACGCTCAGTGAGCTCTCCCACATGAAACCGCAGGCCATCCTGGTCAACACGGCGCGCGCCGAACTCATCGCTTCCGATGCCCTGGTTTCCGCGCTCAACCGCGGCCGTCCGGGCATGGCTGCAGTGGACGTGTTCGAGGCCGAACCCATCATGCGGGGAAATCCCTTGCTGCGCCTGGAAAACGCCATCTGTACGCCCCACATCGGCTACGTCGAGCTGGAGCATTACGAGCACCTGTTCGGGCAGGCATTTGAGGCGATCGGTCACTTTTCCGCAGGCGACACTGCTGACCTCCTGAACCCGCAAGCGCTCGACCATCTGCGCTAGGCAAGCAGCGCGCGGCCGCTTGCGCCGCGTCAATTCGGGTCGCGTCCCGACGCGCCCGCCGCCGATTGACTGACTTCGGCCATTGCCTCTCCCAGCGGTCGCGGCAGCTGCGCGGCCTGTCCGGGTGACGCTGCAGGCACCGACGGCTCGCTTGCCTCGGCATCGCGCATGCCGTCCTTGAATCCCTTGACGGCCTGGCCAAGATCCGTACCGATGTTCTTGAGCTTTTTCGTGCCAAACACCATCATCACGATGACCAACACGATAAGCCAATGCCAAATGCTGAATTCGCCCATTGCGATCTCCGTTGGTGGACGCCATCGTATCCTGATCAATGCACAACTTGGTAAGACCGGGTCTTCGCCCGAATGTTCCCCGCACTCACTTGCCGATGCAGAATCGGTTGAAAATATCGCCAAGAAGCGCATCGGCCGTCACTTCACCGGTGATGGCCATCAATTCGCGGTGGGCCAGTCTGAGTTCTTCGGCCAACAGATCGAGCGCGGGGTTCGCTGCAGCGAGCAAGGCTTGCGCCACCCGGAGATGCTCCGCACAAGCCCCGAGTGCCTGCACATGCCGGGTGCGCGCGATAAACACGCCCTCGGGCCACGCCTGCCATCCGCACGCTTGCAGCAAGGCCTGCCGCAGTCCATCGAGGCCGGCATGGCTGCGCGCGGAAAGGAGCAGGTCGTTGCGCGAGCCGCCCATACCGTGCCGGCGGGCGAACGCAGCGATGCGTGCCGGCGCCTCTGCCGGGTCCAGTGCATCCACTTTGTTCCACACATGCAGCAGTGCAGCGTGGCGTGGCGCGTGTGCTGCCAGCAGCTCGGCGAGCCGTGCCTCGTCTTCGGCATAGCGGCTTTCGCCGACGCGGGTCAGGTCGTGCAGAAACAGGACGGCGTCTGCATCCGAGATCGCGTCCCAGGTGCGCTCAACCCCGATGCGCTCAACCTGGTCGAGGGTTTCGCGCAGGCCCGCGGTGTCGACGACGTGCAGCGGCACGCCCTCGATCTGGATGGATTGGCTGACACGGTCCCGCGTGGTGCCGGGAACATCCGTCACGATCGCAAGCTCGGCTCCGGCCAATGCGTTCAGCAAAGAGCTCTTGCCCACGTTGGGCTGGCCCGCCAGCACCACGCGTACGCCCTCCCGAAGCAGCGCGCCCTGGCGCGCGCGCGCCAGGATATCGGCCACGTCGCCACTCAGCCCGCGCAGGCGTTCAGCAACGCCGGCTGCGCGGATGAACTCGATGTCTTCCTCGGGAAAGTCCAGCGTGGCCTCCACCAACGCGCGCAAGTCGCGAAGGCTGTCGCCCAGCGCTTGCACGCCGCGTGAGAACTCTCCCGCCAGGGCGCGCGAGGCGCTGCGCGCAGCAGCCTCAGTCGTCGCATCGATCAGATCGGCCACAGCCTCGGCCTGGGCCAAGTCGAGTTTTCCGTTGAGAAAGGCTCGCTCGGTGAACTCGCCCGGCTCGGCCGCACGCATGCCCCCTTTGCCGCCAAGCTCGAGCATGCGCGCCAGCAGCAACTGCAGAACCACCGGGCCTCCGTGCACCTGCAACTCCAGCACGTCCTCGCCCGTATAGGAGTGGGGTCCGGGGAAGTACAGCGCAAGGCCGGTGTCGATGACGCCGGCGTGCGCGTCGCGCAGCGGCAGCAACGTGGCATGGCGGGGCGCCAGCTCCCGCCCGCACAGTGCTCGCATGAGCTCGCGCAGATCGCGCCCCGAAGCGCGCACGATGCCAACGGCGCCACGACCGGCGGCCGTGGCGATCGCCGCGATGGGGTCGTTACGGCGTACCAGCGCGTCCATGTCGTGCAGCCAAGTGCAGAACGGATCGCCGTGCCACCCCGCGGCGCCCGCTTGCGCTTACTTCGGCTCGGAAAATTCCGGCACGCCCATCTTCTTGTTGATGAACCACTGCTGCGCGATCGAGAAGATGTTGTTCGTCAGCCAGTACAGCACCAACCCTGCAGGGAACAGGAAGAACATGACGGAGAACGCCAACGGCATGATCCACATCAACCGCGCCTGCATCGGGTCTGGCGGCGTCGGGTTGAGCTTGACCTGCAGGAACGATGTTCCGGTCATGATAAGCGGCAGGATGTAGTACGGATCCTTGGCCGACAGGTCGTGGATCCATCCCAGCCAGGGCGCGCCGCGCAATTCCACGCTGGACAGCAGGACCCAGTACAGCGCGATGAATACCGGAATCTGGATCACGATGGGCAGACACCCGCCGAGCGGATTGATCTTTTCCTTGCGGTACATCTCCACCATCGCGGCGTTCATCGCCGCCTGATCGTCCTTATGCCGTTCACGCAGCGCGGTGAGGCGCGGTGCGACCGCCTTCATGCGCGCCATGGAGCGATAGCTGGCGGCCGTGAGCGGGAAAAACAGCAACTTCAGCAAAATGGTCAGCCCGATGATGGACCAGCCCCAGTTGCCCAGAACCTTGTGGACCTGCTCCAACACCCAGAACAAAGGCTTGGCGATGATGGTCACCCAACCATAGTCCTTGACCAGCTCGAAGCCCGGCGCCAAGCCCTGCAGCTGGCTCTCGATCTCCGGGCCCACGTAAAGCGTATCGGTCTGCACCGTGTGCGCGCCGGGAGCAAGTTGCGGCAGCTGAAGCATCACGCCCACGGCGTAGAGGTTGGGTTGCAGCTTGCGCAAATAGAACTCGCGATTGCCCGTATCCGGCTGCGGCAACCAGGCCGACACGAAGTAATGCTGAACCATCGCGAGCCAGCCATCGCTGCTCTTGATGGTTTTGACCTGGTCGTGGATGTCCTTGAACTCGAATTTTTGAAACTTATCCTTGCTGTCGTAAACGGCGGGCCCGGTGAACGTGTGATAGAAGTGCGTGCCCGTACTCGGGTCGTGGCCATCGCGCACAAGCTGCATGTAAAGCTGCGGCGCAACCGGAGTCTGACCCCTGTTGCTGATTTCGTTGCGCACGGCAATCACATAACTGCCTCGCTTGAAGGTGTAGCTGCGTGTGAGCTGCACGCCGCCGACCACGGGCGACTGCAGGCGCACGGTCAGCGTGTCGGCCGAGCCCATGGAGGTGGGCCCTGGCAGAAGCACCATGGGCGTCTTGTGATTGGGAAAGTCGCCCCCCACCAGGCCGCTCTGCGCCAGATAGGTGTTGCTCGCGCTGCTGTCGAACAGCACCACGTCGTCCTTCGCGTCAGAGTGGCTGGCATACTTGAGCAGCCGCGCGTACACCAAATTGCCGCCCTCGTTGGACACTTTCATGTCCAGCACGTCGGTCCGGATGCTTGTCAGCGTCGCACTTGGCGCGGTGGCGGGCGCCGACGGGACGATGCCCGGGGCTTCTGCACCGGGGAGCGCTGTGGCATTCTGGGCAACGGGTACGGGAACGTCACCGGCGCGACCCGCGGGTGCGGAAGCCGTCGCCGTCACCGCAGGAGGCTCGCCAAACAGCCCGCTGCCGCCGTTATAGCGCAGCCAGGAGTTATACAGAAAGATCACCGAGACGGTGAAGATCACCCACAAAACGGAGCGGCGAAAGTCCATGCGAAATCCTGCGGGAGTGAGGTTAAGAAATCAGAATCCGAAACGAGGTGCGCGACCAAAACGGCGTATTAGACATGAGGTGGCTTGACTGCCTGCGCAACTCGCGTTGCGGTTGGCGGTGGGTTCACGGCGCCATCGTCCGACACGACGGGCTGTTCCTCGCCCAACGCATCGTCGCCTGGACCGCGTGTGCGCCGCCATGCAGCCCAGCTGAATACCATCGGTACCGGATCATGCCCGCCCTCACACCAAGGATGGCAACGCGCGATGCGCATGGCGCCCAGATAACTTCCCTGCGCGGCACCGTGCTGGCGCAGGGCCTCGATGGCATATTGCGAACAGGTCGGCGTGAAGCGGCACTGACCGCCCACCCAAGGGCTCAGCAGCAACTGATATGCACGCACCAACGCGATGAGCAACTGTCTCATTGCGGACCGTATGGGGCGTAAATCTTGGGGTTCGGACCACTTGCTGGTGCCACATCCGTGAACGCCTCGCGAAGGATCCGCGCGTGGTATTGCCGCAGCAGCTGTTGGATCTGCGTCCGCACGTACCGCATCAGGTTGCGCGAGCTCGCGCTGACGAAGGAGTCGGGCAACTTGCGCGTGAGCTTCAACACCAGAACGGGTGCCGGACTTGACCATCGCAGGTCATCCTGGCGCATGACCTCGCGCAACGCTTCGCGCATCACCCGACGGATCAAATTGCGGCGAACGGCTTGTTTGCACAACCGCTTCGGAACGACGAAACCGAGCACGCACTCACGGGTGCAGGCACCAGGCTGGATCCCGTCGGCCTCCTGAGCTGCGCGGTGATGCAAATAAAATTCCGGCCCACGCACACCCGGCCCACGCAGACTCGCCGAAAACGACTCGGGACGCGTCAGAGGGACAAGCCGAATGGTGAGCTCCCGCCTGCCAAGGTTATGCGCGTCGGCCATGCGGGCATGCTTCCGTTTGATGGACTGGTGGCAAGTGCCACCTGCACGGGCAGCTGAGTCTGGGCTCGCAGACAAGGCAGGAAACCCGCCCGCTGCAGTTCAACTGGGCTCAGACTGCCAGGCGCTTGCGGCCCTTGGCGCGGCGGGCATTGATGACGGCTCGACCACCGGCAGTGCGCATGCGCACCAAGAAGCCGTGGGTGCGCTTGCGGCGGGTTTTGGACGGTTGGTAGGTACGTTTCATGATGTGCTCAATGGGTGGCGCAACAAGCCGGGATCAAAAACTGCAACAGGGGTCACGTGGCAAATGCTGCCGGCTGCCGAGCAGCGGCGTGGCCATGGCGTGAAACCAACCATCGCGGCCTTTGCATGCCCGTGCCAGAGCTGTGCTCTTCGGCTCGTTCAGGCGAAAAGCATGCCATTTCAACAAATTAAGCCGTGTGTGTCAATGCGCCAACGCCATTTCGGTTGTTTTGGGCAACTCCGGGGCTGGCCAAACGCGCGCGCAATGATCTTCGCGGTCTGTGGATAACTCCCCCATTTCGACTAAAATGGAGAGCCATAATTCCTTCCTCCTATTCCGTTCGGGATGAGTCCACCAGCAATGGGCCCCTGTGGGGCTTTTTGAGGGATTTCTTCTCGGGAG
Organism: Thiomonas sp. FB-Cd; assembly: GCF_000733775.1. NCBI lineage: Bacteria > Pseudomonadati > Pseudomonadota > Betaproteobacteria > Burkholderiales > Thiomonas > Thiomonas sp. FB-Cd. The sequence continues at coordinate 1,196,044 of NZ_JPOE01000005.1, read as the reverse complement.
GCAGGCGCAGTGCCCGATGCCTTGGTGTTCGGGCACTGGCGACGCACAACATGAAATCGACTCCACATGTCTCTCGAAAAGATCTGGCACGCTTGTTGCAGCCAGCTTGCCAGTGAAATTCCCGTCCAGCAATTTACCGCATGGATCAAGCCGCTCGCTCCCCCCAACTGGAGCGACGATCATTCCACAGCCACGCTCTCGGTGCCCAACCGGTTCAAAATGGATTGGCTGCGTTCCCAATACAGCAGCCGAATCGCCCAAGCGCTTGCCACGGCCGCCGGGCGGCCCATCCAGCTCGAATTCGCGATTCACAAACCAGCGAACAAGCCCTCCGCTGCCGTCGCGCACATGGACACGGGCGCGATGCCAAACGGGCACGCCCAACCACTGGCCGGCGAACACGCTGCGGACCGGGTTGCCACACCACAACCCGACGCCCATGCCGCAGCCGCGCGGCTGGAGACGGAAGCCCTTGAACGCTCCCGGCTGAACCCGGGGCTTACCTTCGAAAGCCTCGTTCCGGGTAAAGCCAACCAACTGGCGCGCGCTGCCGCACTCCAGGTTTCGGAAAATCCCGGCAAGTCGTACAACCCGCTTTTTCTATACGGTGGCGTGGGCCTGGGCAAGACCCATCTGGTCCAGGCCGTCGGCAATGCCCTGCTCGCGGCACGCCCTGGGGCGCGCATTCGTTATCTCCAGGCCGAGCAGTTTGTCAGTGAAGTGGTCAAGGCCTACCAGCGCAAGACCTTTGACGAGTTCAAGCGCTACTACCACGCGCTTGACTTGCTCCTGATCGACGACGTGCAATTTTTCGCAGGCAAGGAAAAAACCCAGGAAGAGTTCTTCTATACCTTCGAAGCTCTGACCGCCAAGCGCTCGCAGATCATCCTGACCAGCGACACCTATCCGAAGGAACTTCAAGAGATCGATGCGCGGCTGACCTCCCGTTTCGACTCCGGTCTGACCGTCGCACTCGAGCCGCCGGAGCTCGAAATGCGCGTTGCCATCCTGCTGCGCAAAGCTGAGGCCGAAATGGTCAGCCTCGGCGAGGATGTGGCGTTTTTCGTGGCCAAGAACGTGCGATCGAACGTGCGCGAACTCGAAGGCGCCCTGCGCAAGATCCTTGCTTACGCACGTTTTTCAGGCGAGGACATCTCCATTGGCCTGGCGCGCGAGGCTCTGAAGGACCTTCTGTCCCTCCAAAACAGGCAGGTCTCGGTGGAGAACATCCAAAAGACTGTGGCGGATTTCTACAAGATCAAGGTTGCCGACATGTACTCCAAACGGCGCCCCGCGTCCATCGCGAGGCCGCGGCAAATCGCCATGTATCTGGCCAAGGAACTCACGCAAAAGAGTCTTCCGGAGATTGGCGAGCTGTTCGGGGGCCGTGATCACACCACGGTTCTGCATGCCGTGCGCAAAGTCGCGCAGGAGCGCACGCGCATGCAGGAACTCAACCAGCAGCTGCATGTGTTGGAGCAGACCCTCAAAGGATGAACAAAGCTGTGGACGGTGTGTGAACCAAAGTTGAACAAGCCCGCTTTTCTTGCCGCGCGTGCCAAGTTGTTCATCACGCCTCGCCTAAACTTGCGCGCTTGTCCCCAGCAAAAAAATGGCGCAAGCCATTGATTAAAAACAAGCAATCAAGTTGTTCTCCGATTTTTGGACCTCCTGTTACCAGTCTTATTCTGAAAAGGAAGAATCACAATGAACAGATTGACCGTATCGCGCGAAGCCTTGCTCAAGGGGCTCGGTGCTGTGGCTGGCATTGTGGAGCGACGCCAGACCTTGCCGATATTGGCCAACGTACTGATCCAGCCTGCAGGTCCTGATCTGGCCTTGACCACCAGCGATATGGAAATTCAGATGCACATGCGCACCGCTCTTGGCGAAGGGCATAGCGCTGGCGCGGACCTGCAGCCCACGACGGTCAATACACGCAAGCTCGTTGACATCCTGCGCGCAACAGCCTTCGACGAGGCAACGCTGGAGTGGGACGGCGGCAAGTTCACGGTGCGGTGCGGAAAGTCGCGTTTTTCGTTGCAAACCTTGCCGCCCGAGGATTTCCCGTTGGTCAAGGAAGCAGCGGACTATTCGGCCGAGCCGCTGGTGATCGGCCAGGGTCAGCTCAAACGCATGCTCGCGCTTGTGCATTTCGCCATGGCGCAACACGACATTCGCTACTACCTCAATGGTTTGCTACTCGTGGCCGACGGGAGTCAGCTCACGCTTGTCTCCACGGACGGGCATCGGCTGTCCATGGTCAGCGCACCGGTGGAAGGCCTTGCCGAGAAGCGTGAGGTGATTCTCCCGCGCAAGACCGTGATCGAACTCCTGCGCCTGTTGGGCGACGGCGACGAGCCGATCGAGATGCGATTTGCCTCCAACCAGGCACGGTTGGCGTTCGGCCATATGGAGCTGGTCAGCAAGCTGGTCGAGGGCAAGTTCCCGGACTACCAGCGCGTTGTGCCCAAGGGTCACAAAAATCATCTTGTCCTGTCGCGACAAGCTCTCCTGGCCGCGCTGCAGCGTGTGGCCATCCTGACGACCGATAAATTCAAAGGCGTGCGCATCAATCTTGACCCTGGCTCGCTGCGCATCTCCTCCACCAATGCCGAGCAGGAGGAAGCCCAGGAAGAGCTCGATGTGGACTACAGTGGCGACTCCATTGAAATCGGCTTCAACGTTGCCTACCTCATCGATGTGCTGTCGAACCTGCCTGGTGAAAGCGTGCGCCTTGACTTGCTCGACGGCAACAGTAGCGTGCTGATGACGCTACCCGATGTCGCCGCCTTCAAGTACGTCGTCATGCCCATGCGCATCTGATCGAGGCGGCATCAAGGTCGCCGGGCAAGCGACGTGCCGCCAGACCCTCCATTCCTGCCTTTTGTCCGGCTACACCCCACTGCAATCGCAGCCGGCCCAGTTGACGTTCTGATCGAGTTGTCCCATGAGTGAACCATCCAGCAATAGCTATAGCGAATCGTCGATCCAAATCCTTGAGGGCCTGGAAGCGGTGCGCAAGCGGCCTGGAATGTACATTGGTGACACGTCGGACGGGACAGGCTTGCACCACCTGGTCTTTGAGGTGGTCGATAATTCGATTGATGAAGCGCTGGCCGGTTATTGCGACGACATCGTCGTGACCATTCACAGCGACAATTCCATCAGCGTGGCCGATAACGGACGCGGCATCCCCATCGGCATCAAGTTCGATGACAAGCACGAGCCCAAGCGAAGCGCTGCCGAGATCGCACTGACCGAACTGCATGCCGGGGGCAAGTTCAACCAGAACAGCTACAAGGTATCTGGTGGCCTTCACGGCGTGGGCGTGAGCTGCGTCAACGCGCTCTCGCGCTGGCTGCGCCTGACCGTGCGGCGCGACGGGCAGGTGCATGTGCTGGAGTTTGCTCGAGGCGCGGTCCAAAATCGCATTAGCGAAGTGCAAGATGGCAGTGAAGTGTCACCCATGCGCGTGCTGGGCAAGACCGACAAGCGTGGCACGGAGGTTCATTTCCTTCCCGACACCGAGATATTCGAGAATGTGGATTTCCACTATGACGTCTTGGCCAAGCGCCTGCGCGAACTCTCATTTCTCAACAACGGAGTCAAGATCCGCTTGCTTGACGAACGCCAGGGCAAGGAAGACAACTTCGCCTACACAGGCGGCGTCAAAGGCTTCGTGGAATACATCAATCGCGGCAAGAACGTTCTGCATCCCAATGTTTTTTATGCCACTGGCGAGAAGATGACCGAGCAGGGCTCGCCCATCATCTCCGAGGTGGCCATGCAGTGGAACGACGGCTATGCCGAAAACGTGCTCTGTTACACGAACAACATACCGCAGCGCGATGGTGGCACGCACCTCACGGGTCTTCGTGCGGCGATGACCCGCGTCATCAACAAGTACATCGACGACAACGAGCTGGCCAAAAAGGCCAAGGTGGAAGTCACGGGCGACGATATGCGCGAGGGCCTGACCTGTGTGCTGTCGGTCAAAGTGCCGGATCCAAAATTTTCAAGCCAGACCAAGGACAAGCTCGTATCCAGTGAAGTGCGCGCACCGGTGGAGGACGTTGTCGCCAAGGCGCTGAATGACTACCTCCTGGAGAATCCGAACGACGCCAAGGTGATCTGCAGCAAGATCGTGGACTCGGCTCGGGCGCGTGAGGCGGCGCGCAAGGCACGCGAGCTCACGCGGCGCAAGGGAGTTCTCGATGGCATGGGATTGCCGGGAAAACTGGCCGACTGCCAGGAGAAGGATCCGGCGCTTTGCGAGATCTACATTGTTGAGGGCGACTCGGCCGGTGGCAGCGCCAAACAGGGACGCGATCGCAAGTTTCAAGCGATCCTGCCGCTGCGGGGCAAAATTCTCAATGTTGAGAAAGCGCGCTACGAAAAGCTCCTCACCAGCAACGAAATCCTGACGCTGATTACTGCGCTGGGCACCGGAATTGGCAAGGATGACTTCGACGTGGCCAAGCTGCGTTACCACCGCATCATCATCATGACCGACGCGGATGTGGATGGTGCCCACATCCGGACTTTGCTGCTGACCTTTCTTTACCGCCAGATGGCCGAACTGGTTGAGCGAGGCCACGTCTACATCGCCCAACCGCCTTTGTACAAGGTCAAGCATGGCAAGGATGAACAATATCTCAAGGATGCACACGAACTCGACGCCTACCTGCTGCAGGTGGCGTTGCGCGACGCGTCCGTTCTCACCAGCGCGTACCCCAACGCAGTCACGCTGACGGGAGAGTCGCTGCAGCAATACGCACGCCAGTACATGCTGGCCGAGGAAGTTATTGCCCGCCTTAGCGCTTTCATGGACGAGGAGGCATTGCGCGCAATCGCCGGCGGTGTGACCATTGCCCTTGACACGCCGGAACAGGCCGCTGCTTCAGCGCATGGCCTGCAGGCGGCATTGCTCGAGGCGCACGCAAATGGCGTTGTTCCCAGCGTGCACGCCGAGACGGATCCGCGCAGCGACAAACAGATCTTGCGCATTTCGCGGCACCACCATGGCAATGTGCGTTCAAGCGTGATCACCGCTGACTTCACTCACGGCGCCGACTATGCCGTGTTGGCCCAGACGGCGCAGACTTTTACGGGGCTTCTCGGCAAGGGAGCCGTTGTCAGCAAAGGCCAGGGTGATGCGGCGAAGCAGGCGAGCGTGAGCGACTTCCGCGAAGCCATGACGTGGCTGCTGCGCCTGGCCGAAGCCAGCGTGGCTCGCCAGCGTTATAAGGGTCTGGGGGAAATGAACCCAAGCCAGCTTTGGGAGACGACCATGGATCCGCAGGTTCGCCGAATGCTGCGCGTGCAGATTGATGACGCGATCGAGGCTGATCGCGTGTTCACGATGCTTATGGGTGATGATGTCGAACCGCGCCGCGACTTTATCGAAACCAACGCGCTGCGCGCCGCAAATCTTGACGTCTAGATTTGTCGAATCCCGAAATAGATGCAACTTTTCTCACTAATTGCACTGTCTGTTCGATAGGGGTTTTCAATGCGGGCGCTTCTCGCACTGCTTTAAATATTTTTCATAGACTGAAAAATCACGAAGGCTTTCAACGCTATAGAAAGCAACGGCAAGACGTAAGCCGTTGCCTTCGTCTGCGCAAGGATTTGGGTCCATCTGAAAACATCCGAATCACCCACACGAATTTGCTGTATATTAATACGGGCTATCCATTTAGCTCCACAAAGTGGAAAATGGTTGAATGATTAATGTCGATCCCGTTTCTGGTCGCGACTACCCGAAGACTTGGGTGCAATTTGAAGACTGGTTCGCGACCGAAGACGCGTGTGTTGCCTACCTCGAGAAATTGAGGTGGCCGGGCGGATTTTGCTGTCCTGCGTGTGGCGTGCTGGACTCACCGGCTCGCGCGAACCGGCGCAGATTGGTCTGCAGATCTTGTGCGCACCAGAGCAGTGTGACGGCGGGCACCATCTTTGACAAGACCCGCACGCCCCTGCGGGTTTGGTTCGCTGCGGCGTGGCACATCACGAGTCAAGAAAATGGCGTCAGCGCTCTTGGACTGCAGCGGGTTCTTGGCTTGAGCAGCTACCAGACGGCCTGGGCGATGTTGCACCGATTCCGGCGTGCGATGGTTCGTCCGGAACGCGACAAACTTGCCGGAACGGTAGAAGTTGACGAGGCCTATCTGCCCCTGAGCAGAGGCCCCCGGGTGAAGTCTGGCAAGGCGCGCTCCAAGGCGCACAAAACGTCCCATCTGGTCGCCATTGCGGTGGCCGTTGAAGTGCACGATCCCAAGGGCTTTGGCCGCATCCGGATTCACCGCGTGCAGGGTCCAACCATCGGCGCCTTGATCCCGTTCGTGCGCGAAAACGTCATGCCAGGCGCAACGATCCGCACTGACGGATCGGCGATCTACGGGCCACTTCAGGAAGGCGGATTCGCTCATGAACCGCTCGTCCAACTCGGCTCGAAGATCCCTGCGCACGTGTCCTTGCCGGGGGTCCATCGCGTCATTTCGTTGCTCAAACGCTGGTTGCTTGGCACCCATCAGGGAGCCGTCGATCCGCGACACGTGGACTACTACCTCGACGAATTTACGTTCCGCTTCAACCGACGCTCGTCAAGATCACGAGGAATGTTGTTCTACCGGTTGTTGCAGCAATCGGCCGCAACAACGCCGGCGACCTACGCCAACATACGGGACAACGTGCACTCGGAACCGGCCGCCAACCGGTTTGCTAGACCTGTGGAGCTAAATGGATAGCCCATATATTAATACAGCATCTGGTGATCGCCGTTAGAAATCCCGGATAAAGACATCTGTTTTTATAGGAAAAGTTTGTGCAGACACCTGCACAAACTCACTTCTCCAATTCACGACATCGCCACTGGTGATCCTCTCCAGTAGAATCGACCGAATGGGGGAAAAAACATCATCCGAAGGCGTAACGGCCCACTTTTCAGGGCATGAGACGTTCCCTCTGCGCCAAATGTGGCTCAAAAAAGTCTACGACCGCGCCGATTCGTTCGACTACATCCACAAAACCACCTTCACCAATGAAGACGCCATCGCCGAGTTCGGCGTCGGCAAGAACATGGTTGCATCGATCCGCCATTGGGCGCTCGCATGCAATGTCATCACCGAGGAGGGAGCCCCCGCAGGCTCTTACGTTATCACTGACCACGCCAAGGCCGTTTTGGCTGACCAAGGCTTCGACCCCTATGCGGAAAACCCCACGACGGCTTGGTATGCGCATTGGTGGCTAGCAGGGCGTGGGCACCGCGCCACCACATGGCGGTGGCTATTCAATTTCGTGACTTCGCCCACCTTTTCACGCGAGGACCTTGAAGCCCCCTTGGCCGAATACGCCCGCTCTCTCGACCCCAACCGAAAACTCTCGATGGCGACGATTTCGCGCGACATCGAGACTTGCATCCGAGGCTATCGCGCCACTATCAACGCTCCATAAAGATCGATATAGATTTGGGGCGGCAAGACGCCCTAGATGGCTACATATGCCATGGGACTGCCCAAGCAGTCTTGCAGAGCATGTCCAAGCAACTCTTGGAGAGCAACCAACGCGCATTCACATGGACCGGCCCCTTCGGCGGCGGCAAGTCGTCGCTCGCCGTGGCTTTCGCGAGTGCTCTGAGCGCCGACAAGAGCCTGCGGCGCAAAGCTCGGGAGACGCTTCAGCTCCAAGGCATGCCCACGTTCGATAGCGCCCTGCCCTACAAAAACGGCTGGCTGACCATCCCCATCGTCGGCAAGCGCGGCAGCGTCATTGCCGAATTGTCGAGAGGCCTCCGCAAAGCATTGGGCCTCAACCATGATGGCCGAAAAGTCTCCGGAGCCTCGCTGATCAATGAGATCTGCGAGTGCGCTGACAGCCGCAAGCACGACGGCGTCGTGATCATCATCGACGAGATGGGCAAGTTCCTGGAAGCCTCGGCCTTGGGCTCGGGGGACGATGTCTACTTCTTTCAAGAGCTGGCAGAAGCCGCCGCCCGGACCTCAGGACGCGTCGTCGTAATTGGCATCCTCCATCAGTCGTTTGGCCAATACGCAGCGCGCCTTGGCATCGACACGCGCGATGACTGGGCAAAGATCCAAGGCCGCTTCTCGGACATCCCGCTGGTCGCCGCGAGCGACGAAGTGGTCGAGCTAATCGGTCGGGCGATCGAATCCGAGAACACCCCGCCCTGGATGGCTCCAGCGTGCGTCGCCATTGCCAACTCGATCAAGGCTCGACGGCCCGCGGTAGGGGATGGATTCGCGAAGGCTTTGGAAGCTTGCTGGCGGAATCGGTTGCCGATAGGTCACTCTGTTGCGAGTGTCATGAAGCCGCGCCAACACGCTAATTTGCGAAGCTCCCAGTTGCAGGTCAGCCGCGACGCGCTGGATTGCGGTTGCCCGGTGGCCGCTGCTGTCGCCCGGACGTGCCTCGTAGTACTCCAAGACTGCCATAACAACCTCGAACATCCCTTCATAGCCCAGTGCGAACCGCGGTGCGTCAGGGAGACCCAACTGCGCAGCAGCCAACATCTGGTCTGCGTTACGGATGAACTGGGCTATTGAATCCGGGGAAGATACTGCGTCCTTCAGTGCGCCAGTTCGGACGAGGTTGTCGTATTCAACGGGTCTGGCCACGCAACGTCTCCATCAGTTCCAAACGAGGGCCATGCTTGATTTTCGAGAGAACCGCATCGTTGTCCGCAGCCCACTCTTCTTGGTTGTAGATGCTCACGTGAACTCGACGTCCGAGTAGCTGTTCCGCATGGTCAATCAAGGGAGATACGGCAAACAAATCGACATTGCCCACCAGCGCCACATCGATGTCACTTTCCGAGGTATCACTGCCAGTCGCAACCGAGCCAAAAATGAATGCCTCGGACAGCGACTTCGCGATAGGCTTGAGTGCCGCACACAGCGGCTCCGCCAACCCCACGGTCTTCAGCGCAATCTTGCGCAACTCTGGAAAGAGCAAGAAGTCCCGATTCGCCGACAAGCGGCGCTGGTTGCCCACGCGGCGCTCCAGCAAGACCCCAGATTTCACCCATCTGTCCAGCACGTGACTTCCCGAACTTCGGCTGCTACCCATCTGCTTGAGTAACTCAAGCGTTCCGAACTCCCTATCGGGATGTGTCAAGACGAGGCCGAGCAAGTGCTGCTCGGGTGGAGAAAAAAACGCGGCGAGTGGTTGCATAGCAGTGTTCCGTTTTTCGGTACGAATGTACCTTATTCAGGAACGTGTAGCAAGCCCAACAGCAACGCGAGCTCTCCGTTACCACCTATTGAAGCCTCACAACTAGCGGATGTGCACCTGTCGCACCGACGACGCCCACTCGCGTGTAGTCGCCTGGCTCAGGTGGAGTTCCCTGAGCTCTTCTGGTTCGGAAGGGGTCTCCAGGCACGCCAAAGCTTCGGCAACGCTTGGCCTTGAAGAGGTCCACCTGGAGGCCATCCACTGATTCCGGAAACCGGAAATCTGCGGAAGAGATTTTTGCCACAAAATCCCCTCTGAACCTTGCCGGCTCAGAGGGGAAGCCTCGAGTCCGAGGCCGCTAACGTCAACACTTTAAGTAAACGCCTTGCGCTTACCGCGCTGGGCTTTTTTACATCTGCTGGAATCGTCACTTACCGAAGCACATCGCAGGCGTCGCCCTAGCTACCATTGCGCGTCAAACAAAGACAAGCAAGGACGCACTTGGGGAGGCGAAGATGACCACGGCACTGCTGGACCGGCTCACGCATCACTGCCATATTTTGGAAACTGGCAACGATAGCTTCCGGTTCAAGAACAGCTCCGCACAGCAACCACCACAGACCACCAAGAAGGAGAAGACGCCCAAGAACTTATCCACAACGTGAGCATCAAGTTCACAAACAAGGAGGGGTCAGATCGCGATGGAAATGGTGGGTTAGGTTTGCATGGAAATCAACAAGGAGACCATCGGCACGACTGGGGCTACGGCTGCGGAACCTGTCCGGCCCGCCCGCCGTGATCCCCTCCCGGGTCGGCGGGATGGACGCCCGCTCGCCGGCAGAGCGACTCGGTGCAGCCGAGCGGGACGTGGGAATGCATCTACTGCGACACGCAGCAGATGCATTGAAAATGGCCAGCCCGCGCTACAGTTCCGGCGCGGCGGCGGGCTCGAAGGTCGCGAACCGCGCCAGGCGCAGATAGTCGTCGAGCATGGACGGGGTGATCAGCTCGACCAGCGTGCGGTTCTCCACCCAGAACTGAATCACATGGAACGCCGCCGGCTTCCCCGGAGGAGCGGCGCCGTAGAGCATGGCCTGCCAGCCTTCGCGGGCGGCGATGCACTCGATCGCCTCGCGCTCCAGCGCCACGGAGAGATTGACGTGCCAGCCGACATGCGCGGCGGGCTCCGCGGTGGAGGCGAAGGGGATGCGGCGCCCCTCGTCGCCGGGCCGCATCACCGTGGTTTCCGGATAGACCTCGATCAAGGTGCCGTGGGCATCGCCGGCCAGCGCCATGAAGGCACCGGGAAGCGGTCCGCGAAACGGATAGGCGCGGCCGCCCATCAATTCGGCCAGCACCGCGGCGACGCGCTTCGGCTCGCGCGCCGGAAGGGAGACGTGGTGAATCATCGGTTGGTCCTTTCGTCGGAGGGGGTAGGGGAAGAAGGGGCCTCCAGCGCTGCAGGGTCGCGCTTTAGCGCGTCGGCCAGCGCCCGCACCGCCCAGCGCGCGACCCGTTCGGATTCTTCGGGGGTGAAGCCGCAAGTCTCCTTCATCCAGCGCCAGAGGGTGGGGCTCCAGAAGGCGAAGATGGCGCGCGCGCCCAGGCGCAACGCGGTGTCCGATGTGCCCGGCATGTCGGCGCGCAGCCCCTCGAGCCAGACCTGGTGCCGCTGCGTCCGATCGTCGAGCCGCGCCCGGTCCCAGGAGGGCCGGTTCATCAGATTGCACAGCAGCCGCGCATGCTGCTCGTAGAGCGGGAAGCGCCGGCCGGGAACGTCCGGCAGCTCGGCCACGCCGGGGAGCGGCTGATCCAGGCCGACGCGCTCCTTCATCCAGTGAAAGAAGGCGGCGACAAGATCGTCCATGCTGGGGAAATAGGCGTAGACCGTCGGCGGCGATACGCCGGCGAGCTGGGCTACCTGACGCAGGGTCAGAGTTTCGATGTCGTGGCTTTCCAGATAGGTCTGCGCCGCCATGAAAATGCGCTCGCGGGAACGCGCCGCCTGCTCCTGGCGCAAGGGGCTGCGATAGGTCCGCCTAGGGCTTTGCGATCCGTTCATGAATTCACTTTACTACTTTAATATGAAATGTCAACGATAAATTGTATTTTCATCCGTTGCCGAGAAACCCCGCCGTTTAGGGCGGGGAGGAAAGGAGCGCCGATCAAAGATCGGTGCTGTGTGGACAATTTACACGGAAAACGCATAGCATGTGAGGCATGCAGGTCAAGCGCGCCTATCGCTTTCGCTTCGACCCGACGCCCGAGCAAGTTGACGCACTGGCTCGAACCTTCGGGTGCGCACGCTTCGCTTACAACCACATGCTGCGACTGCGCAGCGACGCCTGGATGCAGCGCCAGGAGCGCGTGGGCTACCACGAAACCTCCGCCGCGCTGACCATGCTCAAGAAGACGCCCGAGCATGCGTGGCTGAACGAAGTCAGCAGCGTGCCCGTGCAGCAGGCGCTGCGGCACCTGAACACCGCGTTCTCGAACTTCTTCGCCAAGCGAGCCCGGTACCCGTCCTTCAAGCGCAAGGACGGGCCGCAGGCGGCCGAGTACACCACCAGCGCATTCCGATGGGACGCGGGCCGGCGCGAGTTGCGTCTGGCGAAGATGGACACGCCGCTGGACATCCGCTGGTCGCGCACCTTACCCAAGGTGGCCAAGCTCACGACCGTGACCATCTCGCGCGACACTGCGGGGCGGTACTTCGCCGCGCTGCTGTGCGACGACGTGGTCACGTCCAGGAAGGCCGCATCCGGCCAGGTCGGCATCGACCTGGGGCTCACCCACTTCGCGATCCTCTCGAATGGCGAGAAGATCGCATCCCCCAAGGCCTTTCGCAAGAACGAATCTGGACTTGCGAAATGGCAGCGCCGCATGGCGCGAGCCAAGCTCGGCTCGAAGAACCGGGCGAAGTTGAAGTTGAAAGTTGCTGCGCTGCATGCGCACATCACGGACGCGCGCAGGGACTTCCTGCACAAGCTCTCGACCCGACTGATCAGCGAAAACCAAGTGATCGCCGTCGAGACGCTGTCCGTGTCGAACATGCAGCGCAACCGCAGCCTGGCGAAATCGATCAGCGACGCAAGCTGGGCGGAGTTTGTCAGGCAGCTCGAGTACAAAGCGCAGTGGTACGGGCGCACATTGATCGGCATCGATCGCTGGTATCCATCCAGCAAGCGATGCTCCGTGTGCGGCCACACCAAGACGACGATGCCGCTGTCCGTGCGCACCTGGGCTTGCCCAGAGTGTGGCACGACCCACGACCGCGACATCAACGCCGCGCGCAACGTCTTGGCCGCAGGACTTGCGGTGTCAGCCCATGGAGAGGCTGTAAGTCCCGTCTCGCTGTAAAGCGGCATGGGCTGGACTCTGTGAAGTGGGAATCTCCTCCCTTTAGGGAGGGGAGCAGTCAAGAAGCCATCCTGATTCAACGCAACGCACGCGCTGGCGATGTCGCGCATCTAAGCGTTGCGGAATATCGATCTCACACACAAGGCTAATGCGGTGACAGGTGCGCTGTCTCATGCGACGAATGGAGGCTGGCGGTCCTGCCAGAGGCTTCTCGGTGTCGGCAGCATGGTCGAGGTGAGCCGTGAGGACGTCGCGCAGGGGTCGTCGAGTGCATTCGAGCGAGGCAGGCGCCGCCACTGACTCTCGAAGTTGCTCACGTTGGGTCGGCCTCGACGGCGCGCGACGCATGCTCGGCGGTCACGCCTGAGGTGGCATGCTCACGCAGTGCGCGGATCGTCGATTCCTCGCCGCGCACGCGGAACACGGCACCCGTTTCGTCTGCGCTTTCGGCCAGCACTTCGCAGTTCGCGTAGATCTCTCGGCGCAGTTGCTGCGCTGACCACGGCACGAGCAGCTCGGCCTCGATCAGGTCCGTCTGGAAAAATGCCACAATGATCGAGTGCAATTTCGCAACGTCGTCAGCGCAGCGCGCGCTCATCACGACGCACGAGGGGTACTTGGTGCGCATTTCGCGTGCGAATTCCAACTGCGCCTGCGTGTCGCCGACGTGGTCAATCTTGTTGAATACTCGAATGCGCGGCACGTCCTGCGCACCGATTTCGGCCAGCACGTCGTCCGTCACCTGGCGCTGGCGTTCGAATCCGGGATCGCTGGCGTCGATCACGTGCAGCAGCAACGACGCGTCCAGCGCTTCGTCCAGCGTGGACTTGAACGACTCGACCAATCCGTGCGGGAGGTTCTTGATGAACCCCACGGTATCGCTGACCAGCACACGCGGCACGCTCTCGGGTTGGAGCATGCGCACCGTGGTGTCCAGGGTCGCGAACAGTTTGTTGGCCACCAGCACCTCGCTGCCGGTGAGTGCGCGCATCAGCGTGGATTTGCCCGCGTTCGTGTAACCCACCAATGCCACGCTTGCCACGCCCTGGCCTTGCTGGCGGCGCGCGCGCTGGGTCTGGCGCTCGGTGCCCATGGCGTTGATTTCCATTTGCAGCTCCGCGATGCGGTCGCGGATCTTGCGCCGATCCAGCTCGGTGTGCGACTCGCCGGCACCTCGGCCGCCGGTGCCGCTTCGTTGCCGGCCTTGCGGCCCGGCCAGCTTGGCCGCTTCGCGAAGCCGCGGCGCCATGTATCCCAGGCGCGCAATCTCGACCTGGGCGCGGGCGGCACGCGAGCGCGCGTGGCGATGGAAGATCTCGAGTATGACCATGGTCCGGTCCATCACCTCGCATCCCACGTCCTTCTCCAGATTGCGCGCCTGGGAAGGCGAGATTTCGTGATCGATCAGCAGCACCTGGACGCCGTCGAATTCCGGGTTCGTCGCGTGGCCCGGCGGATCGTCATGCCTGGTGTTGGCGTGGCTTTCGACATAGGCACGCACTTCGTCGCGCTTGCCCGCGCCGAGATACGCCGTCGTGTCGAAGCTGGCGCGCTTCTGGATGAAAGTCTGCACGACCCGGTAGCCCAGGGTCTTGGCCAGTTCCCGCAGCTCGGCGAGCGAGGACTCGAAATCGGCATCGCTCACATCGGGCGTCTGTACCGCGGCGACGACGGCGTCGAGCGGCTTCTCCTGGGTGTCGGGCTGCATGGGGTCCTGGCGTGGCAAAGGGAACATCGCATCGTACGGGCATGAAGCCGCCGGGTCGGCGGCGGCCGATCTCAGGCGAATCCAAGACGGCGGCCCTCGTGCCTGAATGTCGAGTCGGGAGAAACCTGCAGTCGGCCAAGGCGATTGGTCGTGGCCCAGCGTAAATTGTTGGCGAATGACCGCAATTTGGAGCACATATCAAGGAGGGCCCATGCACCATATCCTTGTCTATTCCGATTCGCTGTCCTGGGGCATCATTCCCACGACACGAAAGCGTCTCGCCTTCGAAGAGCGTTGGCCAGGTGTCATGGAGATTTCGCTCGGTTCGTCCGCGAAGAAGGTACGCGTCATTGAGGACTGCCTCAACGGTCGTCGCACGGTTTGGGACGATCCGTTTAAACCTGGACGAAACGGTCTTGCCGGGTTGGCTCAACGAATCGAGATTCACTCGCCGCTTGACGTTGTCGTCCTTATGCTCGGAACCAACGACTTCCAGTCCATGCACGAGCACAACGCATGGCATTCCTCCCAAGGCATACTGGCGCTTGTATCCGCCGTCCGCACTGCGCCAATCGAGCCAGGCATGCCCGTGCCACAAATCCTTGTGATTGCACCGCCGCCCATCCGAACGCCGAAAGGACCGATTGCGCCAAAATTTACGGGTGGCGAAGTCAAGTGCATGGGGTTGGCCGCCGCCTACCGTGCGGTGTGCGAAGAAGTCGGTTGCCATTTCTTCGATGCTGGAGGCGTCATCACGTCAAGCAACGTCGATGGAGTGCATCTTGACCTTGAGCAGCATTTGGCGCTTGGTCATGCGGTGGCCGAAGTTGTTAAGCCGCTGCTCTTGACGAGCTTGCCCTCTTAGAGCAGCGACGTTGAGGGATGAACTCTCCCGCCACTAAGCGCCTGACGGCGCTGTAGTGGGGGTTTCGCGGGTCAAGGACCTGGACTTGCCACGTTGCCGTGGCAGAGGTTTGGGTCTCGCCGCCACGCCCGTTCCAGGCGTGTTTGCGTCGATGAGCACCACCAACGCGCTGTTCTGGTCGCGTTGCATGACGTGACCGCAGTGCGGACACGCATGCTCGCGCTGCGCCAACGTCTTGGGCACGATCTCCCAACAGGCTGAGCAGCGCTGCGACGGTTTGAGTTGGCGCGTGTTACTCAGGTGCAGTCGCGTGCCAGCTTCTTCCGCTTTGTACGCGAGCATCTGATGCGCCATGCCGAACGCTGCCGAGAGCATTTCTCGGTTGAGTCCGGACTTCTGCCTCACGCGCCGCCCCGGTGTCTCCACCGTACCTCGGGCGCTGCGACTCATGGTCTTCGGAGCCAGTTGCTCCGTCGCCAGCACTGCGCATTGCTGCACCATCCTGGTCGTTTCCTTGTGCACGAAGTCCCGGCGCAAATTGCCGATGCGATCGTGCAGCTTGGCGATCCGACGCCCGAGCCTCTTGAAACGCAACGACCCGTTGCGCTTTCTGGCGCGTTCGCGCTGCAATGCCGCAAGGTGCGGCAGTTCCTCGCGCACCCAGCGCGGGTTGGCGATGGTCTGTCCATCGTCGAACGTGGCCCAGTCGGTGACGCCGAAGTCCACACCCCGGCGCTGCTCCTCGGTGCGCTGGCGTGCACAGGCGGCGTCCGGCACGCGCAGCGTCACCGACACGAACCACTGGCCGCCGCGGCGCGTCAGCGTGATGTCGTTGGGCTTGGCATCCGGCCCGAAGCGGTGACGCCCGCGCGCCCGGATGGACATGGCGGCCTCGCCGCTGCCGATACGCAGCGTCGCGCCACGGCCGCCGTGCTGCATGAGCTTCCATCCCGACGGGTCTGGATACGCGAAGCCCGAGAACCGCTTCGCTGCCTTGAAACGCGGAAAGCCGGGCGTCTGCCCGGCTTGGACCCGGCGAAAGAACGCCTGGAAGGCCAGGTCGAGGCGGCGCAGCGTCTGCTGCAAGGCATGACTGCCGAGTTCGTTGAACTCAGGCCGATCTGCCTTGATCTGCGGTAGGACGTTTTGTTGGTCGTAGTAGGAGACATGCTTGCCGGCCTTGCGCCAGGCATCGATGCGTTCTTCGAGCGCCGCGTTGTACAACTCGCAGTGCAGCCGCGTCCACGCCTCCAGCCGCGCCATCTGCGCGGCATTGGGATACAGCTTGAGCGTGACTTTGCGCCGTTGCATGCTGGTATTTTATCCAGCATGGCGAGGAACAACAAGCGAAACCCGCCCGCTTGACCCCTCCTGCCCGGACGGCTTCGCCTGAGCGACGCTGTGCGTCGGGCCGGGCGAGGAAGGGGAATGCGCGGGCACATGTTCAATCAATAAATCACAAATGCGGCCGTTCGCGTGGGATTGGACCCGCGTTCGGCCACATTGACACCGACAACAGGCCTTCACAGGCTGTGTTCGTCTGTGCGCGCTGCGGGGCCACGGACAACGCCGACGCCAACGCATCCCGTGTGATTGCCCAGCGCGGCGTGATTCGGATTTTCTCTGGCGCGTACCGGGAGCCAGATCGCAAGTGCACGATGCGCCTGCCCCAGGAACAGCGAGGGCCGGAACAGTCCGATGTCACGCCTGCGGAGACAAAGTGCAGTCGCGGCGCTGGAAGCAGCCCCACGGTCGGGTCAACGAAGGACACCCCTCGCGCGCGACAACGCCATGCGTTTAGCGGCGGGAGAGTTCATCTCAGCGCTGGCAATAGGAGCGCGAAATACCGCCACAGAGCGCTATGGTCTTGGCGGCCGACTCCGGTCTGAGCCACGCCACCGACTTTCGGATCAGTCGCAGGACCGCTCCCCGTGCACGACACGCGTGCCGGTGTCATGTTGGGCTGCCCAACCTACACTTTGTGGGTGAAGAAGCCGTGGAGCGTGGACAGGTCCATGCCCGTTGGCGGGAACCCAGCCTTGCAGGAGCCCACCGTGGAGGCGGTCCGAAACAACAAGGGGGTCAATGGCAACGGGCACGGCCTACGGCAAGGAAAAACCAGGCCCGCCGGATTTCAACATGGGCCTACTTACTTCTTCTTGCGCGGCTCAGGAACCAATGGTGTCAGGGGGACACTGCCAGCGGGAAGAACGATTGGCTTGTCCTTCTTGGGCTTCTTCGCTTCTTTGTTGCCGCGCTGATGACCTTTAGGCATGATAAACCTCCAAAATAGCAGCCCGCGAATGCGGATCCAGTCGAACAAGTGTAGGCGTAGCAGGACGAACCATGAGGCGATCGCAAAGAAATAAATCATCGCGATCCTCAAGTTTGCAGGGAACCTTGGGATGGGCCCCGAGCATTGACTGTGCATGGATGGTGATCCAGTGTTCTGTTCCCCATGCCCAAGTCAGGCTTTCGGCGCATGCGCGACCATGCGCAGCGCTACGCCGACATCAGCCGGGCGCTGGGGCACTTTGACGATCCTGGGGAGGTAATCTGCCCCCGGAATTTTGGGGCCGTCTGAACTTTGAGATGATGCCTCCCACCGACAAGGAAGGATTGGCGAGGAAGCGCGGGTTCAGTGAAGAGAAGATGGTGTCGATCCTCCGCGAGAGGCGACTGCGAGCCCATGGGCACGTTCGCCCTGCGCAAAGCCTGGCGGGCGAACCGGCGCCATTTGCCATTTGCAATGCCGGGCGGCCGGAGCCCGCGAATGCGCCCGACCCTATGGGCGACCCCGAAGGTGTTGCCCCCAGCCATCGGCATGTGCTGAGGCAAGACCATCGCGCTCGGACTTAAGTACAGCATTCCTGACAGTGCGTTGCTGGCTTGCGTTGCGTGCAGATTCAGATCTCCCTGTATTGGCGTCGCCTGCGCGCATCCTCGTCCATACGCTGATCCGGTGCCTGGTCGTGCACCGCGTCGCGAAGCCGAACCCGGTAGCCCTACCGAGGGGAATGCTTCGATGCCTGCTCAAACCATTTCGCCGGCTCGGGGGTATAAGTGTCGAGCGCCTGGGCCGTGCCACTGCCCCGTCAAGGCCAGAACGCGCTGTCAAGGGACAAGCCCGCCGCCCGGCAAGATTTCGAAACCACCATGTGACACGCGTAAATAAGTATGTCGTGTGTGCGGTAGCGTACTGTTTGAACGGCTGTTCTGCCGTAACTCTTAACCGATACCAAACACCTCATCTCGGAGTTCCATCAGGTTGGGCCGCTTGAGGTGGATAGACCCAATCCAGGCACGATCAATCCAGTTGGATTGCCGTCGTGGCTTTCCGACAGTGCGACGAAGGAACCGAGTCAACACGATGCGCGCCTTTCCAGAACGCCCACGGAGACCAAGTGGAGGCCGTCAATGAGCAGATCTCGGACCGTCAAGCCAGGTTCATGCCGCAACTTGAGTCATTTGCGTCCCGACGTGCATTTGCTGTCGAATGATGAATACCACGTCATGCTCACAAGCTCCGGTGGTGGCTACAGCCGATGGAAGGATCTTGCTGTTACCCGCTGGCGCGACGATGCAACCAGCGATCACTGGGGACCGTTTTGCTATATCCGCGATCTCGCGAGTGGGCAGGTTTGGTCGACGACGTATCAGCCGACGTTGAAACGGGGAGATGTCTACGAAACGGTGTTCTCGGAAGGGCTGGCAATCGTGCGCCGGCTTGATCATGGCATAAGCATCGAAATGGAAATTGCGGTCTCGCCGTTCGATGACGTGGAGCTCCGCAGAATCAGGATCAGCAACCAATCGCTCGGCAAGAGAGCGATTGAAATCACAAGTTATGCGGAAATCGTGCTTACGTCGAATGCAGCGGATTCCACGCATCCTGCATTTGAAAAGCTGTTCGTAGAAACGGAAATCTTGCCTGCACAGCAAGCCGTCTTGTGCACCCGCCGGGTGAGCAGTGCCAGGGACCACCCGGCATCGGCGTTTCACCTGCTGCAGGCATCGAAACCGGCTTTGGGGGGTGTGTCTTACAACACGGACCGCGCGGACTTCATCGGACGCGGACGCACCGTGGAGCATCCGCAAGCCATGGACCATGCCGCAATGCTTTCGGGGCGCTCCGGCTCGGTGCTCGATGCGGCCGTGTCGATTCGTTATCCGCTTGAGCTTGAACCTGGTGAAACCGTTGTCGTGCGTTGGCTTTGCGGCGTGGCGCAAACACGCAAAGTCTGCCTGCAAGACATCGAGCGATATCGGAGTGGAGCCGCTGCTGACCAAATTCTTGTGGACGCGGCAAAGCGCGGACGCGAAACCCTGCATCGGCTGGCTATGAGCGAAGGCGATGTGCAGTTGTATGCGGGGCTTGCCAGTTCGCTGATTTATGCCAACGCATCCATGCGTGCAGGCCCGGGCATCATCGCGAGCAACAACCAGGGACAATCGGCACTATGGGCGCATTCGATTTCTGGCGATTTGCCGATCGCGCTGTTGCAGGTGAAGTGCCCGTCGCAGGGTGATGTGGTCAGAGAGTTCGTTCAGGCCCATGCGTATTGGCGATGGCATGGCCTGAAGGTGGACACGGTCTTTCTGTGTGAAAGTGACCGCGGTACCGTGAGCCTGGCGGATCTGCAGGCGCTGCTCCTGCGTTCGAGCAGTGCTTGCAACACGGCTGAATTGATGAATCAACCGGGCGGGCTATGGTTGCGAGACGCCAAAGACGTGTCCCCGTCAGACCGCGTCCTTTTGCAAACGGCGTCGCGCATCGTGATGCACGATGGCGACGGCTCTTTGTCGCAGCAGCTCGCCCGCCGAAGTGCGACCAAAGCTCCAGCGCCATCCGCGGCCGATCGTCATGCGGGCAATGCCGACGACGCGACAAAGCCTTCGCTACCGGCGCCTGCGCACGATCTGTTGCTCATGGACTGCGGCTTGGGCGGGTTCAGCGCCGATGGGCGTGAGTACGTCATCACGGTCAAGCCGGGGCAGATGACGCCCGCGCCGTGGATCAATGTGCTGGCGAATCCGTCATTCGGCAGTCTCATTTCGGAGAGCGGCAGCGCAAACACCTGGAGCGAGAACGCACAGACATATCGCCTCACCCCGTGGTCGAACGATCCTGTTGGCGATGCCAACACCGAGGCGTATTACATCCGCGACGAAGACAATGGCCAGTTCTGGTCCCCCACGTTGCTGCCCACGCCAGGAGCCGCACCCTACGTGACACGGCACGGCTTCGGCTACAGCGTGTTTGGGCACAGCGAGCATGGCATCGACTCGGAACTCATCGTGTATGTGGCCATCGACGCACCGATCAAATTCGCCGCGCTGAAGCTGCACAACACATCGACCGTGGTTCGACGGCTCTCGGTGACGGCCTATGTGGAGTGGGTGCTGGGCGATGAGCATGCGAAAACCCGCATGTTTGTGGGAACAGCAATCGCTGCTGGCAGCGGCGCGATATTCGCCCGCAACCCCTACAACACCGATTTCGCGGGCCGGGTTGCATTTCTGGATGTTGACGGCATCGCCAAAGCCACCGTATGTGGTGACCGCCAGGCCTTTCTCGGGCGCAACGGCACTCTGCGCAATCCAGCTGCCATGTCACAACCGCTGCTCGGCGGAGCCGTCGGCTTCGCGCTCGACCCATGCGCGGCCATCCGTGTGCCGCAGACATTGGCCCCGGGGCAAACCTGCGAGCTCATTTTCCGACTCGGTGCGGCCGAGAGTGATGCGGTGGCCGCCAGTCTTGTGCACCGCTGGCGTGGAGCCGCCGCAGCGCACGATGCGCTCGATGCGGTGAAGCAGCACTGGGCGCTGACGCTGGGCGCCGTGCAGGTGGAAACACCCGACCCAGCGCTGGATGTCCTCGTCAACGGCTGGCTGGTCTATCAGGTGCTTGCTTGCCGCCTCTGGGGGCGCACGGCGTTTTATCAGTCAAGTGGAGCCTTCGGCTTTCGTGATCAATTGCAGGATGTGATGGCCTTGGTTCATGCCACCCCTGACTTGGTGCGCGAGCACTTGCTGCGCAGTGCCTCCCGGCAGTTTCCCGAAGGCGATGTTCAGCACTGGTGGCATCCACCGGCAGGCCGCGGCATCCGCACGCGCTGCTCGGATGACGCCCTTTGGCTCCCGCTGGCGACATGTCGCTATGTCGAGGTCACGGGTGACCACGCTGTGCTGGATGTCATCGTGCCATTCATCGACGGCGCGGCCCTCAAGCCTGATGCGGTGTCCGACTACGCATTGCCCACAAGGTCCGAGCAAACGGCAAGTCTGTACACCCATTGCGTGCGTGCCATTGAGCATGGCTCGCGCTTCGGCGAGCATGGCTTGCCGCTCATGGGCTCGGGTGACTGGAACGACGGGATGAATCTGGTGGGCGTGCGTGGGAAGGGCGAAAGCGTATGGCTCGGCTTCTTCCTGCACACCGTTCTCTCACAGTTCGGCGATATCGCGCGGCGGCGTGGTGACGCCAAATTCGCCAGCCATTGCGCAAGCGAGGCCACGCGTCTGCGCGATGCTATCGAACAACAATGCTGGGACGGAGACTGGTACCGTCGTGGTTGGTTCGATGACGGCTCACCGCTTGGCACGTCGAGCAATGCCGAGTGTCAGATCGACTCCATCGCTCAAAGCTGGGCCGTGTTGTCTGGGGCAGCGCAAGCGACGCGCGCGCGGCGCGCCATGCACGCTGTGGATACCCGGCTCGTGCGTCGCGACGCCGCCTTGATCGAGCTGCTGGCCCCGCCCTTCAATCACTCTGACCCGAGCCCCGGCTACATCCAGGGCTATGTCGGCGGTGTGCGCGAAAACGGTGGCCAGTACACGCACGGCGCGGTCTGGGTGGCCATGGCGTGTGCCGCGCTTGGTGATGCCGATCGGGCCTGGGAGCTGTTCAACATGCTCAATCCCATTCAGCATGCCAACTCGCCAAAGGCCATTGCGGTCTACAAAACAGAACCTTATGTCATGGCCTCTGACGTCTACGCCTGCGCACCCCACATTGGCCGTGGCGGATGGACCTGGTACACGGGTTCGGCCGGTTGGATGTACCGCTTCATCGTCGAATCGCTGCTCGGTCTGCAACGCGTGGGCAACCGGCTGCGCTTCGCTCCCCGCATGCCGCAAAGCTGGACTTCATTCAAGGTGCATTACCGCTATCTGAAAACAACCTATCACATCACGCTGAAAAAGGCGGCTGCGAGCGAAGGCGAGCCAAGGTTGTCCCTCGACGGGGTTGATCGACCAGGAGTAGTCCTTGTATTGCTTGATGATGGTCTGGAACACAGGGTCAGCGTGCAATGTCCAACTCAGGAAGAACCCCACTAGACAAGGAGTATCACCATGCAAATCGGCATGATTGGACTGGGACGCATGGGCGCGAACATGACCCGCCGGCTCATGCGCGCGGGCCACAGCTGCGTCGTCCACGACAAGCGAGCAGACGCCATGGAGCCACTTGAGGAGGAGGGCGCTCAGGGCGCAAAGACTCTGCGGCAGTTGGTCAAGGCGCTGGCCAAGCCGCGGACCATCTGGCTGATGGTGCCAGCAGCCGTCGTTGACGACACGCTGGACGCACTGACCCCGCTGCTTGACAGGCGCGACATCGTGATCGATGGCGGCAACTCCTACTACCGCGACGACATACGTCGCGCGAGCACATTGCATGCGTTGGGCCTGCACTATGTCGATGTTGGCACCAGTGGTGGCGTAGCGGGCTTGGAACGCGGCTATTGCCTGATGATTGGTGGTGAGGCGGCGACCGTCAAACACCTTGATCCCTTGTTTGTAGCCCTGGCCCCCGGTGCCGGCACCGCCGTGCCGACGCCGGGGCGCAGAGCCGATGCCGGCAGCGCCGACCAGGGCTATTTGCACTGTGGGCTGCATGGCGCAGGGCATTTCGTCAAGATGGTTCACAACGGCATTGAGTACGGCGTCATGGCCGCGTATGCCGAGGGGCTGAATATTTTGCGCAACGCCAACGTGGGTCAACGGGCCGACGTTGTCAATGCCGAAACCACCCCGCTGCGCGATCCCGCCATGTACCAGTTCGACATGAACCTGCCTGAGATCACGGAAGTCTGGCGGCGGGGCAGTGTGATCGGATCGTGGCTGCTTGATCTCACTGCCACGGCGTTGGCCGCCGATCCCGCCTTGCACAGCTTTCAGGGCCATGTCTCGGACTCCGGCGAAGGTCGTTGGACGATTCAGGCCGCGATTGACGAAGCGGTGCCGGCGCCGGTGCTGAGTGCCGCGCTCTACGCCCGTTTCAGCTCGCGCAATCAGGCGGATTTCGCCAACCGCGTGCTGTCCTCCATGCGACATGAATTCGGCGGTCACGTCGAACCCAAGCCGGATTCACCAAAGGCGAAGTCCTGACATGCATGATGACCCTTCTCCCGCCTCAGCCCAGCAGTCGGATGCGCTGGTGGTGTTTGGCGCCACCGGTGATCTCGCCGACAAGATGATTTTTCCGGCGCTCTATGCCATGCGAAAGAGCGGCTCACTGAATGGGTCCGTTATCGGCGTGGCCTCTTCGCCCTGGACGCTTGAGCAATTGCGTGCCCATGCGAAGCAAAGCATCGAGCGCGCTGGCGCCGTGGACGATGCGCCCGCACTGGCCCAAACCCTCTCTCAAATTCAATACGTCAGTGGTGATTACAACGACGCGGGCACCTACGCCAGACTCAAACAGGCACTTGGTGCCGCCCAGCGGCCAGCCCACTATCTGGCCATTCCCCCCGCGCTGTTTGCCACGGTCATACAAGGGCTGAGCAAATCGGGTCTGGCTGCGCAGGGGCGTGTCATCGTCGAGAAGCCATTCGGCCGCGACCTGGCCTCGGCGCGCGAACTCAACCGTGTCGCCTCCGACGCCTTTCCCAGCGAGGCCATCTTCCGCATTGATCACTTCCTGGGCAAGGGGGCGATCATGAACATCCTTTATTTTCGCTTCGCCAATGCCTTTCTCGAACCGATCTGGAACCGCCAGCATGTGGCAAGTGTGCAAATCACGCTTGCCGAGGCTTTTGGCGTCCTTGGACGCGGAAAGTTCTATGAGAGCGCCGGATGCCTGCGCGACGTTATCCAGAACCACCTCTTTCAGATTGCAGCCCTGCTGGCGATGGAGCCACCCACAAGGCGCGACTTCGCGGCCGTCAACGCCGAAAAGCTCAAGATCTTCAAGGCGATGCGTCCCTTGCACCCTGCCGACATGGTGCGCGGCCAGTACGCGGGTTATCGAGATGAGCCGCAGGTCGCGAGGGATTCGGATGTTGAGACCTATTGCGCGATGCGTCTGCACATCGCCTCCAAACGCTGGGCCGGCGTGCCCTGGTATTTGCGGGCTGGCAAGCAGCTGCCAGTGACCAGCTGCGAGGTGCTGATTCGTTTGCAGCCGCCTTCCCAGGCGCTGTTCGCCGACGCCGTGGCAAGCGGCGTGCAGACCAATTACCTGCGCTTCCAGCTATCGCCCACGTCGATGATCGCACTCGCCGCCCGCGTCAAACGCCCTGGCAAGGGCTATGAGGGCGATCAACGCGAACTGACCCTGGCTGAAGATGACGCCGGTGAAGAAACGCCCTATGAGCGCCTGCTCACCGATGCCATGTCTGGCGACAACGCCTTGTTCACCAGCGAAGAAACCGTGGAGGCTGCCTGGGCCGTGGTTGAGCCGGTTCTCTCCAAACACCCGCGTGCCCTGGCCTACCCGACTGGCAGCTGGGGGCCAGACCAGGCCGACCGCTTGATTGCAGCCGACGGCGGCTGGTCCAACCCTGAAGCGGTGATGCCATGACCTCGGATATCGTTTTCTTGCTGGACGTGGACAACACGCTACTCGACAACGACCGTGTCATCCACGATCTCAGGCAGCACCTGGAGCGCACTTTCGGCCACGTCAGCGCTGAGCGCTACTGGGCACTCTTCGAGCAATTGCGCAGCGAACTCGGCTATGCCGACTACCTGGGCGCCTTGCAGCTCTACCGCATGGATGAGCTAAGCGATGCGCAGAGCGATCCGCGGCTTCTCGAAATGTCCACTTTTCTCATCGACTATCCCTTCGCCGAGCGGCTCTATGCCGGGGCGCTCGGCGTCATCAAGCGACTCCAGACATTGGGCACGACGGTGGTGCTGACCGATGGCGACGTTGTGTTCCAGCCGCGCAAGGTGCAGCGCTCCGGCCTGTGGCGCGCCGTCGAAGGCCGCGTGCTCATCTATCTCCACAAGGAACGCATGCTCCACCCGATGCAGGAACGCTTCCCGGCGCAACACTATGTCATGGTGGACGACAAGCTGCGCATTCTTGCCGCCATGAAGCAAGGCCTCGGCGCACGCCTGACGACCATATTTGCACGCCAGGGCCATTACGCCACCGACCCGACCAACATTGCGAATTATCCGCAGGCCGACATCAGCCTCGACTGCATCGGTGATTTGCTGGCCATCGATCTCCCCACGTTGTTGGGGCAAAAATCAACCAGTCGTTCAAAAGAGGAATTGCCATGAATCCCACACAGGAATTGCACGACCTCGGCCAAAGCATATGGCTCGACAACATCACGCGAGAGTTGCTCGCCAGCGGTACGCTGGCACGCTATATCCGCGACTTGCATGTGACTGGCCTGACCTCGAACCCGACCATCTTCGAGCACGCCATCGGCCACTCCACGGCCTACGACGCCGCAATTCGCCGCCAGACCGGCACAGGCAAGTCGGACGGCAGCCTGTTTTTTGAGTTGGCGCTGGAAGACCTGACCCAGGCGGCCGACTTGTTCCGCCCCACCTTCGATGCCAGCGCCGGGGTGGATGGCTGGGTCTCGCTGGAAGTGTCTCCCCTGTTGGCCCATGACGCCGCGAACACCATCAAGGAAGCGATCGAACTGCATGCGCGCGCCAATCGGCCCAACCTGTTCATCAAAATTCCGGGTACCGTCGAAGGTTTGGTGGCGTTTGAAGCGTGCATCTTTGCCGGCACTCCCGTCAATGTCACGCTGCTGTTCTCGTGCAATCAATACCTGGCTGCGGCGGAGGCCTATTTGCGAGGCATCGAGCGGCGCATCGAGGCGGGGCGCGATCCCAATGTCGGCTCGGTCGCGTCCCTCTTCATCAGTCGCTGGGATGTCGCGGTGAAAGACGCCGTTCCACCGCGGTTGCGCAACCGCCTCGGCATTGCGGTGGCCATGCAAACGTACCAAGCGTATTGCGCCTTGCTCGGCACGCCCCGTTGGCAGAAGTTGGCTGCGGCTGGTGCCCGCGCGCAGCGCGTGCTTTGGGCCAGCACGGGCACCAAGGACCCGCAGGCACCCGACACCCTGTATGTCGAGGCCCTGGCAGCGCCACTCACCATCAACACCGCACCAGAAAAGACGCTGCTTGCCTTCGCCGACCACGGCCAAGTTAAGCACATGCTGCCTCCGGATGGAGGCGCAGCAGAGGCTGTGCTTGCAGACTTCGGCCGCGAGGGCATCGACCTCGAGGCACTGGCCGAGCGCCTGCAGCGCGAAGGCGCTGAGGCGTTTGTTGCATCGTGGCGTCAGCTCTTGCAGGCAATCGGCACCAAAGCAGCGCGTCTTGCGCAGGTCAGCACGTCATGAACCGCACAGAGCCTTCGCGTTCGCCGAGCTTGCTGCACCCGCACCCATCGGCACCACCGCTGAGCCAGCTTCCTGCGTGGCAGGCGCTCATCGATCACCACCGCAGCATGGCTTCGCGGCACCTGCGCCAGTTTTTCGTTGATGATCCGCAGCGCGGCGAACGCCTGCAGGTCGAAGCCGCCGGGCTTTATTTCGACTATTCCAAAAACCGGATCACCGACGAAACGCTTGCCTTGCTGCTTGAGCTGGCCGAGCAATGTCGCGTGCGCGAGCGCAGGGACGCCATGTTCCGTGGCGACCCGATCAACGCGACCGAGAAGCGTGCAGCGCTGCATACGGCGCTGCGCGCGCCAGCTGACGAGCGCATTGTCGTGGACGGCATCAACGTCGTGCCCGAGGTCCACGCCGTACTCGACCGTATGGCGAATTTTGCGAGGCGCATTCGCAGTGGCGAATGGCGGGGCCATACCGGCAAGCCCATACGCAATGTGATCAACATCGGCATTGGAGGCTCGGATCTCGGCCCGGTGATGGCTTGCGAAGCCTTGCGCCACTACAGCCAGGCCGGTTTGCACTTGGGCTTCGTCTCCAATATCGATCCCACCGATCTGGTCGCAGCGACCCGAGGTCTGGATGCCGGCGAAACCCTCTTCATCATTTGCTCCAAGAGTTTCCGAACCTTCGACACGCTGACCAACGCACACGCGGCGCGCGCCTGGAACCTGGCGCAACTCGGGAATGAGCGCGCCATTGCCAGCCATTTTGTCGCCGTGTCGACGAACGCCGAAGCGGTTGCCGCGTTTGGCATCGATCCCGCCCATATGTTTGCCTTATGGGACTGGGTTGGTGGTCGCTACTCGATGGATTCGGCCATCGGCCTCATCACCATGGTTGCCGTCGGGCCAGAGCACTTTCGAGCAATGCTGGACGGCTTTCGCGCCATGGACCAGCATTTTCACAGCACACCGCTGTCCCGCAACATGCCCGTGCTGCTTGGTTTGCTGGCCATTTGGAACAACAACTTCCTTGGCGCCGAGACGCTCGCCGTGCTGCCCTACGGCCACGATCTCAAGCGCTTTCCTGCCTACCTGCAGCAGTTGACGATGGAAAGCAATGGCAAGCATGTCACCGCATCCGGGCAAGCCGTGAGCTGCTCCACGTCGCCCATTGTTTGGGGAGAACCGGGGACCAATGGCCAGCACTCGTTTTTCCAGCTTCTGCATCAGGGAACCCGGCTGGTGGCGTGTGATTTCATCGGCTTCTCCCACAGCCAAAACCCGCTGGGCGACCAGCACGACGTATTGATGGCCAATCTGTTTGCGCAGAGCGAGGCCCTGGCGTTTGGCAAAACGGCGCAGGCGCTTTTGGCTGAAGGCGTGACTGAAGCACAGGTCGCGCAACGGGTGTGCGAGGGCAACCGACCTAGCAATACCTTGCTGGCCGAGCGACTGACACCACACACACTCGGAGCCCTGGTGGCGCTGTACGAACACAGTGTCTTCACGCAAGGGGTCATCTGGAATATCGATTCGTTTGACCAGTGGGGTGTCGAACTGGGCAAGGTTCTGGCTCAGCGCATCGTGACGGAGTTGGCCGACACCAGCCATGCCCCCCTGACCCATGACAGCTCGACGAACACCCTCATACGGCGTTACGAACGCCAACGTAAGGAGTCATCATGACATCAGGCGACGACCAGGCGCTGTATTTGCTGCCATTCGACCACCGACATTCCTACCTCACCGGGATGTTTCACTTCAAGCCGCCCCTGACCACGCAGCAGCACGCAGACGTCTGCGACAGCAAGCAGCTCATTTATGAAGGCTTTCAGCTGGCCCTGGAGGCGGGTGTGCCGCGCGATGCGGCGGGCATCTTGGTCGACGAAGAATTTGGCAGCGCCATCTTGCGAGATGCGCACCAGCGCGGTTTCATCACCGCGCTGTCTACCGAGAGCAGTGGCTCGGAGGAGTTCAGGTTCGAATACGGCGACGACTTTGCCCGTCATATCGAAGTCTTCGATCCGACGTTTGCCAAGGTGCTGGTGCGCTACAACCCCGAGGGCGACCATGCGATGAACTTGCGCCAGGCGCAACGCCTGAAGCAACTGTCCGATGTCTGCCAGGCCAACGAGCGCCGCTTCATGTTCGAACTGCTGGTGCCAGCGACCGAGCAACAACTTGCCGGGCTGAAGGGCGACCGTGCAGCGTATGACCTCACGATGCGCCCCAAGCTCATGGTCGAAGCGATCCATGCCTTGCAAGACGCCGGGATTGAGCCCGACGTGTGGAAGATCGAGGGACTCGCCGAGCGTGACGATTGCGTCGGGATAGTCGACGCGGTGCGGCGCGGTGGGCGCAGCACGGTCAGTTGCATCGTGCTTGGCCGTGGTGCGGACGAAGCCAGCGTACGCAGTTGGCTTGCGACGGCTGCCGGCGTGCCAGGGTTCATCGGATTCGCCGTGGGCCGCACCAGCTTTTGGGATGCGGTTGCCGCTTACCGCACGGGGACCCTGACGCGCGTGGCGGCGGCAGCACAAATTGCCGGACGCCTACGCGAGTGGGTTGATATTTTCGAGCGTGGACGCATGGCGCGCGCCATGCCAGGAGTGGCCTCATGAACCAGCGTGCGCAGAGCACTCTCCCCGCCGATCGCAACGAGGCGCCGACTCCGGCGCAGCTCGATCAGCTCTGTATCAACACGCTGCGTGCGCTGTCCATCGACGCCGTGCAAAGGGCAAACTCCGGCCACCCCGGTACGCCATTGGATGCAGCACCCGCCGCTTACTGCCTGTGGCAGCGTTTTCTGCGCTACGACCCGAACGCGCCCGACTGGCCAAACCGCGACCGCTTCGTGCTCTCAGCGGGCCATGCCTCGGCGCTGCTCTACAGCCTCTTGTTGCTGTGCCGGGTGAAGCCGCAGGGCGCGCTCGGCAGCGAGACGGAGGCCGAGCCGTTCGGCAAGGCCGTCACCATGGACGCGCTGCAGCACTTTCGCCAAGCGGGAAGTTGCTGCACCGGTCACCCGGAATTCGGTGCCGCGACCGGCGTCGAGACCACGACCGGGCCGCTTGGCCAGGGCGCGGCGACCAGCGTTGGCATGGCAATGGCGTCAGCTTGGCTTGCAGCCACCTACAACCGCCCAGGCTTCGCGCTGTTCGATCACAACGTCTACACCTTGTGCGGCGACGGCGACATGATGGAGGGCATCAGCAGCGAGGCGGCATCACTGGCCGGTCATTTGAAGCTCGCCAATTTGTGCTGGATCTACGACGACAACCACATCAGCATTGAGGGCTCGACCGCCATCACCTTCACGGAGGACGTTGGCGCGCGCTTCGAAGCCTACGGCTGGCAGGTTGTGCAGGTGGCGGACGCGAACGACCTCGACGCGCTGACGCACGGCTTGCAGCGCTTCATCAACACCGATGACCGCCCGACGATGATCATCGTGCAAAGCCACATTGGTTACGGCGCGCCTCACAAGCAAGACACCAAGGAAGCCCACGGGGAACCGCTTGGCATCGCAGAGGTGCGGCTTGCCAAAGAGTTTTTCGGCTTCGACCCGGACGTGCAATTTGCGGTTCCGGATGGAGTGACTGAGCACTTCAGCGCGCACTTCGGCACGCGTGGCGCCAGGACCCATGCCGATTGGACGACGTTATTCAACGCGTATCGGCGTCAGTATCCCGATCTGGCATTGCAATTCGAGCGCATGCAGCAGCGTGCCTTACCCGACGGCTGGGACAGATCGCTGCCGAGTTTCGCGGCGGATTCCACGGGCATCGCCACGCGGGACGCTTCGGGCAAGGTGCTCAATGCCATTGCCGCGCACATGCCTTGGCTGCTCGGGGGCGCGGCCGACTTGTCACCATCGACCAAAACCCATCTGAGCTTTGACTTTGCAGGCGACTTCGAGCCACCTGCTGGTCATGAAGACAGGGCGCATTCCTATGCCGGGCGCAACCTTCATTTCGGCGTTCGCGAACATGCAATGTGCGCTGTGGCGAGCGGCCTGTCGCTGTCGAAACTGCGTGCCTTCGCCGCCAGCTTCCTTGTCTTCACCGACTACTGCCGGGGCTCCATTCGGCTCAGCGCGATGATGGGGCTTCCGCTGATCTACATCTGGACGCACGACTCCATCATCATGGGCGAAGACGGACCGACGCACCAGCCCGTCGAGCAGCTGGCCTCGTTTCGGGCGATGCCCGGCATGGTGCTGCTGCGCCCGGCTGACGCCAATGAAGTGGTCGAGGCGTGGAAGGTCATCATGCACATGACGGACCGGCCGGTCAGCCTGGTGCTGACACGCCAGGCGCTTCCCACACTCGACCGCAGCCGCTACGCCAGCGCCTCCGGGCTCGCGCGAGGTGCCTATGTGCTGGCCGACACGGCTGATGGAAAGCCGGACGTACTGCTGCTGGCGACGGGAAGCGAAGTGGCGTTGTGCGTTGCCGCGCGTGAAGAATTGATGCGTGACGGCATACAGGCCCGCGTCGTCAGCATGCCATCGTGGGAGCTGTTCGAGGCGCAATCCGGGGCATACCGCGATAGCGTTTTGCCGCCAGCGGTGACGGCGCGTGTATCCGTCGAGGCGGCATCGCCGCTGGGCTGGGAGCGCTATGCTGGACAACACGGCGCCATTCTCGGCATGCGTACGTTTGGCTTGTCGGCGCCGGGCAAAATCGCCCAAGCGCTTTTTGGCTTTGACGTCGCGCATGTCGTGGCGGCCGCCAGGCAGCAACTGGCGCGCCGGCCATCATCCGAGTCAGGAGCACGACCATGAGCACCCACATAAGCCCGCTTGCGGGCAAGGCAGCGCCTGTCGAATCGCTGGTCGATGTGCCAAAGCTCGTGACAGCGTATTACGTCAACATCCCCGATCCAACGGTCGCAGCGCAGCGCGTGACCTTCGGCACTTCGGGGCACCGTGGTTCGGCCTTTGACGCTTCGTTCAACGAAGCGCATGTCCTCACCATCACGCAGGCCATATGCCAATACCGCAAGGCGCATGCCATCAATGGGCCGCTGTTCTTGGGAATCGACACGCATGCGTTATCCGAGCCAGCATGCGCAAGTGCGCTGGAAGTTCTGGCTGCCAATGGCGTCGAGGTGATGCTGGCATTGAACGATGAATACACGCCGACGCCGGCCATTTCGCATGCGATCCTGACCCACAACCGTGGCCGCAGCACAGGGCTGGCCGACGGGATTGTGGTGACGCCGTCGCACAACCCGCCGCGCGATGGCGGCTTTAAATACAACCCGCCCAATGGCGGCCCCGCCGGTCAGGACATCACCGACTGGATTGGCGCTGCGGCCAACCGCCTTCTCGAAAAGAGCCTTGATGGTGTGAAGCGCATGCTGCACACCAAGGCCCTGCGTGCAGCGACCACGCGTCGGCATGATTTTCTCGGCGCCTATGTCGGCGATCTTGGAAGCGTCATTGATATGCACGTGATTCGCAGCGCCAAGATCCACATGGGCGTCGACCCGCTGGGCGGCGCGGGCGCTCACTATTGGGCCCGCATCGCGGAGCGCTACAAGCTCGATTTGGAAGTGGTCAGCGAGATCGTCGACCCGACCTTTCGCTTCATGACTCTGGACTGGGACGGGCAGATTCGAATGGACCCGTCATCGAAATACGCGATGCAACGCTTGCTCGCGATGAAGGACCGCTTCGACATCGCCTTTGCCTGCGATACCGACCACGACCGCCACGGCATCGTCACTCCCACCGCTGGCTTGCTCATGCCGAATCACTATCTTTCGGTCGCAATCGATTACCTGTTTCGGCATCGGCCGCAATGGAGCGCGCAGGCTGCCGTTGGCAAGACCGTTGTCAGCACGCGCTTGATCGACCAGATCACAGCCCGACTTGGTCGTACCCTCGACGAAGTGCCCGTCGGGTTCAAATGGTTCTCCAAAGGCCTGCTGGACGGTACGCTGGGCTTTGCAGGCGAGGAAAGCGCAGGCGCTGCATTTTTACGCCGCGACGGCACGGTCTGGACCACTGACAAGGATGGCCTGACGGCGGCGCTTCTTTCTGCCGAAATCACCGCCCGCACGGGCCACGATCCCGGCGCCCTGTATAAGGAATTGGCCAGGGCCTTCGGCAATCCTCCGCTGGCTGACAGAGTGGAAGCGCCGGCCACAGCGCTGCAGAAAAAGCAGTTGGCTGCATTGACGCCGCAACAGATCGCCTCAACCGAACTGGCTGGAGAAAAAATCGAGAACATCCTCAACAAGGCGCCCGGCAACGATGCACCGATTGGCGGCATCAAGGTTGTGGCCAGCAGCGGCTGGTTTGCGGCGCGGCCGTCGGGCACGGAAGACATTTACAAAATTTATGCCGAGAGCACTCAGGGCCCAGAGCACTTGCAGCGCATTCTCCAAGAAGCGCAACGCATTGTGGATGCTGCCATTGCGCCAGTGGCCCCGAGGGCCGCAGCAGTAACGAGCCAAACCGGCTGAATGGTGCCGGCATCTTGTCTGATTTCAGACTCCGACAAACCCGCTGGAATGGTGATGATGCATACGTCGATCCAGCTTGACGCGGCGATCACGGCTGAGGCGATGAAACACGCCGATGCGACCATGTTCGACAGCCTGCAGCAGGCCGCCTTCAACTACTTTCCGAAAGCAAGCAACCCGCGAAACGGTTTGGTCGCCGACACCACACGGCAGGGATCGCCCGCAAGCATCGCGGTGGCTGGCTTTGCACTCTCGTCCTATCCGGTGGCGGTGGAGCATGGCTGGATCGAACGCGACGCTGCCGTGCAAGCCTGCCTCAGCTGCATGCGGTTCTTCTGGAACAGCGACCAGACGGGAAGCCCTGAGGCCACCGGTTATCAAGGCTTTTACTTTCATTTTCTCGACATGGAAACAGGCGTCCGTGTCTGGCAGTCCGAACTGTCGCTGATTGACACCGCCTTGCTGATCGCCGGAATGCTCACCGCCGCCGCGTACTTTGACGCGAGTACCCCTGCCGAGGTGGAAATGCGTGAACTGGCCGATCGCTTGTACCGCAGGGTGAATTGGCGCTGGGCGCAATACAAGGGTGCAACCGTGGCCCAAGGCTGGAAGCCCGAATGTGGCTTCTTGCACTATGGTTGGGAGGGCTATAGCGAAGCCATCCTGCTTTATGCCTTGGGCCTGGGTTCGCCGACGCATCCGTTCACCGCGGCAAGCTTTGAGGCGTGGACGGTGACCTATCAATGGGAGAATCTCTACGGCTACGATTTTCTCTATGCGGGGCCTCTGTTCATTCACCAGTTCTCCCATGCGTGGATCGACTTTCGGGGCATCCGCGATCGATTCATGCGCGAGAAGCGAAGCGACTATTTCGAAAACAGCCGTCGTGCCACCTATGTGCAGCGCGAATATGCCATTCGCAATCCGCACAGCTTCATCGGGTATGCAGATAACTGCTGGGGCCTTTCTGCGGGTGAAGGGCCAAGCGCAGAGCCGCGACTCATCGGCGCTCAGCAACAACGGTTCTTCGGCTATGCCGCGCGGGGTGTTCCGTACGGCCCTGATGACGGCACCATCGCGGGTCCATCGATCACGGCGTCGCTGGTTTTTGCGCCAGAGATTGCGCTGCCCGCCATGCGCAATCTCTTTGCCACAGGCGCGCCTCACCAAGGGGAGGCCTTGCGTTCCAGCGGCATTAACGCCAGTTTCAACGCGCTCGATGCATGCTGGATTTCCGAGGGCGAATTTGGGCTGGACCAGGGCATGACAGTGTTGATGATTGAAAACTACCGCAGCGGCCTCTTATGGGAATTGGGCCGTCAGTCAAGAATCCTCCAGACCGGCTTGCGCCGTGCTGGATTCAAAGGCGGGTGGCTGTGATCGCCGCAACCTTGCAGCCATGCAGATAACCACGCCGCCCCCCACGAACGCAAGCGCTGGCCTGGGAGGAGATCCCCACGAGCAAGAGCTTCTGTCCAACGTCAGGCCGGCCGACTGGGTCAACCCGACGCCATCCGGCGTTTATCAGCTGCTCATCATTGGCGCCGGCCCTGGTGGCATTGCAGCCGCACGCACCGCAGCCGCACTTGGCGTGAAAGTGGCGTTGATCGAGCGCCACCGGCTTGGCGGCGGCTCGCTGAGTTACGGTTGCGTGCCTTCGAAGGCGATGATTCGAACCGCGCGCGTGTATGCCGACATGCGCAACGCCCCAAATTTTGGCGCTGTTCCACCGCGGGCAATCGAGGTTGATTTCCAGATGGCGATGGAGCGGTTGAGACACATCCGCGCCCGCATCAGCCGCGTGGACTCAGCTGCCAGACTGATCGCTGAAGGCATCGATCTGTATTTCGGGGTTGCACACTTCGTCGGCGCCGATGCGGTCGAAGTTGCCGGCCAGCGCCTGCGCTTCAAGAAGGCGCTGATTGCCACCGGATCACGCTCCATCGTGCCCGAAATCCCGGGCCTGACCGAGGTGGGTTACCTGACCAACGAATCGGTGTTCAACCTGACGGTGCCTCCGCGCAGTCTGCTGGTGATTGGCGGCGGTCCGCTTGGCTGCGAATTGGCGCAGGCGTTCAGTCGCTTGGGCGTGAAAACCATCATCGCCCACAACGCCCCCTTGTTTTTGCCCAAGGAAGAGCGTGACGCAGCGCAGATGATGTCTGACGCATTGGCCCGCGATGGCGTCGAGATCCACCTGAATAGCGATGTCCTCAGCGCCCGCATGGAACACGGCCGCAAACGCGTCGAACTGGTCAATGACGGTCAGCTCACCACCGTCGATGTCGATGAAATTTTGACTGGGATCGGTCACATGCCGGCAGTGCGTGCGCTCAGGCTGGAAGCTGCCGGCGTAGCTTACGACCCTGAAGCAGGGGTCCACGTCGATGATTTCCTGCGCACCAGCAATCCACGCATTTACGCCGCTGGAGATGTTTGCCTGGAGCACAAGTACAGCAATATGGCGGTGGCGTCGGCGTGCGTCGCGGTTCAAAACGCCTTGTTCTATGGACGCAAGCGCATGAGCGTCTTGACGATTCCGTGGTGCACCTACACCGACCCGGAAATCGCCCACATTGGCATGTCGGTGCGGCAGGCGCGCGAACGCGATATTCCAGTGAAAACCTTTACGGTGCCGATGCATGATGACGACCGCGCCATCACCGATGGCGAAGAAAACGGCTTTGTGAAAATTCACGTCCGGGAAGGGACCGATACCATTCTTGGAGCCACCATTGTTGCCCGGGATGCTGGTGAAATGATCAACGGCATTTCAATGGCGATGGTGGCCGGAATGGGCTTGGGCGCACTGGCCACCGTGGTGCATGCGCATCCCACGCAAGGTGAGGCGATCAAAATGGCAGGAGAAGCCTATCTGCGTACGCAGCACCCACATGTTGTCGCCCGGCTGTTGCGCGCATGGGTGAACCGTTGACATCCACCCCGCCCTTGGCCAGTGGCCACCGCTTGCGCGGCAAGGACGGGGATTCCTGCGGCGCTAGGCATGAGTGACCTCGTGCGCAGTCGCTTCGGTGGGTTCCTGCTTCATCGAGGGGCCTGAATGCGCCACCTCTCCACGGGCTGCAACGCGGTGTCCCCGCGCCAGGATATTCATCGCGCCAACCAGGTCGGCGTGGTTCGCATGGCCACACGCCACGCACTTGAATTGCGCCTGCGTGCGGCGATTGTCGGCCGCGATGTGGCCGCAGCATGGACAGGTCTGACTGGTGTGGTGCGGCGGCACCGCAACAAGCCACCCGCCACTCCACTGGAGCTTGTCGTCCAGTTGCCTGCGGAACTCGGCCCAGCCCTGATCGAGAATGGACTTGTTCAGGCCGCTCTTGGCTCGGCGCGAGAACTTGTGCTGACAGACGCCTGGATACCGCAGCTTGCGTGAGGCCCTCGGGCAAGGACCGCAGCTTCGTTTCCAGCGCCGGCAGCGGCTCGGTTTTCAGGTCATCCTTTGCCGCGGGCTACGCTGCAGGCTTAGCCGGGTCGGCGTCCGGTTTCGTGGCGGTTTCCTTGTGCCGTCTTTGGACATTGGCGTGTTCATTGCGGATGGCCCATGCCCAGTTGCGGATTTCGGGCATGTCCTCGCCATGCTGGTCGATGTAGTGTTTGTGCTCGATCAGCTTGTCCTGGATTTGCTGCTTCAGGTACACGCCACGGTCGCCGGTTTGCGGCAAGCGGTCGACCACGTCCATCACCAGATGGAAACGGTCCAGCTCGTTCAGCACGGTCATGTCGAACGGCGTCGTGATGGTGCCTTCTTCCTTGTAGCCACGGACGTGGACGTTGTGGTGGTTGGTACGGCGATAGGTTAGCCGGTGGATTGCCCACGGGTAGGCGTGGAAGGCGAAGATGACCGGCTTGTCCGCGGTGAACAGCGCGTCGAAGTCGACGTCGCTCAAGCCATGCGGATGCTCGCTTTGCGGTTGCAGGCGCATCAGGTCGACCACGTTGACCACGCGAATCTTCAGCGCGGGCAGGTGCTCGCGCAGGATCGATACCGCGGCCAGCGTCTCCTTCGTGGGCACGTCGCCGCAGCAGGCCATCACGACGTCGGGCGAGTCTCCCTCCTGATCGTTGCTGGCCCATTGCCAGATGCCGATGCCCTCAGCGCAATGCTTGACCGCGGCCTCCATGTCCAGCCACTGCGGTGCCGGATGCTTGCCCGCGACCACCACGTTGACGTAGTGGCGGCTGCGCAGGCAGTGATCCATCACCGACAGCAGGCAGTTGGCATCCGGCGGGAAGTAGACGCGCACGACCCCCGCCTTCTTGTTCATGACCACGTCGATAAAACCCGGGTCCTGGTGCGTGAAGCCGTTGTGGTCTTGCTGCCAGACATGCGAGGCCAGCAGGTAATTGAGCGAGGCGATCTTGTGCCGCCAGGGAAGGTGCGAGCTGACTTGCAGCCACTTGGCGTGCTGGTTGAACATCGAATCGACGATGTGAACGAACGCCTCGTAGCAATTGAACAGGCCGTGCCGCCCTGTCAGCAGATAGCCTTCCAGCCAGCCTTCGCACTGGTGTTCGCTGAGCATTTCCATCACCCGGCCGCTGGGAGCCAGCCATTCGTCGTTCGCCAAGGTGGCTGCGTCCCACTGGCGCATTGTGACCTCGAACAGGGACTCCAGCCCGTTGGAGAGCGTCTCGTCCGGGCCGAACACGCGGAAATTCCGCTGCGCGCCATTGTTTCTCGCCACGTCGCGCAGAAATGGGCCGAGCACGTGGGTATCGCCGCAACCGGGCGCACCCGGTTGCGGCACGGCGCCGGCGTAGTCGCGGAAATCGGGCATGCGCAGGTCGCGCAGCAGGATGCCGCCGTTGGCATGCGGATTGGCTCCCATGCGACGCGTGCCTGTGGGCGCCAGTTCGGCCAGCTCCGGCCGCAAGCGGCCGTGGGAGTCGAACAGTTCCTCGGGGTGGTAGCTCTTCAGCCAGGCTTCCAGCTGCTGCAGATGTTCGGGCGGCGAGGAGGCCGATATCGCGATGGGCACCTGATGCGCCCGGAAGGTGCCTTCGATCTGCAGGCCATCGACCACCTTCGGCCCGGTCCAGCCCTTGGGCGACCTGAGAACGATCATCGGCCAGCGCGCCCGCGTGAAATTGCCATGCTCACGGGCGTCGCGCTGGATCGACCTGATCTGCTCCAGCGCCGCGTCGAGCGCGGTCGCCATCGCCGCGTGCATCAGCGCCGGCTCGTGCCCTTCGACGAAGATCGGCGCCCAGCCATAGCCGCGCAGCAACTGCTCCAGCTCCTCGTGACTGATGCGCGCGAGCACGGTGGGGTTGGAAATCTTGTAGCCGTTCAGATGCAGGATTGGCAGCACCGCGCCGTCTGTCGCCGCATCGAGAAACTTGTTCGAGTGCCACGAGGTGGCCAGCGCCCCCGTCTCGGCTTCGCCATCGCCAATGACACATGCGACGATCAGGCCGGGGTTGTCGAACACCGCGCCGAACGAGTGGCTGAGCGAGTAGCCCAGTTCGCCGCCTTCGTGGATTGAGCCGGGGCACTCCGGCGAGGCGTGGCTGGGAATGCCGCCGGGAAACGAAAACTGCTTGAACAGCTTTTGCAGTCCCGCTTCGTCCTGGCTGATATCGGGATAGATCTCGCTGTACGTGCCTTCCAGATAGGTGTTGCCAACCACAGCCGGGCCCCCATGGCCGGGGCCGGAGACATAGATCATGTCGAGGTCGTATTGCTTGATGAGCCGGTTCAGGTGGACGTAGATAAAGTTCTGCCCTGGCGTGGTGCCCCAGTGGCCGAGCAGCATGTGTTTCACGTCCGCCAGCGCCAGCGGTCGTTTCAGCAGCGGGTTGTCACACAGGAAAATCTGGCCGACCGCCAGGTAATTGGCGGCACGCCAGTAGGCGTCCATGCGCTGCAGCAAATCGGTCGAAAGTGTGGGTGTTTTCATGGCTCTGGGTTTCCGTACGCAGCCGGACGAACGGCTGCAACACACGCCACGTGCTCATGCGATCGTTGTCGGCAGCAACGAAAGCCAACGGGACAACAGATGTTGATCAGTGCGCAAGACCTTCTCTGGGCGCGAAGCAGTGATTGCAGACTGGCCGAGTCGATGTGCTGATTCGGACATGGTGTTGCACGGCGGCTGATCGCAGCATTCACATAAACCGCCCGCCTGCTGCGCGACAGGCGCGTGCGGCGGTCGGACGACAACGAGGGTGCCGCCACTCCTTGCTCAAGTTCCCTTCACGCCGACATCGCCGGTCATCCCGTGCATTTCCGTCTTGCGCGGGTTGCCTTGGGGCCCCAGCGGACCTGCACAAGCTCCAAGCGCCAGATCTCCAGCCGCGCCACAGCGGATGTTGAGTAACCCATGATGGTTTCCTATCGAGATACAGGTGAACGGGCCCACTGCACTTTGGTGGCGCGAACAGCATGCGTCTGTACGCTGCCGCACCAAGGCGTGACCACAAGGGTCGCGCAGAGCGCGCCAATCGACTTCCGGGGCAACATGCACGACCCAGCAGGCATGCATGTCCTAACAATTTCGGGCGCGAGGTCAAGTGCATCCGCCGCGTGGGACGCGGCCACGCATAAGCTGAGAAACCCAAGGATCTTCCTCTCCAGTCGAGCCCTTTTTCGGATCGCCGCCCTGCGTGCAGCTCAAGCGAATTGCTTCGATCGGCAGCATGGGCCCGAAGATGGCCATAGCTGTCCGCGGCAATGCCTGATTGATCCGCACGCAGACGAACGGGTGACCGGGAGCATGCGCGCGGGGGATCAGTGGCTGCAAAATCGAAGTGAGAGAGCGCCGGGTCACAGCGAGATCGGCACATCCTGTTGATTCGCCCCCGGCTGGCTCGACGAAGTGCTAAGCTGAACCACCGCCGTTTCACGGTGTGATTTCTTCACGGGCAACGTCGAGTGGATGCTGTCGGTGGCGGTTCGCGTGGAAATCGAGTCACGCGTCGTCATTGGATGGGCAATAATCGAGGCCGCTTTCACAGCGAAAACGGCGCGGCGCGTCCGATCGGTTCGCCGCCGCGTGCTTTCACCCTTTCTCACTTCATCAGGATAACCATTGGCCAAGCCGAATTACTCCTACGAAAAACGCCAGAAGGAACTCGCCAAGCAGCGCAAGAAGCAGGAAAAGCTCCAGCGCAAGGCGCACAAGCCGGACGATCACCCGACTTCGGGCGATGCCCAGGGCGGTAGTGCTGCAAACGATAGCCCAAGCCCTGCAGAGGTGCCCGGGGCAGCCCCCGGCACCACCACCTGATTTTCCCGGCGCTTGACAACGGGTGCGTGTGCGGTGTGCCGAGCACCCAGCCTAAGTGCTGGATTTGCTGCGACGAAACCCAGCCATTTGGTCGAGCCGCCTCGATGACTCTCAGCATTGCCCGACGAGCCGGCGCCATCTCCCTGCCCTGCTCGACCGGCGCAATGCAGGACCGACTCAAGATTGCCGATGCGGGCTAGGCTTGGATCGTGGCGCCTGCACGCAAACCGTTGGGCATCTCCGCACTGTGTTCCCTGAAGGATCCCGCCGCCCCAGGGATATCCAGGTGAGGCTGGTTACATCGATGCCATCGTGGATCGGGGATTGGAAGGGCGCACTTCGGACATCGTCGCCCTTCTTGCGAAGCATCAGTGTGAAAAAACGCGGCACGCCGTCGCGCAGTGCGGGGTCGCAGCCCATGGACTGGAGATCGACTCCTTGCCCAAGACCTGACCCAACCCGCGCAAGGCAGCAGCAAGGACTGCTGCGGGGGCGTCGCTCAGCCCAATTCTTCATACAGCGGCAACGTCAGGAATTCCGTGAATTCCTGACCGGTGGCCATACGCTCGAAAATCTGCGCAGCCTTGTCGAACTGCCCATGGGCGCCGGTTGCCTTCACACGGGCAAGCTCTTCGGGTATGAGCGCACGCACCATGTCGGCCGTGACCTTGCGCCCGTCGTCAAGCACGCCCTTTGGAGACTGGATCCACTGCCACACTTGGCTGCGTGAGATTTCAGCCGTGGCGGCGTCTTCCATCAAGTTGTGAATGGGCACGGCACCGCTGCCGGAAAGCCATGCACCGAGGTAATGGATGCCGACGTTGATGTTGTTGCGCACGCCCGCTTCCGTAATCGGCTGTTCAGGCACGAAGTTGAGCAAATCGGCAGCCGTGACGGTCACGTCATCGCGCGTCTTTTCGATCTGATTCGGCTTGTTGCCAAGGACGGCAACAAACTCCTCCATCGCGGAGGCAACCAACCCCGGGTGGGCGACCCAGCCGCCGTCATAGCCGTCGGTTGCATCGCGCCGCTTGTCAGCGCGGATGCCCTCCATGGCGCGGGCATTTTTCTCCGGATCATTCTTGATGGGGATTAACGCGCTCATGCCACCAATGGCTGGCGCGCCACGGCGATGGCAGGTTTTGAGCAGAAGGAGCGCGTAGGCCCGCATGAAGGGCACGTTCATGGTGATCTGCGCGCGGTCGGCCAGGCAAAAGTTGCGGTCGACTTTGAACTTCTTGATGGCGCTGAAGATGTAGTCCCAGCGCCCTGCGTTCAGGCCAGCACTGTGTTCGCGAAGTTCGTAGAGGATTTCATCCATTTCGAACGCGGCCAGGATCGTCTCCACCAGCACCGTGGCCTTGATGGTGCCCCGTGGAATGCCAAGTGTGTCCTGGGCCATCACAAACACGTCATTCCACAGGCGGGCCTCCAGATGACTTTCCAGCTTCGGCAGATAGAAGTAGGGCCCCGCGCCGCGCCCGATGAGCTCTTTCGCGTTGTGAAAGAGATAAAGGCCGAAATCAAACAAGGAGCCGCTCACGCGCTGGCCGTCCACGCGCATGTGCTTCTCGTCCAGATGCCAGCCACGCGGGCGCACCTGCAGCGTGGCGATCTGGTCGTTCAGCTTGTAGGTTTTGCCGCCCTGCTCAAGCACGATGGTGCGGCGTATGGCTTCCGACAGGTTGATCTGACCCTGGATCTGATTGTCCCAGTTCGGGGTATTCGCATCCTCGAAGTCCGCCATGTAACTGTCGGCGCCTGAGTTGAAGGCGTTGATGACCATCTTGCGATCCACTGGACCGGTGATCTCCACGCGCCGCTTCACGAGCGGCTTCGGCAGCGCGGCAATGCTCCAATTCCCCTCACGGATGGCAAGTGTGTCGGGGAGAAAGTCAGGGCGCTCGCCTGCATCGAGCCGCTTCGTGCGTGCCGCGCGTTCGGCCAGGAGCGCTTGGCGGCGTGGCTCAAAGGCCCGGTGTAGCGTCGCCACGAAGCTCAGCGCCTGCGGCGTAAGCACGCCGTCGAACGCCGGGTTGTGGGGAGCGGTGATGCTGATGCCCTGGGGCAGGTCTATGGATTGCATGCGAATCTCCTGTGAACGGCTTTTCAGAACTAAAAAATGATGCGGTGCGTCAATTGGACATGTCGCTCTTGGCGCGAAAGCTATTTTTTATGCTGCACTGCAAAGTGTAGGTCGATCGGGGCGCGCCGTGGCCGTGCCAGCGTAAGACAGTCTTGACATGAATGGCGGTAATAAGGCCGAATCGCGGTCTGGATACCCATGAAATTTGAAAGGGTCCCTCGCCTGCACACCCGAATCAGGAAGCCCACCAACATGGATCGACTCAAGCAGATGGAAACGTTCGTCGCCGTAGCCAGCCGCGGA
Source organism: Thiomonas sp. FB-Cd (assembly GCF_000733775.1). Classification (NCBI taxonomy): domain Bacteria; kingdom Pseudomonadati; phylum Pseudomonadota; class Betaproteobacteria; order Burkholderiales; genus Thiomonas; species Thiomonas sp. FB-Cd. Next base: position 1,153,201 of record NZ_JPOE01000005.1, on the reverse strand, counting down.
AGCCTGACGGCCGCGGCAAATGCCGAGGGCGTGGCGCCCGCAATCATTGGGCGACGCATCGACGGGCTGGAGGCCCGCTTGGGGGTCAAGTTGCTGGTGCGCACCACCCGGCGCATCACGCTCACGCACGAAGGCGTGTCCTTCCTGGAAGACTGCCAGCGGCTGCTTGCCGACCTGCAAAGCGCGGAAGCCAGCGTGACAGCCGGCGGGGTCAAGGCCAGCGGTCACCTGCGCATTACCGCACCCGCCGGGTTTGGCCGCAAGCATGTCGCGCCGCTGGTGCCTGCGTTCCGCGAGCGCAATCCCGACGTCACCTTGTCGCTGGACCTGACCGACCGCCTCGTTGACCTGGTCAACGAAGGCTACGATTGCGCCGTGCGCGTGAGCGCGCTAGCTGACTCGTCGCTGATTGGCGTTCGCTTGGGTGAAAGCCGTCGTGCCTGCGTGGCCTCGGCAGCCTACATCGGCCGCCATGGGGCGCCGCACACGCCGCAGGATCTATCGCGTCACCGCTGCCTGGCCTATTCCTCGGTGGCAAGCCAGCCCCGCGGATGGGTCTTTCAAATTGATGGCGAACTGCAGCACTTGCGCGTGAGCGGTCCCCTTGACTGCACCGACGGGGCGGTGCTCCATCAGTGGTGCCTGGAGGGTCACGGCCTGGCTTGGCGCTCGATGTGGGAAGTGGGCGAAGACTTGGCAGCCGGACGTTTGGTGGAGGTCCTTGCCGACTTCTGCGCGCCTCCCGTGGGCATTCACGCCGTATTTGCGCAACGCAAGCACATGCCGTTGCGCCTGCGGCTGTGGGTGGACTATCTGAAGGACTGTTTTGCCGATCCCACGCTCTGGCCTTGGTCGGCAACGGCCCAGGGCTCCGCGACGCCCGGCACGAAAGCCTCCGCGTGAGGAGGTGACGGCGTTTCCTGTTACAGGCGCACACAGTGCGTCGAGGCGACCCTGCCGATAATGCGGGCCATACGCGAACCTGTCCGCTGTGACCCATGTTTGGCTTGGCCGTATCCTTCATTTCCTACCCGGTGGCGGTGTGGTGGCTGCGACGCCTTTTCGAGAACATCGGGCTCGCGTCCAACACGAAGTTTCTCATTTTCCTCTTGGCCAGCGCCGTGTCGTGGCTTGCGGGCACCGCCGCTTCACACCTTTGACGCAGCGGGCTTGGGTCAACCCTGGCAACGCGGGCACAGTCCGTGCACGGTAATTTCGGTCGCCAGGCTCGTCAGTCCTTGCTGGCGCAGTTTGTCCTGCACCTGGGCCAGCGCCTTCGGTAAGTCGGGAGCGGCAGGAAGCGGGGCCACGCTGTGGCAGCGCGTGCAGGCAAATATGCTGGCCGTGCTGCCGCTGGCATTCGAGCTGAAGCGCCAGGTGCGGTCCGGGCCCTGAAAGCGATGGATCAAGCCGGCGCAGGTCATGCGGTCGAGGATTCGGTAAAGCGTGACGCGATCGACGGGCGACGATGTGGCCAGCCGGGCTGCGATGGCATCGTGTGCAAGTGGCGCAGCCGCTTGATCGAGCGCATGCAGGACTGCCAGCGCGGCCGGCGTGGCACGCAATCCGTGCCGGCGCAGCGTCTGGGCCAATTGCTCCATTCGTGCCGAGGCCCGCACGAGGGATTCAGGAGGCGACGTCTGGCGCATCGGCGGGACGCATGAATTGCGCTGCGAGGTAGAGTGCGAAACTCAGCGAAGCAATCCAGGTGCTGGACGGATAGCCGATGTAATACGCTGCCGCGAGCCCGGCCCAGGTGAGGAGGAGGGCAAGAGCCATGGCCAACAGCACGCCGCGCGCCATGCCGCGCGTCAGCGCCTGCGCTGCAGCGGCTGGGCCGATGAGGAAAGCGAAAATCAGCAGTGCGCCGATCACCGGCACGGCAATGGCCACCACCGCAGCCACCACGGCGATAAACAGAAGATCCAGAGCGCGCACCGGCACACCGCGCGCGCGCGCGGCCTCGGGGTTGAGGCTGGCGAAAGCCAGCGGGCGGTAGATGCCCGCAAGCGCCAGCAGGCAGGCGAGTGCCACGCCGAGCGACAAGGCGGCCTGCTGCGCCGTGATCCCGACGATGCTGCCGAACAGGATGCTCATGGCAGCCTGCGCGTTGGCCGTGTACAGGTTAAGGAACAGCACGCCCAGGCCAAGCGCGAACATCAGCACCATGCCGATGCCGATATCGCGCTCGCGCAGCCTGCCGCCGGCCAGGCCCAGCGCCAGCGCAGCCGCCAGCGTGAAGGCAAACAGGCCGAGATAGGGGCTCAGTCCCAGCAAAATGGCGCCTGCTGCGCCGGTGAAGCCGACGTGCGACAGCGCATGAGCGGCAAAGGCTTGTCGCCGTAGCGTGACGAAGTAGCCGATCGCCGCGCTGGCCACGGCGATGCTGCTGGCAGCCAAGAGCGCATGGCGCATGAAGCCATAGTCCAAACCGAGGATCACGGCGGGCTCCCGGAGGTGAGGTCGGTGTGCGTGTGCGCATGGCCACAATGGGGTGAGACCTCGGGCATGAAACCATGTGTCGGGTGAATGAACATGTAGCCGTCATGCCGCGCCACGGACATGGGCAGGCCATACAGCGCACTGAGCGACTCGGCGTTGACCACTTCGTCGACCGTGCCCATGCGACCGCGTTTGCCAGCAAGATAGAGCACTTGATCCATCACGGGCAGCAAGGGATTGATGTCATGCGCGGTCAGTAACACCGTCAGGCCTTCGTCACGGCACAGTCTGTTCACCAGCAGCAGAACGCTTTGTTGGGCGCGCGGGTCGAGGTTCGACAGCGGCTCGTCCAGAAGAAGAAGACGCACCGGATTGACCAGCGCCTGCGCGATGCACACGCGCTGGCGCTCGCCGCCCGAAAGCCCTGCCATTGGCCGAGCGGCCAGGTGCAGCGCATCCACGCTGCGCAGCGCCCGCTGCAGGGCTTGGCTTCGCCTGCTCGCCCCAACCAGGCCCAGGCCCCAGCGCTCACCCTGCCAGGCGGCGCCGACGAAGCTGGCCACAGCCACGCGACCGTATGCGCCTTCGGGGACGCTCTGGGCAACGTAACCAACGCGCGTGCGTGCCTGCGCGGGCTCTTCTCCGAGCAATGCGAGCTCGCCCCCACCGACAGGCAAAATGCCGGCCAGGGTTTGCAGCAGTGTGGTCTTGCCCGATCCGTTACTCCCGAATACGCCGACCAACTGGCCAGGGGCGATGCGCAGATCCAGCGTTTCGATTACCGCGCGTGCCGCGCGCCTGCACGTCAGGGCATTGGCACGGACGGCCCAGGCTGATGGCGTCGCGGCCGCAGCACCGGGATCGCGGCCGCCAAGGGTCGCGCCGCGCTGCACAGCGCTCATTGCGCCTCCTTGTGCAGCGCCAGCTGCACGTTGCGCAAGCTGGCCAGCAACCATTGCGCGTAACCCGTACCGGGTGGCGCGAATTCATCGAGTCCTACGGTGGGAATGCCGCTCGCGCGCGCGATATCGCGCATGCGTTGAGTCAGCGGATCGCTCACTTGCCGGTTATAGATCAAGAGCGCCACACGGCGGTGGCGAAGATTGTCCTCATAGCGCACAACCACCCCTGGTGTTGGCTCGGTGCCATTCATCACGTTCAACTGGAAAGTCTCGCCAAGGCTTTTCCAGTCCAGCAGGCCCAGCATGTAATCGAAAAGCGGCTCCGTGGCCGTCACGGCAAGATGCGGGTGCTGCGCACGAAGCTGGGCAATCGCGGCGTCGACCGGCTGCAGACTCTGTGCGAAGACCTGCAAATTGCGCCGGAAATCGTCCGCATGTGCCGGGTCGAGGGCCTCCAGCTGGCGTGCCAATCGCTGGGCCACCAACAGGCCGACGCGCGGGTCGTAGAACACGTGCGGATTCTTGTTGGGCATCACGATGGCTGCCCCCAGCTGCGCTGCAATCATCACAACCCGGCCAGGCTTGGGGTTGGCAGCCAGCATCCTGCGCATCCAGTCGTCATAGCCCAGACCGTTCATGATCACCAACGCAGCCTGTGCCACCGCGAGGGCTGTCTGCGGTGAGGCCTCGAATTGGTGGGGATCCACGTTCGGGTTTTGGATGATGCTGTTGACCCGCACATGGGGCCCGCCAATGGCTTGGGCGATGGTGCCGTATGTGCTTTCCGCGGCCACGACCGGGACCGGCGCCGCCTGGGCGCAGGCGAATATCGCTGAAAACAGCCATAGGCCGAGCGCAGCCAACGGGTTTGAACGCATGGGGTTCTGGATCGGAGGGAGAAGGGGCCAATCGGAGTCAATAGCCCCACCGGGCGTCCTCCTATCACGGATCTATTGCAACTGAGTTGCAATAGACTGTCAAGCGCTGTCGCGCCACTCCTGGTAGGGCACTTCCGGGCGGCCACGGGCGTCGTTGGGGCGCTGTGATGATGCTTTCGGTTGGTTCCATCTGCACATCCCTGCTCCGCAGCGCGGCAGGGTCGCCGGGCGCGGCAACCTTCGCAATATTCCACCGCATGCAATGCCGGATATCCATGCCGGATATGCTCTGCGGCTCAAGACACGCTTGGAGCACCGCGCATGGACACGACTTCGCTCACCGCATCTTCGACCCCTTCTGCGCAGTCCTTCAGCAGGCTGCTTCGCCCCGATATTCGCGTCGGCGATGAGTGGCTGTTCCTCACACGCACGCTGGACGACAGCGATCACCGGGACGCCGGCTTGCTCATGCGCAGCCGGGTCGTGGCCCTGCTCGACGGCGGGCATATTCAAATCGAGGTCAACAACGGGGACAAGACGGACGCCACGTGGTTGAAGAATATCTACAGTGACCAGTTTGACTTGGTTTCGCGTGAAATGGTCCCGGGGGAGGCCGTGACCTACAGCCCGGCCTTTCCGCAATTCCGCTTTCCCATGGCGCCGGGCGAGAGCTGGAGCGAGACCATCATTCAAAGCCAACCGGAGTGGGAGTTGCATGCGTCCATCGAGGTCCAGGTGACGGTTGAAGCGGAGGAATCGGTGCAGGTGCCCGCGGGAACGTTCAACACGCTGCGCCTTCAGGGGCGCTACGCCACGCCCAATGCAACGGTCATCACCCATTTTTGGTACGCGCCCACAGCCGGACGTGCGGTGAAGGGGATCGAGGAGACGGTGGCGAAGGTCAACGCTTCCAAAGTGCGCGTGCAATACGAGTTGCAACAGCTCAATCGATTACGGAAGGTTTAGCCGCTGCAAGGATGGGGCGCTGGAGGTCGGGCATCCGGGGTTTGCGACAATACCCCGATGACCGCCCTCTCGAACGACACTTTTCTTCGCGCCCTTCTGCGTCAGCCGACTGACTACACGCCAGTGTGGCTGATGCGCCAGGCCGGGCGCTACCTGCCCGAGTACAACGCCACACGCGCGCGCGCCGGCAGCTTTCTGGCCCTGGCCCAGAATCCGGATTTCGCAACCGAGGTCACGCTGCAGCCGGTGGATCGCTTCCCTCTGGACGCGGCGATCTTGTTTTCCGACATCCTCACCGTGCCAGATGCGATGGGCCTTGGCCTGCAGTTCGCGGCAGGCGAAGGGCCACGCTTCGAGCGCCCGCTGCGCACCGAGGCGGACGTTCTGGCGTTGCGCCCGCCAGATCTTGACCAGCTTCGCTATGTCTTCGACGCGGTGGCACAAATCCGCCGGGCGCTGCAGCAGGGCGACACCCAGCGTGTGCCGCTCATTGGCTTTTCCGGAAGCCCGTGGACATTGGCGTGTTACATGGTGGAGGGACACGGCAGCGATGACTGGCGCCTCACCAAGACGCTTTTGTATTCACGCCCTGATTTGATGCACCGCATCCTGGCCGTGAACGCCGACGCCGTTGCCGCGTACCTCAACGCGCAGATCGATGCCGGCGCGCAGGCGGCCATGATCTTCGACTCCTGGGGCGGTGCCCTGGCGGACGGCGCCTTTCAGGAGTTTTCGCTGGGTTACAGCCAGCGCGTCATTTCCCAGCTCAAGCGGGAGCATGAGGGCAGGCGGGTGCCGGTCATTTTGTTTGCCAAGGGTGGCGGTCCGTGGCTCGAAGCCATGAGCCATAGCGGCGCCGACGCCTTGGGCGTGGACTGGACGGTCAATCTCGGTGCCGCGCGGGCGCAGGTTGGCCACCGTGTGGCACTTCAGGGCAATCTCGATCCCGCCATACTGTTCGCGCCACCGGACCGCATCGCGGCGCAGGCGCGCACGGTTCTTGAGAGTTTTGGTCCCGTGACGGCGAACGCGGCTGTGGGGCATGTCTTCAATCTCGGGCACGGCATCTCGCAATTCACGCCGCCCGAGCATGTGGCCGCGCTGGTCGAGGCCGTGCACGGGCATAGTCGAACACTGCGCGTCTAGACCCGTGGCGGTGCGCATAGCCCACCACAAACGTGCGTTCAGGTCAAGAACGGTGCGTGCTTATGCACATTTTGGGATGATATGCAGTGCAGCATGAAAATCACAGGCTTGACTTGAAGTTCACCTGACTAACCTTTTGATTTAAAAAGCCTATCTCAGGTTTGTGCAACTGCGTGAAAAGATACTCACATTGTTATCCACAAGCTTGATTTCGCATAAGACGCAGCCTATGCACAAAGTTATTCACAAGCAGACTTGACTTTTTTCCGTTTGTCCACGGCCTGAAAAATCGGGCGGCTGCGTGCGAGTCAACACTCACTTAATTCTCTCCCTCGCGACCCCATCTCGTGGAAAACCCTGACCCAGCGCAAAGGCCGACAGTCGGGAATCCGCCCGTGGTTGTGCTTCACATCGCGGTGGATGCACCGCTTTGGGACGTCCTGGATTACACGCACACCGAAGCCTTGGTACCCGGCACGCTGGTGCGCGTGCCGCTCGGGCGCCAGACGGTGGGAGGGGTTGTGCTGGATGCAGCCGGGCCAGCGCGCGCGGCGTCGGCAACGTTGCGCGCGGTGACCGAGGTTGTGGACGCGTTGCCGCCGCTCGGTGCGGACTGGCTGGCCCTCCTGCGCTTTGCCGCGAGCTATTACCAGCGGCCACTGGGCGAGCTGATGGGGGCGGCCTTGCCCGGCTGGCTTCGCAGCCGCAGTGCGGCCGCTGTGGCGGCGCGCGTGGCGGCACAGCGCGCACGCCGGGAGCGCGCAGCCTTTCGGCTGACCCCGGCCGGGCAGCTGGGGCTGCGCGCCGCGATCGTCCCCCGCCATGCCGCCCTTGCGCGCTTGACCTCCGCGCTCGGGCTTGCACCATTGGAGGAGGGCGCGAGCGCCGCCGAGACACGCGCCACACCGCCTCTGGCGCTCGCCGCTGCGCGCCGGCTTCATCCGAAGGCTGCGGCGCTCTTGCGCGACTGGACTGCCCAGGGCTGGGTGGAGCCTGTGCCGGCGCCGGCGGCGCGCATGCCGGATGACCCCGGGTTACCCGCGGAGGCCAGGCCGCCTCACGTCCTGCAGGCGGCGCAGCAGGCCGCCGTGAGCGCGGTGTGCGAGGCCCAGGGCTTCGCACCTTTCCTGCTTTTCGGAGTCACCGGCAGCGGAAAGACCGAGGTCTATCTGCGCATCGTGGCGCATGCGCTGGCGAAGGATCCACGCACGCAGGTTTTGGTGCTCACCCCCGAAATCAACCTGACGCCACCGCTGGCAACGCGCCTGGCCGAGCGGTTTCCGCAGGAGTCGATCGCCTTGTTGCACAGTGGTCTTGCAGAGGCCGAGCGCTTCGACCATTGGCGCGCGGCGCACAGCGGCGAGGCGCGCATCGTGCTGGGCACCCGTCTGGCGGCGCTGGCCAGTCTGCCACGCCTGGCCCTGATCATTGTGGACGAGGAGCACGATCCCTCGTACAAGCAGCAGGAAGGCGCGCGTTATTCCGCACGCGACTTGGCGGTTTGGCGTGCCCGCCAGCGCGGCGTGCCCGTGGTGCTGGGCTCGGCCACACCCGCGCTTGAGAGCTGGCACGCGGCCCAACGGGGGCGGTACCGCTTGTTGGAGCTGCCTGAGCGTGCCGCGGGCCGCTTGCCCGAAGTGCGCCTGCTGCACGCGAGGCAAGACCCGCTGCTGCGCACTGGCGGACTGGTTGGCGCCGCACTGCAGGAGGCCATCCTGCAGCGTCTGGCGCGCGGCGAGCAATGCCTGCTTTTCATCAATCGGCGCGGCTACGCGCCAGTGCTGCGCTGTCCGGATTGCGGCTGGCTATCGGATTGCCCGCATTGCGACGCGCACCTTGTCTTCCATCGCACCGACCGAACACTGCGCTGCCACCACTGCGGTCATCGCACCCCGGTTCCACGTGCCTGTCCGGATTGCGGAAGTCTTGACCTTCAGCCCCTGGGGCGCGGGACCCAGCGCGTGGAAGAGGCGCTGGTGGCGCTGTTCCCCCAGGCGCGCATTGCGCGCATTGACGCCGACAGCGTGCGGCGCAGAGGCGCTGCGCAAAGCGGATTCGCCAAGGTCCATTCGGGTGAGGTCGACATCCTCGTGGGTACCCAGATGATTACCAAGGGGCATGACTTTCAGCGCGTCACCCTCGTGGCCGCACTCAACCCCGACGCCGGTCTGTTCACCCACGACGTGCGCGGTCCAGAGCGCCTGTTCGCCCAAATCATGCAGGCAGCCGGACGAGCCGGGCGCGCCAGTGGCGAGCCGGGTGCAAACACGGTGCCCACCGCCGGTACTGCTGACACCGACGGTTCCGCTGCGGCGCCCGTCCACGCCGCGGAGATGCTGGTGCAAACCGCATACCCCGAGCATATGGTGTACCAGACGCTGCGGGCTCACGACTACCGCAGTTTTGCTGCGCAGGAGCTGGTCGAGCGCCGGCGGGCGGGGATGCCGCCTTTTTCGTACCAGGCGCTGCTGCGCGCCGAGCACAAACGGCCCGAGACTCTCGAGGCCTTCCTGCTTCTGGCCACCGACTTGGCGGCTGCGCCGGCACAGGCGGCGGGCCTGATGGTCTACCCGCCGGTGCCTGCAAGCCTGGCCCGCGTGGCCGGGGTCCACCGGCAGCACATCCTGGTGGAAGGCGCGAGCCGCGCAGCGTTGCAGGGTTTTCTCACGCAGTGGCGCGCATCCCTGCTGGAAAGCAAGGCGCGCGTTCGCTGGGCCATCGACGTGGACCCGACCGAATTTTGATCGCGCCACGCACAACCTTGATGCCGTGCCGCTGCAGCATCGGCGTGGGTGCTCCGGTCGACGCCTGAATCTGCCTTTGGGCAGGCCGGCGTGTCGCCGCGCCGCAGTGGCCTCATGGTTGTGCAGGCGCCGATGGTCCTCCGTGGCTTGGGTGCGGTGCGGTGACGGCGTAATGGATGAGATTGAGGCAAACAGCGGCTGAGTCGCCGAGATTGCGATAGCCATGGGGCCTGTCAGCGGCAAACCGGACGGCGTCGCCGGGCGCAAGCGATGTCCATTGCCCGGCAAACATCACATCCATGCGTCCCTGCAGAACGATCACGTGCTCCGTCACGCCAGCCGTATGCGGTTCGGAGTGGCGGACGTACCCGGGCAACAACGTGAGCTCGAGCAATTCGAATGCAAACCGCGGGTCGTAGGCAAAGATCGGGGCCACGAGCATGTCGTCGCTGGCCGGCTTCGCGCGCGCAGCGGCGGCATTGCGCACATGACTGTCAGCCCAGGGCTCGGCCGCGTCAACAAGAAAGCTCGTCAGGGAGCAGGCAAATCCCCCCGCAATCTTCCACAACGTCGCGACCGTTGGGCTCGACTCCCCGCGTTCAATCTGCCCGAGCATGGCCTTGCTCACTCCGGTCTGGAGCGCGGCACGGTCAAGACTCCAGCCGCGCTGCTTGCGCAATTCACGCAACCGCGTGGCCACGGTCCGACCGATCTCGTGCGGACCAGGCGGGTCATCCACTGCGGGCTCTGCGGTCATGACGGCTTCTCCCAACGCCTGAGCGTGCGTTATAACGCCCATCTGCTAATCTTTCACCGTGCGTCATAGCGCACGGTGGAAGATTACAACAGAGGAGCCAATGGTGGGCAATCGCATCGCGAGCTGGTTCTCGCCCGCGCACGTATCGGCCGGCTTTATTGCCGTGCTGGTCGGGTACACGAGTTCAGCGGCCATTGTTTTTGAGGCGGCGCGCGCCGCGGGCGCTTCGCCGGCCGAGATGGCGTCCTGGCTGTGGGCCCTTGGAATCGGCATGGGGCTGACATGCATCGGACTGTCTCTTTATTTTCGAAGCCCGGTGCTGACCGCCTGGTCAACACCAGGTGCGGCCTTGCTGGCCACTGGATTAGCGGGAGTTCCCATGGCCGAGGCAATCGGCGCCTTTGTTTTCGCATCGGCGCTGATCGCACTTTGCGGCGTGACAGGCTGGTTTGACCAGATCATGCGACGCATTCCCAAGGCGTTGGCTTCAGCGATGCTCGCCGGCGTGCTTTTGCAGTTCGGCTTGGATGTTTTTGCCGCCTTACCCGACCAGCGCCTGCTCGTCAGCCTCATGCTGGGGCTCTTTCTCCTCGCCCGACGTCATCTGCCGCGTTATGCCGTGCCCCTGACCTTCCTGCTCGGGCTCCTTGTTGCCGCGGCGCAGGGCATGATCAGGGTGGGCAGCATCAGGGTCGCATTCACGCACCCCATATGGACCTCACCGGCGTTTTCCCTACCCGTTGTGCTGGGGGTGGGGTTGCCGCTGTTCATCGTCACGATGGCCTCGCAAAATGTTCCCGGCATGGCGGTCCTTCGCACCAACGGCTACGCCACGCCATCATCACCCTTGATCAGCTGGACCGGTCTTACCGGCGTGCTGCTCGCACCGTTTGGCGGATTTTCGTTCAATCTCGCGGCAATTACCGCAGCGATCTGCATGAGCAAGGATGCGGACCCCGACCCGGCGCGGCGCTATCGCGCGGCCGTCTGGGCCGGCGTGTTTTATCTGGTGACAGGCATCATGGGCGCGACGATTGCCAGCGTTTTCGCCGCGTTTCCGCGCGCTCTGGTGGTCGCCATCGCTGGACTGGCTCTGCTGGGCACCATCGGCAACAGTTTGCTCAATGCGCTCGGCACAGAAGACGAACGCGAGCCTGCACTCGTCACCTTTCTCGTCACCGCGTCCGGCCTCACCATGTTCGGCATCGGAAGTGCCTTCTGGGGCCTCGCGCTGGGCATTGCGGCGTCCTGGATCTTCGAGCGCCGGTAGCGCAGCGGCACGCCCCACAAAGCATCCGGAGCGCATCCGGACTGAGGCGGCGAGCGCGCACCCAGGACTCGCCTGGGTGCGCGCCATCCGCGCCTCCTGGGACCCGCCACCTCGCCCAAAGCGGCCGAAGAATGTCAGGCGTGCTCGGGCTGTGGACGTGCGGCGGTCAACGCCGGCGCTCCATCGCCGGTGTTCGATCCGCCTTGGCGCCACTGCAGCATCAACGCATCCCACTGCGCAAGCGCCTGCTCCAGCTGATCGGCCTTGATGTGGCCAAAGCCGCGAATATGTTCCGGCACGCTGGCTATGCGCACGGCAAGCTCAAGGTTTTGCGCATTGAGCCCGCCCAGCAGTTCGCCCACGGTGTCACGGTAGCGCGCGATGAGCGCGCGCTCTTGCCGGCGCTCCGCCGTGTGCCCAAACGGATCCAGCGCGGTGCCGCGCAGCACCTTGAAGTGGCGCAGGGCGCCGAAGACGGTGCCGATCCAGGCCCCGAATTCGCGCTTCACCAAGTGCCCCTTCGCATCGCGCTTTGACAGCAAAGGCGGTGCGAGGTGGTAATGCAGCTTGAAGTCACCCTCGAACTGCTCCTGGATTTGCGCGGCGAACTCCGGGGTGCGGTGCAGCCTGGCCACTTCATATTCGTCTTTGTAGCTCATGAGCTTGAAAAGGTAGCGCGCCACCGCCTCGCTCAGCCGGCTCGATTGCAGTGGGCCCTCGCCCGCGCGCACCTTGGCGACGAACGCAGCGTATTGCGCTGCGTAGCCAGCACTCTGGTAATCGGTGAGAAACTCCACGCGCCGCTTGATGACCTCGTCCAGCGAGGGGCGGCGAACGAAGCGGATCACCTGTCCGGTCGCCGTGAGCGCGGCAAAGCCCTGGGGGTCGGCGGCAGCGCGACGACCCCATTCAAACGCGGTCTTGTTCTTCTCGACCCCCACGGCATTGAGCTCAATGGCGCGCAGCAGTGAAGCACGCTGCAGCGGTAGCCAGCCCTTTTGCCATGCGAAACCCAGAAGCATGAGGTTGGCATACAGCGCATCGCCCAGCAACTGCACGGCAGCATCCTCGGCATCGAACCCGGCGATTTGCCCGGCCCCTGCAGCCTGCTCAATGGCTGCGCGGCAGGCTGCGGCCGGGAACTGCCAGTCCGGCTGGTGCACGAAGGTCGCCGTGGGGGTGCCGTGGGTGTTGAGCGCCACATAGGTGCGGCCTTCACGCACGCGCGAGAGCGTCTCGCGGTCGGCCGTCACGATACTGTCGCAACCGAGGATGAGCTCGGCCTCGGCCATGGCAACGCGCGTGGTGTGGATGTGCTCCGGCGTGTCGGCGATGAGCACGTGGCTCCATGTCGCGCCGCCTTTTTGGGCAAGGCCCGCCGCGTCTTGGGTGACGATGCCCTTGCCCTCGATGTGCGCGGCCATTCCCAGGAGCTGGCCGATCGTGATGACCCCGGTGCCACCCACGCCCGCCACCAGGATGCCGTAGCAGCCGCCGCCGGCGCGGTCGGCCTTCACGGGATCGGGAATGGCCGGCTCGGGCAAGACGGGCAGTGCATCTGCGCTGGGGGCCTGGGCTGGCTTGGGCTTGCGCAAGGCTCCGCCCTCGACCGTGACAAAGCTCGGGCAGAATCCCTTGAGGCAGGAGTAATCCTTGTTGCAGGTGCTTTGGTTGATCGCCCTCTTGCGGCCGAACTCGGTTTCCAGCGGCTCCACGGACAAGCAGTTGCTCTGCTCGGAGCAGTCGCCGCACCCTTCGCACACCAACGGGTTGATCACGACGCGCCGCGGCGGATCCTCCATCAACCCGCGCTTGCGACGCCGGCGCTTCTCGGTCGCGCAGGTCTGGTCGTAGACAATGACCGTGGTGCCGGGCACGTCACGCAGGCGCAGCTGGATCGCGTCGAGTTCGTCGCGGTGGTGCACGGCGATGTTGGGCCCGAGGTCGTGGACGCCCGCATATTTCTGTGGCTGGTCGGTGACGACGACGATCTCGCGCACACCTTCAGCTTGCAGCTCGCGGGTAATTTGCGGGACCGTGAGGCCGCCCTCCACGGGCTGGCCACCGGTCATCGCCACCGCATCGTTGAACAGAATCTTGTAGGTGATGTTGGCCTGGCTGGAAATGGCCTGGCGGATGGCCAGCAGACCGGAGTGGTAGTACGTGCCATCGCCGAGATTGGCAAACACGTGCTTGTCCTTGCTGAACGGTGCCTGTCCGACCCACGCCACGCCCTCGCCCCCCATCTGGCTGAAGGTTGTCGTGCTGCGATCCATCCACACGACCATGTAGTGGCAGCCGATGCCGGCCGTCGCGCGCGAGCCTGCCGGCACGCGCGTGCTGGTGTTGTGCGGACAGCCCGAGCAGAACCATGGTGGACGCTTCTCGGAGATGGGCATCGCGGCAAGCGCCCGTTCCTTGGCGCCGATGATTTCCATGCGCTCCCGAATTCCGCGCTGCACGTCCACCCCGGCCTCACGCAGGATGCCCAGGCGGTCGAGCCGGCTGGCGATCGCGCGGGCGATGATGGCTGGATTCAGGTCGGCCTTGGCGGGCAGCAACCAGTTGCCGCCCGGGTTCGGTTGGCTCCACTCGCCTCCTGTGCGGTCTCCCTCGCGCTCGTCGAACTTTCCAATCACATTCGGGCGCACGTCCTCGCGCCAGTTGTAGAGCTCTTCCTTGAGCTGATATTCAATGACTTGGCGCTTCTCCTCGACCACCAGGATTTCCTGCAAGCCGGTGGCGAATTCGCGCGTGATGGCAGCTTCCAGTGGCCACACGACGGCCACCTTGTGCAGGCGGATTCCCAGCTGCGCGCAGGCCTCGGCGTCCAAGCCCAAGTCGGCGAGCGCCTGGCGTGTGTCGTTGTAGGCTTTGCCCGAGGCCATGATGCCCAGCCGCGCACGCGGGCTATCGATCACGGTGTGGTTCAGACGGTTCGCGCGGATATAGGCCAGGGCCGCGTACCACTTCACGTCCATCAGCCGCGCTTCTTGCGACAAGGGGTCGTCCGGCCAGCGAATGTGCACGCCTTCCGGCGGCATCTCGAAATCGGTGGGCAGGATGATGCGCACGCGGTCATGCGACACGTCGACCGATGCCGAGGACTCGACCACCTCCTGGATGGTCTTCATCCCTGCCCACACCCCGCTGTAGCGGCTCATCGCCAGCGCATGCAGGCCGAGGTCCAGGATATCCTGCACGTTGCTCGGAAAAAACACCGGGAAACCCACGGCCTTGAAAATGTGGTCGCTCTGGTGCGCCGCAGTGGAGCTCTTGGCGACATGGTCGTCGCCGGCCACTGCGATGACTCCGCCGTGTCGTGCCGTGCCGGCCATGTTGGCATGCTTGAACACGTCCGAGCAACGGTCCACTCCGGGGCCCTTTCCGTACCAGATGCCAAACACGCCGTCATACTGCTTGCTTTGCGGATACAGGTCTAACTGCTGCGTGCCCCACAGCGCCGTCGCTGCCAGCTCCTCGTTCACGCCGGGCTGGAAGACGATGTTGTTGGCGGCAAGCAGCTTTTTAGCCTTCCACAGCGCCTGGTCATAGCCACCAAGCGGAGATCCGCGATAGCCGGAGATGAATCCGGCCGTGTTCAGGCCCGCCGCGGCGTCGCGTTGGCGCTGCAGCATCGGCAGGCGCACCAGGGCATGAATGCCGCTCATTAGGGCGCGGCCCGATTCAAGGGTGTATTTGTCGTCGAGCGAGACCGATGCGAGTGCTCGGCGTATCGCTTCGGGAAGGGGTGCGTCCATGGCACTTGTCTCCTTGGTGGGCAGCCTTGGGGGATGAGCGGCCGCCGCATGCAGCGCGTGCTGCGGGTTGTGCGTCTGGCCCTAAACGTGTTGCGCCCGGGCCGCCTCCGCGCCTTGTGGGCACGGGCTGATCGTCAGCAACGCGATGCTAGTGCCGGATTGTGGGAATTGCCAGCGGCTTGGGCAACCCTGGGGTGACGGAGCCGGTCGGCGTTTCGGACCCGAGGCGGGCGAATGCCGGAGTCCGCAATCACCGGCTGCAGAGCGCGGCATTCGCCGCAGGGCCTTGGGAAGGGCCTCAGACCGGCGGATGCAATCGGCCGTGCTCGCCGCTGCCGGTCCTCAACGCTGCTCCACGCATAGCGCGCTGCCCCCGGCTTGGGTGAGGTTGGTCACGGTTGCCTGGCGGCCCTTGAACCAGACTTGCAGGTCGCCGTTCTTGTAGCGGGCACCATCGGCGGCGACCGTCTGGTCGAGCCGTACGACGCCCAAGGCGGTGGAAAGTGTGACGCTGACGTCGCCAAACGTGGCGATAAATGACGTGCCGTCATTGCACACGAAACGCACGGCGTTGGCCGGCAACGGCCCCGATGGTTGCGGGCCGGAGGCAGACGGCATTGGCTGCTGCGCCGGCGCAGTGGGAACCGGCGGGTATACCGAGACTGCAGGGGGTGCCATGGCGCCTGAGGCAGGGGGCGCGGCTTGTGAACTGGGTGCGAGCGGAGCGGGCAGGGGCGCCGATTCGGGCGCCAGCGGCTGCACGGCAATCCCGGGCGTGGGCTGCAGGGGCTGAGCTTCCGCAGCGGGCGGCTGGGCGCTTGGCGCAGGTGGCGGGCTGTACGTGTTGCGCGGCGCGGGCGGGACGCGAGCTGGCGGCGCACTCATCGGGATGTTGACGATCGGCGCGGGCCCATTGAGGGGCACCGCGGTCTCGCAGCCCGCCAGCAGCGCAGCAAGCGCGACGGTGCCAAAGACGGTCCCAAGGCGCTGGCACCCGGAGGACGGCGGGTGTTGCGAAGTTTGCAAGCGGGTGCATCGCGTGTGCGGGCTGGGGCGCATCGTGGGCTTCTCCTACGGTCGGGCATGCACGGTTGGCATGAGGGGACTTGGGGCAATTACACCAGAAGATTAGGCAGGGCAGCGCGGCGAGCCACACCCGTGCCACGCGTGCATCAGGGTGCAACGCCGCGCGGCAGCAACACCCACATGCGTCCCGGCGATTGCATGCGCCCGGCCGCATCCCCGGCGGCGTCCCCGGTGCCAAAGAACAAGTCCGCGCGAAGCGAGCCCGTAATGGCGCCGCCGACATCCTGGGCAAACACCAGGCGGGTGAATGGTTGCCCAGCAACGTTTGTGGCAAGCCACAACGGTGTGCCAAGCGTGAGCAGTCGCTTGTCCACCGCCACGCTGCGCATGGGCGTGAGTGGCACGCCCATGGCCCCGATGGGGCCGCGTCCGGGGTGCTCGAGCGGCGTGGCGTGAAAGAACACCATGCGCGGGTTGGCGTCGAGCATTTGCGGCAGGCGGTTCGGGTGCATCTGCGCCCACGCGCGGATGATCTGCATGGTCACCGTGCCTCGGAGCTCACCTTGCTCGAGGAGCCAGCGGCCTACGGATTTATACGGCCAGCCGTTGTCGCCTGCGTAGCTCAGGCGCAGCATGTGCCCGTCGGGCAACTCCACCAGGCCGGAGCCCTGCACTTGAAGAAAGAGCGCGTCGACGGCGCTGTCCAGCCACGCCACGACATGGCGCCCAAGCGCGGCCAATGCCTGCGGATCTGCGCTGACTTGTGCGCGGCTCCAGTAGGGAAGGAGCTCCTTGCGCCCGTTGCTCCATGCGATGCGGCCGCGTGTGATGCCGTCCGGTGCATCGGGCCGGGCCAGCAGGTCACCCGGCAAGCCGTAGATCGGTACGACGTAAGGCCAGCCGCGAGTGCGCGATCCCCTGAATACGGGCTCGTAGTAGCCGGTGACGAGCCCCTGATCCTGCCCGTTTACGCTGGCGGCTTGCCAGGGCTGGAACCATTGCTCGAAAAACGCGCGCTGGGCAGCGATGTCATCAGCGGCCACGCCGCGTGCCGCGGCGCACGCCGCAGCCAGCTGGGGCACCGGGGCGCGGCAGTCCTGAAGCCAGGCTGACCAGACGTTGCCGAAATCATCAGCCTGCCACCCCGGCAGGTCGTCGAAACTGGCGGGTTGCAGGCGCAATCCGTTGCCGGTGAGCGGCGCCATGGCCCCAGGCGGTGCACTCGGCGCGGCGGCGGGCGCGATGGGTGCGGAGCGCAACGGCGCCTGAGAAGGCGGTGACGCGCAGCTGGCGAGCAGGGCACAAGCCAGTGCCAGCGCTGCCCGTCGCGCCGCGGCACGGGAGCGCTCAAGCAGCCATGCGCCTCGTGCGCGCGACCGGATCATGGCGCCTCCGTCGGTGGCCAGACAAAGCTCAAAGGCCTGCGCCAGAGTTGACGGCGCAGCGCCGCGTTGAGCAGGCGGCGGTCCTGCAGGCCGATGCCGCGTGAGCGCAGCGCCAGACGAAACGCGAGATAAAAGCTCGTCACCACGTTGAGCAACCCGGTTGCCACGATGCCGGCCACCGCCCACCAGAACCAGCCTTCGCGCAGCACGCCGAGCCCCAGCGAGGCGACCGATGCGCCCATCATGCCCGCGGACAGGGTGACGTGCCGAACAGCAAACGCGATGCCGAAGCCGGCCAGCAGCGCCGGCAGCAGCCCCATGAGAAGGCCCAGCGACACGTTGCCCGCCATCATGCTGACATTGCTGCGCCACCACGTGGCCCAGCGCGCCGCGCGCTCAGGGCCAAGGGTGCTGCGGATGCGCGGGTTCCAGCGAATGGCGCTGTCGAGCCTGTTCAGGACGAAGGCGTTCTCAGCCCAGCCTGCGACGACGCTGGAGGCGAAAAGCAAAAGCCCGGTGAGCATGGCAAACAGCGGCGTGGGCCCAAGCAACGACAGCGAGCGAATTTCGTGCTCGGCGTGCATTGCACTGAGCAATGGGTGCCCAGTCGCCCGGGCCATGGCCAATCCCAGGACGAGCGCAACGGGGAAGACCATGGCGATATTGCCAAGGATGCCGGCGGCTTGTGAGCGAATGAGAGCGGCGACCTCGCCAACAAAGCTCTCCACCGCCGCGCGGTCGGAGAGGTCGGAAAGTTTGTCGGCCATGGCCGGCGCGGTCATGGCAGGCTGCTTGGTGGCAATCGTCCAATGCAACAGCGAGACGACCACGAAGGTGGTCGCATAGTTCATTCCGACCCAGAACCCGGAAGGAATGAGCGGCAACCGCAGCCCCAGAAGGCCGAGTTTGCCCCATGTGGTGAATCCCATCACGAGCCCGCCGCCGGCGGCAGCGAAGAGCATTGCGCGGTACTCGCTCGGCGTGCGGGTGATGTAGTGTTCGCCGGTCTCGGCGTGGCGCTCGGCGATCTTGCGCGCCAGCAGCGACGTGTTGCGCGCCAGCAGCGCACGGATGCTGCGGCGCCGGCTGGCAATGCCCACGAATTCGCCAAGCATCTGCGCGTGCCCGCGCGCTGCGTTGGCGTGCAGCAAGCAGCCGAGCAAGGTCTCAACCCGCGCGATGCGCCGCCCCAGCTGGGTGGCGTCGAAGACGATGGCAACCGATACGCCGTTGTCTTCCAGATGCTCGGGTACGGTTCGCACGGCCTGTGCGCAGGCGCTGAGGAGCGCGCGGAAATAGGTGAGCGCCTGGGGCAGCGCGGCGCCGTCGGCATCTGCCTTCGGCAAACCCGAGTCGACGGGAGCTTGGAGTTGCGGTTGCAGCGCCTCCCAGGCGGCGGCCAGTTGACGAAACGGGGATACCGCGTCCTCCACGGCTTCGCTGGTGGCGCGCATGCGCCGCCGCAGATCGGGGGAAAACGCCGCGGCGCGAATTTGACTCACGCTGTACGTGATCGCCTCCTGAATTTCGCCGCGCCAATGTGCGGCGATATCCTGCCCGGCGCGCTGAGTCGGGGCCTCGCCCGCCGCCGCTTCCGCGGGGGCGTTGGGCGCCCGCTGCACGGTGAGCAGCGCGGCGATGCGCGCCAGCACGGGGTCGGGTACAGCCACGAGCCAGGCGGCGTCATCCGCGCTGGGAAACAGCAGTCCAAACAGGGCGGCCAAGTCGCTGGTGTCCGGTGTGGCGGGCAGAAGCTTGAGGCGCAGGCGCGCGGCGAACTCGGACCAGAACGCCGGGCGGGCGGTGAAGCCGAAGTCAGCCAGCAGCGCAGTGGCGTCGTTGTGCACAATAAAGCGCTGGAGCAGCGCCACCACGCTGGCGTGGGCGCCAGCGTCGGCGTCCAGGGCGTCGAGCACCGCCTGCGCTCGCCACACCGGAGCCGGAAGCGACGCGAGCTGCTCGGTGGTCAGCGCCGGCATGAGGAGATGGGGCTGGGGGCCGGCGCGCAGCCAGTGCAGCAGTGCGATGAGCCACAAGTGGCGCTCAGGGCGCAAGGAAGCCGGATCCGCACTGCGTAGCAGGGCCTCGAGCTGCGCCTGAGCGCTGTTGCCGGGCCGGGCTTCCATGCCGGGAAGCGCGCTCAGTGCAGGGTCACGCCAGGCGGCATGAGTGCGAATTCCGAGATCGGTGCGTCGAACCGGGTGCCATCCTCGGCCACGCAAAAATAGCTGCCGCGCATGCTGCCCGAGGGGGTATTCAGGCGCGTCCAGCTTGTGTACTCGAAGGTCTCTCCTGGCTTGAGCAATGGCTGGTGGCCGACAACGCCCAGGCCCTTGACCTCTTCCACGCGGCCGGTTTCGTCCATGATCACCCAGTGGCGTGCGATGAGCTGCGCGGGTTTGCTTCCGGTGTTGCGGATGTTGACGGTGTAGCTGTAAGCCCACACACCTTGTTCAGTGTCGGACTGCTCGGGCAGAAATTCGGGCGTCACAGCCACGGAAAATTGATAGACATTCATGGTGCGTCCGATTGTAGACACCCGGGGCGTTTTCGAGGATCCAGGGCTTTTACAATCGCGCCACCATGAAACCATACCGCATCGCACCCAGTATCCTCTCAGC
Organism: Thiomonas sp. FB-Cd; assembly: GCF_000733775.1. NCBI lineage: Bacteria > Pseudomonadati > Pseudomonadota > Betaproteobacteria > Burkholderiales > Thiomonas > Thiomonas sp. FB-Cd. The sequence continues at coordinate 1,133,303 of NZ_JPOE01000005.1, read as the reverse complement.
CGACTTTGCCCGTCTGGGCGAGGAAGTGCGCACGGTCATCGACGCCGGCGCCGACTTCATTCACTTTGACGTGATGGATAACCATTACGTGCCCAACCTGACCATCGGTCCGCAGGTCGCGCAGTCGATCAAGCCCTATTGCAAGCGCGCCAATGGCTCACCCGTGGCCCTGGACGTGCACCTGATGGTTGAGCCCGTGGATGCCCTGGCGCAGCTTTTCGCCAAGGCGGGGGCCGACATCATCAGCTTCCACCCCGAGGCGAGCCGCCACGTGGATCGGACCCTGCAACTCATTCGGGATGCCGGTTGCAAGGCAGGGCTCGTATTCAACCCGGCCTCGAGCCTGGAAGTGCTGGACTACGTGCTTGACAAGGTGGACTTGGTGCTGATCATGAGCGTCAATCCGGGCTTTGGCGGCCAGAGCTTCATCGAGGAGGCGCTTCACAAGACCGCGCTGGTGCGTGGCAAGATTGACGCCTATGCGGCCAGGAGCGGGCGCAGCATCCTGCTCGAGGTCGATGGCGGGATCAAGGCGGACAATATCGCCAAGGTCGCAGCCGCTGGCGCTGACACCTTTGTCGCCGGCAGCGCCATCTTCGGGCAACCCGACTACAAGGTTGTGATTGACGCGATGCGTGCCAATCTGGAGTCCGTCAAATGAATGCACAGCTACAACTGCCGGGGCTCAGCGTGAATGGACGGTCCATGCGTGCCGCGATCGTCGATCTCGACGGCACCATGGTGGATACGCTTGGCGACTTTCACGCCACGCTGAACCGGATGCTTCCTGAGTTTGGCCTGCCCGAGGTCAGCCGTGACCAGGTCGAGGTGCGCATCGGCAAGGGCTCGGAATACCTGGTTGCACAGACCCTTCGCATCCACGTGTCTGACGCCCAGGCTGACGAACTCTATCCGCGGGCCATCGACGCCTACCAGCGTCACTATGCCGACGTGAACGGCAAGCATTCGGACGTGTTCCCAGGAGTGCTGGAGGGCCTGCAGCGCTTTACCGACACGGGCTTGGTGCTCGCTTGCATCACCAACAAGCCCACCGCGTATGCGCGTGAGCTGTTGCGCCAGAAGGGGCTGCTGGACTTTTTTCGCGCGGTCAATGGCGGCGATGCGTTTGCGCGCAAGAAGCCCGATCCCATGCCCCTGGTGGAGACCTGCCGGCAAATTGGCATCGATCCGGCCCACACGCTGATGGTGGGCGACTCGCAAAACGACGCGCTGGCGGCTGGAGGTGCCGGATGCGCCGTGGTTCTGGCGACCTACGGCTACAACCACGGCGAGCCCATTCGCGCCACGGCTGCTGCCGCCTACTTTGACCGCCTCGATCAGCTTCCGCTGCAGCTGCCGGCCTGAGCGGCAAGGGCCACCAGCCGTCGACGAACGGCCGGCGGATGGCTAATCCCGCGCCGGCCTAGCCATGCCTGGCGCAGCAGCCGCGGTGCGGGACGGCGGCCGTGCGGTCAAAGCGCCTTCGCGGGCTTTGCACAGCCCAAGCAATCGGCTGAGGGATGGTTCTGCTTTTGCACTGCGGCGCTGTTGATCACGGCGTGCGGCAGCGCCCGGGCCAGGCTGTCGAACAGCTCGGCCCCGCCAAGGGGAGCCATTTTCAGTCCGCCGGGGACCATGATGTAAGTGCCTTGCTTGCCAAAGGATCGCAGGGACACCGTCTGCCCTGCGGGGATCGTTTTCACACTCTTGAACATGTCCTTCACCTTTGCGAGATCGGGCTCGTACTGCTTGTATTGAGCAGCCGATACGCTTTTCTTCACGAGGGCATCAATGGCTTGGCCGAGCTGCGCGCCGCCAACGGCTTTCATTGGGATCAGTCGCAATTCCTTCGGACTTGCGGTCATGATGGCGGAGTCGGACGTGCTGTTTTCCGGCACGTACAGCGCTGCTGCCATGCGCTGGCCGGCCAGGGAGATCACGCCCGCGCCATTGATCCAGAGGGGGGTGCCGTTGGCTGGACTGGATTGTTCAACCGACACACCGCCAACCTTGATCGCGGCATTGGCATTCATGGTTGCGAAGCTTGTGGCCAGCGCTGCGGCCAACATGATTTTTTTCATCGATGACTCCTCGGGCTCTTGCTTGAGCGTTCAATATAAGTGATCAATTATTCACGCATTCCGGGCGTGAGGGGTGTGATTTCGCAACAATCTGTGAGCGCTCGCAAGCGCATGCCGCAGCGCGCGCTGGCGTGCGCCGAGCCAGTTCACATCTTGCGCCGTGTCAGGCCCGGAGCGCGGGCGGCAGGCGCGGCAACCGGGCTCAGTTGCTCTGCGCTGCATCCCCGAGGAGGGCACCCTTGAGCCGGGCGTCGGCGGGATCCTTGCCCAGCCAGATCTTGAGCATGGCATTGAAAAAGTCAGGCTCGGCGTAGGGCGCATCGGCGGGCGCGCCGTCAATGTCGATGGTCGTGCCTTGTCCGGGAACAAACCGCAGGCTTACCGTCTCGCCGGTCTTGAGGTTGCGCTTTCGGGCGAACAGTCCGCCAAGTCGGGCCATCGCCGGAATCAATCCCGAGAATTCCTGTGCCGAGACATTGTTCTGAATCCCCTCGGTGAGCTTGTCACCCAGTTCCTTGCCGCTGATATTGCGCAGCATGACCAGATGCAATTCCTTGGGTCCGGGCATGTCCAGCGCAGCTTTCGCACTGCCGGTCTTGCTGGGCAGGTACAGCGCTGCAACATAAACCTTGAAGAAGACGAAGTAGCGTGTTCCAGCCCCATTGAGCACGAGGTTCTTGCCCGCAAGTTGCTGTGATGGCTCGATCTGCACCCCGTGGATGTCCAGCGCATGGGCAGCCTGTGCGCATACCGTGAGCGTGGCGGCGAGAAGCAGGCGTGGCACGAGGCCCGGTGCGCGGCTGGTAGGGGGCATGGCGTCTCCGAAGTGCGGATGGGTGGAAAAAAGCACGTTCGTTCAGTTTCCGACAAATTCCCGGGCTTGGCAAGCCCGCACGACCGTCATGCTCCAACGTCCCGGCGCCGAGAGGGGCGCGGGTTTGCTACAGTCGAGCCATTTCGGGCGCTGCGCTAGCGTGCCCGGCAACGCACTTGATCGCGCGCATGTTCGTCCATCGCAAACACATCTTCGGTTCAGCGGACCGGGGGGCTTGGCCCTGGCGGGCCTGAGCGCCCGATTCCCACCCACTCGACTGCGCGTGCGCCCTTGCAATCCGCACCTGCGCCGTAGCCCTGCCCGCACCGGTGCCTCGTGCTGGCCATGAGGCCGCACATGACACAGCCTTCCGTCGGGAAGGCCAAGCGCGGCAGGGGCTCTGATCAAAAGACATGACGCCATGACCGAACTCGAATTTCAATCTTTAGCGCGCGAGGGCTACAACCGCATCGCCCTGGTTTCCGAGGCATTCGCGGATCTGGAGACCCCGCTTTCGCTCTATCTCAAGCTGGCGCACCCCGCACAAGGGGGGCGCAATACCTTTCTCTTGGAGTCGGTTGTGGGCGGCGAGCGTTTCGGGCGCTATTCCTTCATCGGACTGGCCGCACGCACAGAGCTTCGCGTGAAGGACGGCGTCACGCGGGTTCTGCACGACGGCGTCGAGGTCGAGCGTTCCGAGCAGCCGCCGCTGGATTTCATCGAAAGCTACTACCAGCGCTTCAAGGTTGCGCTGCCGGCGGGAATGCCGCGATTTTGCGGTGGTTTGGCCGGTTACTTCGGTTATGACGCCGCGCGTTACATCGAGCCGCGCCTGATGGCCTCAGGCAGGCGCCACCCCAAGCCCGACCCGCTGGGACTGCCCGACATTCTGCTGCTGCTGAGCGAGGAGCTTGCCGTGATCGACAATCTGTCGGGGCGGCTGTACCTGATTGTCTACGCTGACCCCACCCAGCCCGAGGCCTTTACACGGGCTCGCTCGCGCCTGCGTGCGCTTCGTGAGCAATTGCGCTTTTCCGTGACTGCGCCTGCCATGACCCGCAGCACCGTGACCCCGACGGAGCGCGAGTTCGACAAGGCCGATTACATCAACGCCGTGGAGCGTGCCAAGGACTACATCGCGGCCGGCGATTTCATGCAGGTGCAAGTCGGCCAGCGGCTGCGCAAGCGCTATACCGAGTCGCCATTGTCACTGTACCGCGCGCTGCGTTCGCTCAACCCCTCGCCGTACATGATTTACTTCAATTTCGGCGACTTTCAGGTGGCGGCCTCGTCGCCCGAGATTCTGGTGCGCCAGGAAGCGGTGACGCAGGGACGCAAGATCACCATCCGCCCCCTTGCTGGAACCCGCCCGAGGGGCGCAACGCTTGAGGATGATGCGCGCCAGGAGCGCGAGCTGTTGGCGGACCCGAAGGAGCGCGCCGAGCACCTGATGCTCATCGATCTTGCGCGCAATGACCTCGGTCGTATCGCCACGACGGGTAGCGTGAAGGTCACGGAAGCCTTCGCCATCGAGCGCTATTCGCACGTCATGCACATCGTCAGCAATGTCGAGGCCTTGCTCAAGCCAGGGCTTTCAGCCATGGATGTCTTGCGTGCGACTTTTCCTGCGGGGACCCTGTCGGGCGCGCCCAAGATCCGGGCCATGGAGGTGATCGACGAGCTTGAGCCGACTCGCCGCGGGTTGTATGGCGGCGCCATTGGGTATTGGAGCTTCGCGGGGGACATGGATGTGGCCATTGCGATCCGCACGGGTATCGTGAAGGACAACTGGCTGTATGTGCAGGCGGCTGCTGGCGTGGTTGCCGACTCGGTGCCGGAGATGGAATGGCGCGAAACCGAAGCCAAGGCCAGAGCCGTGTTGCGCGCGGCCGAGCAAGTGCAGGAAGGTCTAGACGGCTGAAGGGGTGCAGTTGACGCATCGCCTGCACGATTTCCGATGCGTGGCTAGCATGCGGTACGGTTCGTGCGGGGCAGCTCGCACGCCTTGCCCCTTACTTTTTTCGCTTTGAAGGAGATCTTGCATGAAACTGTATTTCAGTCCCGGCGCGTGTTCGCTGTCCCCGCACATCGTTTTGCACGAGCTCGGCCTGCCGGTGGAAACGGTCAAGGTGGACCTGCGTACGAAAGCAATGGACGGCGGCGGCGATTTCCGCGCCATCAACCCCAAGGGGTATGTGCCGGTCCTGCAACTCGATGACGGCAGCCTTCTCACCGAGGGTCCAGCCATCGTGCAGTACCTGGCCGACCGCAAACCCGAGGCGCATCTGGCCCGGCCAATGGCACCATGGAGCGCTACCGCTTGCAGGAATGGTTGAACTTCATCTCCACCGAGCTGCATAAGCAGTTCAGCCCGCTGTTCAATCCGGACTCAACCGAAGCGCTGAAAGAGGCGCAGAAGAAGCGCCTGAGCGAGCGATTCGATTACATCGCCCAGACCCTGTCCAAGCAAGACTATCTGTTGCCCTCCGGCTTCTCGGTGGCCGATGCCTACTTGTTCACGGTGCTGACGTGGGCTGGCTTTGTCGGTCCAGATCTGGCGCCCTGGCCGGCGTTGCAAGCCTTTATGGCGCGCATGCAGGCCCGCCCCGCGGTGGCGGCCACGCTGGCGGCCGAGCGAAACACCAAGAAGGCCTGAGCCCCCGCAAAGCAACCGGCCATGCGCAAGACCTGGGCGTTGCGTGCATGACGGCCGCTGTTCCTCCCCTCATCGGTGACCCAGCCGCGCACGCCGTGCGCTCGCGCGAGCTGGGCAGCGCCCTGCTCTGGACCACCCAGCCGGTCGCTATCGGAGTGGCCGCGGCGAGCGTGCCGCCGCTGTTGCAGGCCACCATCGCGACGACCTCCGCGTTGCTTTTGGTTTGGCTGTGGACGCGCTGGCACAACGTGGCCGTGTTTGCGCAGGATGACACACTGGCTCCCGGGGCCTGGTTAGGCCTGCTGTTCAGCCTCCGCCTGGGCCTGCTGTACGTCGCCATTGCGCAGGTCCATGCGCCGCTAGCCGTTGTCCTAGGATTCGGCGTGTTGGTGGCCATGCAGGGCGGTTACGCGCTCGTGAGCCGAGGCCCGCGGCGCACCATTCTGATCGGCCTATTACTGGCCATCATGGCCTTGCTCGGCGGGCTTCTTCTGGCAAGGGGCTGGGCCGCGGCGTGCGCGATGGGCGCCGGCTTGGTGTGGGCGGCAGAGGCGCGCCTCACGCGCGATGCGCGCCTCGTGCACTGCGGTGGTGAGAAATTCCTTTTCTATCAGCTCATCGGCGCCGCCGTCACCCTGCCGGTGGCATCCGTTGCGGCGGGGGAGAACTGGCTGCTTGCTCCAAGCAGCGCAGGCTGGGCGGCCCTGGCCGTGCAGGTCGCCGTGGGCGGTCTGGTCTTGCCATTGCTGTGGTTTGCACCAGGTGCGCAGCATCGCCCCCGCCCGCTTGCGGCACTGGCACGGATTGCCCCCGTGGCGACGCTGGCGTTGCAAACCTGGGTCGTTGCCTGGCCTGGCGCGCCGATCGCGGCCGCCAGTGTCTTGCTGTCGCTTGCCGCGTGGCTCACCAGACGCCCGGGATGAACCGCTTGGTGCGGGCGCAGTAGGCGGCGTAATCGGGCCACTTTGTTGCCAGCAGGCGCTCCTCAAGCGCGGCTTTGAAGTTGAGTGCGGCGACCAGAACCACCCACAGGAGGGGTTGTACAGGGCTATGCGCCTGCGCCGCCACCGCAGCCATGCCCAGCAACAGCGCCACGTACATGGGGTGGCGGACCCAGCGGTACGGTCCGCGCGTGACGAGCGTGGCGCCAGCCTTGGGCTCGGGCCGGATATTGAAATTGCCCGGACGGTTGTAGGCGAACACCCAGAGACCCAATGCCACAGCCAGCACGCCAAGCGCGATGGCCGTGGCGTCCCACGCCCAATCGGCTGGCCACGCCAGCATCAAGGCAATGAGCCCAAACTGCGCTGCCACCCATAGGCGAGATTGCGTGCCGACGCTCAAGCGGCGATCTCCTGCGTCGGCAGCGCGTCAGGGCGGCGCTTGAACATGCCCCAGCCCTTCATGCTGAGCACGGACTCGCCGTTTTGATTGCGCATCTCCCATTGCGATTGCACGAGTCCCAGATGCGGTTTGCTGCGCATCGGGCGCGAATCGAGGACAGTCATGCGCAGCGTCAGCGTGTCTCCAGGGTGCACCGGCTTAAGCCAGCGAAGCTCGTCGATACCTGGAGAACCTTGGCTGCTTGTGCGCAGGAGGTAGGCATCACACATCAGGCGCATGGCGACGGAGCAGGTGTGCCAGCCGCTGGCGACCAAGCCGCCAAACAATGAATGGCGAGCTGCCTCTTCGTCCACGTGGAAGGGCTGGGGGTCGAACTGGCGGGCGAAGTCCAGGATGGCTTCGCGGCTGATGGTGGTGCTGCCGCAATCCGTCACGTGGCCTGCGGGAAAGTCTTCCCAGTACAGGGTGTGGTGGCTCGAGGCGGGTGTCGGAGAGGCTGTATCCATGCCGCAATGTTAGGACGAGTGGAGCGGGTCGGGGCGTGCGTCGGAATGCGGCATGCCCCGAAGGGAACACGCATCAGGCACGACGTTCGCATCGGTTGACGAGCAGCCATCTGACGCACCTTGATGCCTGCTTGACTCGTATGTTGCGCTGCAACTATGATTGCCGATGTTTCATATTTTGCCGTATCCCGGCTCAAATCCACCCAATGGACAGTGACAGTTGTCGATCAGTGAAGTGAACGCCTGAAGGCTTTCGACAGCAGACCCTGTTCTTCGCTGCCGCCGCCCTCTGGCTGGCGGTGGTTCCAGAACGAGTTCCTCGTTCTTGTACTCCCCCTCTTCGTGTTGGTTATCGCGTAAGCGTGTTTGCGACGCCTGCGCGCAACTTTTGTTGTGCCGTCTCACACGAACGGAGGAACTGATGTTTGTGCTTCAAAACCTCATCGCCCGCCTGCTGCCGTGCCGTAGCAGGTCAGCGCCGCGTGCCGCAGCCTCCGTTGGCGCGCTTGTCGCAGAACCGGTGCAGATCACCATCATGGATGTGCGCCTGGCCACACTGGGTGTCATCCTGGAGCGTCTTGATCAACGCCAGGCCCGAAACACCCCGACGCGGGGAAGCCGTCCATGAGCACGGATGCCGCGACCCTCGACTCCAAGCTTTGCCCGGACTGCCCCCCCTTGCCGGAGAACCTTGAGCAGCGTTTGCGCGATCGCCTGCATGTGGATGAACTGCGCCGAGGCAAGCAGAACTGGCGCACGCGCCTGGCCCTGGGACTGGCCCTCATCGGGCCCGGTGTGCTGGTCATGCTGGGGGACAACGACGCCGGTGGCGTCGTGACCTACGCGCAGACTGGTGCGACTTTCGGATTGGGCATTTTTCTGCCCATGATGATTCTCTTGGGCTTTGTCGCCTATGTGGTGCAGGAAATGACCGTGCGCTTGGGCGCAGTGACCCGTCGCGGCCATGCTGAACTCATCTGGAAGCGCTACGGCGCCTTTTGGGGGTGGTTCTCACTCATCGACCTGGTGGTCGCCAATGTGCTGACACTGATGACCGAGTTCATCGGCATTCGCCTGGGTGGTCAGGCCCTGGGGCTTTCGCAGTGGCTCACGGTGCCTGCCGCAATGGTTTTCATTACGTATGTCCTGGTGTTTTTACGGTACTGGACCTGGGAGCGGATTTCGCTCTCCATCGCGGTGTTCAACCTGATCTTCGTGCCACTCGCTCTGTTCTCGCATCCGAACTGGCATGCGGTGACCCAAGCCTTCGTCGGCCACGGCTGGATCGTCCCAGGTGGATTTCTGTCCCTCACGTTCTTGATCCTGATCTCGGCCAATATCGGGACAACCATTGCACCCTGGCAGTTGTTCTTCCAGCAATCCTGTGTCGTCGACAAAGGTTTGCTGCCGCAAGACATCCGCGCGGGTCGGCGCGATTTGATGCTCGGCATCATCGGCATGGTGCTGGTCGCCATGGCGATCATCGTTCTGGCCACACAAACGCTGAAAGGTGTGCCCAATGTGCAGAATCTTGATGCCGACATGGTGCTGCGCGCCATTCGCAGCAAACTGGGCGATGGGATGATGGCCTTGTTTGCTTTGGGGCTCATGGAGGCCGGTCTGATCGCCTCCATCGTGATTACCGCCAGCAGTGCCTGGGCGATTGGAGAGGCGTTTGAGATCGACCGCTCAATCAACGCGCCGCCGCGCAAGGCCATGGGGTTCTATCTGCCGGCAATCGTCGGCACGGCCTTGGCGGCTATCGCCGTGATGATCCCTCAGATTCCCCTGGGTTTTCTGAACCTGAGTGTGCAGGTCATTGCCACAGTCTTCATGCCGGCGGCCATGTTGTTCCTGCTCATGTTGCTCAATGACCGCGAACTCATGGGAGACCACGTCAACTCGGCGCGACGCAATGCGGTGTCGATCGCCATCATGGTTGGGCTGATTGTGTGCAATGTCCTGTATGGCATCGCCACCTTGTTTCCCCATGCCCTCGGAGGATGAGTCATGAAGCAACTGCACGAATTCGATCCAGCCGTCATTCGCCGCCTCATCGAAAGCGAAGGCTGGGAGAAGCCTCTGGCGGATGTGCGGCGGGTGCAACTCACACCCCGGCAGCAAGTCGTGTTCTGGGGGCTGCGCATCTATGTGACGGTGATGACGGCCGTGGTCGTCTGGGCCTTCCTGCATGGCGCAACCCGCTGAACACCGCGGCGGCGCGCTTGGTGCGCGCAAGCAGTGAAATGGCCTCCTGCTACTCGATGTTCGCGAAGCGGAGCCCGCGGCCGACTCGCGGCAGCGGCGACCGACGCGAGTCGGCCCATTCGCGACATTCCGCTCGTGTCTCGGCGGGCCGCATTGGTGTCGTTGGCGGTCCATAGATGACCACGGCAGTCGCGGACAACCTATTTGATAGGACTCAAGCTTGTGGGAACAAGATGCTCGCGATCATGTGCAATTCCTGATTTGGCGCGTATGGTACGGTGAGTTTCCCTTTCAACTCGGGGCTCAAAATGCACAGCGCGTACCGGATCACACTGGCATTGCTTGGTGGAGTGATGCTTGCATCTGCGCATGCGCAGATGCAAGCATCGATGCCGCCAAGCACGCAACATGCGGCGTCTCCTGCGGACACGCGACAGAACGTTGACTTTCCCCCTATGCTCAAGCAGAAGACGCTCGCCACCATGCGCATGCATCTTCAAGGGCTGGCAGAAATCCAGCAAGCGCTGGCCGAACATCGTTTCGACGCTGCGGCGCAGATCGCCACGATGAAGCTCGGCATGTCGTCCATGCATGGCGACCAGATGACCGAAGAGGCCCGGTACATGCCGCCCGGCATGCGGCACCTGGGGGCGCAATTGCATCAGCAGGCGGGTGAATTTGCCGTAGCGGCACAGGACGCTGCCGTAACGGGCGATAGCGCCAAGCCCTTGCTTGCACTGTCACGCATGACCCAGACCTGCGTGGCCTGCCACGCGACGTATCGGTTGCACTAGCAATACGTAATGACCTTGTCGTGGATCAAGGCGATGTGCGTGTCGGCGTCGTATTTTGATACGAGACACGTGCAGGAGGGATGGCCATGAAAATCGGATTTGTCGCAGGCGCAGTCGTCGCCTTGAGTTCGTTCCTCGTGGGCTCGGCGCTGGCCGATGCGCCGTCGACGACGATCGCTTATCAGCCGATGATCAGCACGGGGCTGGCTGCGCAGGAGCCATTCGAGGCTTGGTTTGTCTTTGACAAATCCTTCGATCCTTCCGTTCCTGGTTTGGCGATCCCGGCGGGGGCGACCATCCGCTTCACTTTCCCGGAACAGTTCACGCCGAAACCCGGTTTGCCGCTCGGCTCGGTGATGATCCGGTGGACCCAAGGGTCCGTTCCAGCGAAGTTTTCGGTCCAGCAAGATCCTCAGGATCCGCGCGTGATCGCCGTTCACTTCAACGCGGCCGTTCCCGCTGGCGAGAAGGGCAATCCCGGCATCAAGGCCATCCATTTGCGCACACCCGAGATCAACCCCGAAGCGGGCGACTATCCGATCTCGGTCCAATTCGTGGACGCGGGACCTCTTTCGGGGACGACCCACGCGGTCGCGCGCATTACGCCCAAACCTGTGCCAAACATCGCTGTCTATAACCAACTCCATGGCGGGAAGGGTGAGGACTGGCAACGTGTGGGGGCTGGTGAGGAGGCGCCAATTCCCATCGACTTCCTGGCAACCTTGCCTGATCAGCCCCGCGCCTCACTCAGTCTTGCAGAGTCGGCGAATGGCGGGCTCACGATTCTCGCCGATGGCAAACCTGTGGGTTCGATTTCCGCGACCGGTGCGCCCGTCACGCTGACACCGCACCCGTTTGGCCCCGGCTATGCGAGGCTCGGGATCGTCGAGGTGCGAGCCAAGGCGGGCTCCGCGCCCGGCATGGCGCAAATCGTGGCGGAACTCCGTGGCGGTCCGCAATGCGTCATCCACCTCGTGATCCAGTGATCACCACAGGTGGCGCGTTTCGCACGAGATTGCGGTCAATTTGAGATTCGGCGATCACGTAGTGCTCGCGGCCAGACCGGTCGCCAAGACCCACCATGAAAAGCCGATTTATGCCCGTCAGCGCTCGCGCGCTGGCAATCATCGCCGCAGTGGTCGTGCTGCTGGCGCTGTTTGTGTACGGAATCCTGTATGCGGGCCCGTTAGCCCCCGTGGCGGTGACGGTCGTCAAGGTTGAGCGCCAGAGCATCAGACCTGCGCTGTTCGGCATTGGGACGGTTGGGGCGCACTACACCTACCAGATAGGGCCAACAGCGACGGGAAAGCTCGACCGGTTGTTCGTTGATGTCGGCGATTCCGTGCGCGCCGGGCAAGTGCTGGGCAAGATGGACCCGGTCGATCTCGATGACAGAATCGCCGCGCAGCGCGCCGCGCTCAGAGGAGCTGAAGCAGCCGTGCAGACGGCCGAGGTGCAGCGTCGTGACGCCGAGGCGCGCAAGGCTTATGCCGAAGCGCAGGCCCAACGCTATGCACGGTTGCTGCAAGCGCACACCACGAGCGAAGAGACGCTCGCCGCGCAGCAGCAGGCACTCCAGGACGCCTTGGCAGGGCGGGATTCGGCGAGATCCGCCCTGTCCGCAGCGCGGCAGTCGCTTGACAGCAGTCGATCCACGCTCCAAGGACTTCTCGCTCAGCGCAGCAATTTGAATCTGATTGCTCCGGTGGCGGGCGTGGTCACAGCGCGCGATGTCAATCCTGGCAGCACGGTGGTGGCGGGCACGCCTGTCGTTGAGATGCTTGATCCAAAGAGCCTGTGGATCGACGTCCGTTTTGATCAGTTGAACTCGACTGGATTGCGGGCGGGTCTTCCCGTGAAGATCGTGCTGCGCTCCCGTTCCGGACAGACCTACCAGGGTCATGTCCTGTGGGTCGATCCGTTAGCCGATTCAGTAACTGAAGAGACCTTGGCGAAGATCGTGTTCGACCGGATCCCGCAGCCGCTCCCACCGCTCGGGGAATTGGCTGAGGCCACGGTATCCCTGCCGACGCAACCACCCATGCCAGTCATCCCCAATGCCAGCATTCAGCGCATCGACGGGCGAACCGGGGTCTGGCTGGTCCGCGGCGGACGTCTGCGCTACCTGCCAGTCAAGCTGGGCACAAACGACCTGGACGGGCATGTGCAGGTTCTCGAAGGGATCAAGGCAGGCGATCAGATCGTGGAATACAGCCAAAGTACGCTCGGCGCCCATACACGCATCCGGATCGTGCACCAGATACCGGGGGCCCCCTCATGATCAGCTTGGCAGGCCGCGACATTCTGCATTCGCTCGGGAAATTCGTCCTGACCGGCATCGGCCTGGGGTTGCTGATTGGGGTAACGCTCACCATGGCCGGGGTGTATCGTGGCATGGTGGACGATGCTGAGGCACTTCTTGACAACAGTGGGGCTGACCTCTGGGTCGTACAAAAGGACACGCTCGGACCCTACGCAGAGCCATCCAGCCTGAACGATGACACCTGGCGTGGCGTTCGGGCAATGCCCGGTGTTGCTGATGCTGCCGACGTCACTTACCTGACCATGCAGGTGCGTGGAATCGATCAAGGGGGCGGCAGCGATGTGCGCGTCATGGTGGCGGGTATCGCGCCGGGTGAGCCTGGCACGCCCGGTTGGCCGCCCTATCTCGTTGCAGGCCGACAAATTACCCGAAGCCATTATGAGGCGGTCGCGGACATCACGACTGGCTTCAAGCTCGGCGAGGTTGTCCAGACTCGCCGGGAGCGATACACCGTCGTGGGCTTGACCCGCCGCATGGTGTCCTCGGCAGGAGATCCGATGGTTTTCATTCCGCTGCAGGACGCGCAGCAGGCCCAGTTTCTCAAGGATAACGACTCGATCGTGCGCAATCGTGCGCGCACTGCGGAGAATCCCGCTTTCAACCGGCCCGGCGTGCCAGGCCTGCTCAACGCCGTGATCGCCTCGCAAAGCACCAATCCCTATGTCAACGCGGTGCTCGTGCAAATCAGACCCGGTTACACACCCGACGAAGTGGCGACGTCCATTCGCCGCTGGAAGCGGCTGACGGTCTACACCCGCGCACAGATGGAAGCGATCTTGATCAAGAAACTGATTGCCACCGCGTCCAAACAAATTGGCATGTTTCTCGTCATCCTGGCCATCGTCAGCGCGGCGATCGTTGCATTCATCATTTACACCCTCACCATGGGCAAGATCCGCGAGGTTGCTGTGCTCAAGCTCATCGGCACCCGAGACCGCACCATCGCTGCAATGATCATGCAGCAAGCCGTCGGGCTTGGGCTCATCGGGTTCGTGGTCGGCAAGATTGCTGCGACCTACTGGGGACCGCTTTTTCCGAAGTACGTCCTTCTGGAACCCGGGGATACGGCACGCGCCTTTTTCCTTGTCGTGCTCATCTGCGTGCTGGCAAGTTTGCTGGCCATCCGTGTCGCACTCAAGGTTGACCCTGCGGAGGCGATTGGTGGATAAGCCACAGGCTCAGCCCGTGGAACAGGGCGTGCGCATCGAGGGCGTCGCGAAACGCTATGGCAAAGGCGATACCGCTGTCGATGCGCTCAAGGGCGTGAACATGCAAGTCGCTGCAGGAGAGGTGGTGGGTTTGGTTGGTCCTTCGGGATCGGGCAAAAGCACGCTACTCAAGTGCCTTGGTGCCGTGATCGAACCCAGTGCCGGACGCATGACTGTTGGGTCGGCGGTGATTTATGACCAAGGCTGGAAGATCACCGATCTTCGGGCTTTGCGCCGCGACAAAATCGGGTTCATTTTCCAATCCCCCTATCTGATTCCATTTCTGGACGTCACGGACAACGTGGCCCTGTTGCCAATGCTTGCCGGCACCTCCAACACAGAGGCCCGTAAGCGCGCGCATGAACTACTCAAGGCGCTTGATGTCGATCACCGCGCCAATGCCATGCCGCCTGAACTCTCCGGCGGCGAACAACAGCGTGTTTCCATCGCGCGTGCTTTAGTCAATCGGCCCCCTGTCGTTCTTGCGGACGAACCGACGGCACCGCTGGATAGCGAGCGTGCGCTCGCCGTGATGCGCATCCTCAACGAGATGGCCAGTAAATACGCGGCGGCCATCATCGTCGTGACGCATGACGACAAAATCATCCCGACCTTCAAACGCCTTTATCACATTCGCGACGGACGGACCGAAGAGGAAACTGGCGAAGGGAAACCACTCCAATGACGATCGCCTTACCTGCGGTGGGCCTATCGCGCTCCGCGATCAAGTTGCGCCAGGCGTGGATCATGCTTGTTGCCGCTGGGCTCGTTGGCTGCACTACGGGGCCGGATTTCAAGCGTCCTGCACCTCCCGTCGTGCAATCCTACACAGCGGGGAAGCTTCCCGTCGCCTTCGCGTCCTCGCCCACAGCTCTGGGCGATGCACAAGGTGCGGTGCAAGCCCCCAGCGACCATATTTGGTGGCGGCAATTCGGTTCTCGCAAACTTGATGACCTCATCGGGCAGGCGCTTCAATCGAACCCCACGCTGGATGCAGCGCAAGCCACGCTGCGGCAAGCCGAAGAGACCTACGCAGCGCAAGCCGGTACAACGCTGTACCCCGTGGCCAATGCGCAACTCGGTCTACAGCGTCAGCGTATCAGCCCAGCGCAGCAGGGCCAGCTTGGCCCCGAGCGCACGTTCAGTCTCTACAACGCCAGCGTCGGTGTGAGCTACAACCTGGATCTTGCAGGGGGTAACCGTCGCGCGCTCGAAGCCCTAGCGGCGCAGGCGGATTATCAGCGCTACCAACTCAAAGGTGCTCGCCTGACGGTCGCAGCCAATATTGTGACCACCGCCATCACCCAGGCTCAACTTGCAGGGCAAATCGCGGCGAGCGAGGCAATCCTGGCCGCCCAGGCCAGCCAGCTTGACCTGACCCGCCAGAGGTTGGCGCTAGGCAATGCTTCCGAGCCTGATGTACTGGCGCTGCAAACCCAAGTCGAGCAGACGCGCGCCAGTATCGTGCCGCTACGCAACCGACTGGAACAAACCAACCATCTGCTGGCAATTTTGGCTGGTTTGCCGCCAGCAGCCACGGGCTTGCCCCATTTCATCTTGACGGATTTCCACTTGCCGAGGCAACTGCCGCTGAGCGTCCCGTCGGAATTGGTGCGGCAGCGTCCGGACATTCGTGCTTCTGAGGCTTTGCTCCACGTTGCGAGCGCTCAATACGGCGTGGCTGTCTCTCGCCTTTATCCCCAGATCACCCTCAGCGGCAGTCTCGGCTCTCAGGCGCTCACCACTGCGGGTCTGTTCGGCCCTGGTTCACTGGTCTGGGGGCTGGCCGGGCAATTGGCACAGCCGCTATTCAATGCTGGATTGCGACCTGCGGCGCGGGGAGCCGAGGCCGGCTTCGACGCCGCGGCTGCCAACTACAAAGCTACCGTTTTGCAAGCCCTGCGCAATGTGGCCGACGTCTTGCGCGCTCTCGACGATGACGCCCAGTACCTGCAGGCACAGAGCGCTGCCAACATCGCATCCCAGCAATCGCTTGAACTGGTGCAACGCCAATATCGATTGGGAGCGGCGAACTATGTACAACTCCTCGTCGCGCAACAGCAGGCTCAGCAGACCCGCATCAATCTGATCGCTGCGCAGGCGCAGCGACTAGCTGACAGTGCAGCTTTCTATCAGGCTATGGGCAATGGGCCCGCGTAGAGTGTTCATGCCGACGGAATTTTGACCCAGGTCCGATGCCGACTGCGATGCAGTCGGATATGGACAAGTCTGCGCTTTTGAGGGATGGGTCTCCTGCTTTGCGGGTGATGGTTCCTGGGGCAAGCTGCGACGGGCGAATCCCAAAGCGGCTTGCCCCAAGGGCCTGGGCTTCAACGCGTTGACTCGGGTTCGCGCGGATGGACGGGCTCTCCGGCATTGGAGAGTTTCTGCTCCCGGGCCTTGATACCCGTCTTGGCAATTGCCGTGCTGTGGCGGAAGCGAAGCCTCTCGCTGCCCGTCTCCAGAATGTTGCAGTGGAGTGTGAGGCGGTCGAGGCGCGCGATGGTCATCCTTGCCTTGATGGGGCTGGCCCGGGATCGAAACCCTCGGGTGAGCGCAGATCCGCAGGTCGGGCCTCGCGACAGTTTGGGGGATCATGGACCTTCTTCGTCCTGTTTGCGCTCGTTCTCGCCGTGCGCCCGACAATCAACGTCTTGCTTCGCAACAATGCATGGAATCCCTATCCCGATTTCAGCGCACCGGCAGCGCAGACGCGCGATGGCGCGACGACGCAGAGCGGGCGAGCGCAACCTTGACGGCATCGGCCGCGATGAGATACACGACGGCGAGAAGCAGCATCCCGGCGACCAGCGAGGGGCTGATTGCCGCCATCAGCCAGCCCTGGATCGCCAAGACAATGGTCGCGACGACCAGCACCAGCGTGACGCCGTTCAGCCAGCGACTTGGATAAGGCCTGGTCCAGAGAAATCCCCGGGATCGCGTCACGTAGAGGATTCCCTGCGACCCCGCGAACACGATCCACGCAAAGATCAGCGTCTGAGTCCTTGCGGTGTCCAAACCGAAGACGTGCGCTCCAGCCCAGAACACCCCGAAGCACAAGATCAGCAGGGGAATCGAGAGCGCGAGCGCGGTCGTCATCAGCGGGCCGATCGCCCACCGCTCCGGGACCGGCGATGCCGTCACCTGGTCGGTGGCGACCGCCATGGTTGCCACATCCGTGGTGATCATGAGCAGCACGATGAGAAGCGGGCTGAGTACGAAGGCATTCAGCACAAGCACCCCCAGTGCGAGGAACAGCGGCAAGGTGATTTTGCGCGTCATCATCGTGAGGGTGAACGTCTGCAGCCGCCGATAGATGCGGCGGCTCGCGTCGATCGCAGTGACGATCTCGCCCAGGCCGGGCTTGGTCAGCACGAGACTCGCTGCGGCCTTGGCGACGTCGGTTGCGTTGGCCATCGCGATTCCGATGTCGGCCTGCCGCAGTGCGGGCGCGTCGTTCACGCCGTCGCCGGTCATTCCGACCACATGCCCCGCCTTCTGCAGCGCCTTCACGAGCTGAAACTTGTCCTGCGGCAGCACGCGCGCGAACACGGTATAGCGCAGTGCCTCTTCGGGACCCAGGTCTTCGCGGATCGTCCCCGCCGGGGCGACCTCGCCCGTGATCCCGACCTTGGACGCAATCGCCCGCGCGGTCGCTTCGCCGTCACCGGTGACGAGCCGCACGCGTACCCCGCGCCTTTGAAGTTCTGCGATCAGAGTCGCCGAGTCGCCGCGCGGCGGATCGCCGAACGACAGCAGCCCGGCGAGTTCGAGCCGTCCCCCCGCTCCGGCTGCGACGGCGAGAACGCGCGAGCCGTCGGCGGACAGTCGCTCGACCGCACCGCCGATAGGCTCCCACGGCAGTTGCGCCAGGTCGGCTACGGTTCGAGGTTCGCCCTTGACCACGCGCAGCACCTGCTCGCCGTCACGGACCGACGCTTCCGAGCGCTTGGTGTCCGGATCAAAAGGGACGAAGCCCAGGCGCTGCGTCTGCCCCGGGTTGATCCCGCGCTCGCCCGCGGCGCGCAGGATGGCGAGGTCAAGTGGATCCTGCGTGGCATCGTCGCAGGCGATCGCCGCCAGGCGGATCACGTCGTCCGCCGTCGCCGCGACGACCGGCAGCACTTCGCCCACCGTCAGCCGGTTCTCGGTCAGGGTGCCCGTCTTGTCCAGGCACAGCACGTCCATCGCAGCAGCGTCCTCGATCGCCGCCAGGCGAGTGGCGAGAATGCCCTTGTCGGCGAGCATGCGCGCACCCATCGCCGCCGACATGGTGAACATCACGGGCAAGGCCATGGGCACCGACGCCACCAGCAGCATCAGCATGAACGGCAGCGCACCGAGGAGGCTCCGTCCTTCGACGACAGTGACGACCACCACCGCGAATGCGAGCACCACGTCCAGTGCGCCAAGATACCGGGCGACGCCGACGACCAGACCCTCAAGGCGTGGTGGCGCCGCGGCGAGCCGGACCAGCTCGGCGGTCTTGCCGAAATAGGTGCGAATTCCCGTGGCCGAAACCACGCCGGTGGCTTCGCCGCGGCTGACCAAAGATCCTGAATAGGCGGTTCCACCCACTCGGACTTCGACAGGCAGCGACTCTCCCGTCAGCACCGACTGATCGACCAGCAGTTGCCCCTCGGAGAGTGCCACGTCCGCCGGAACGATATCGCCCGCGCGTAAGCGCAGCAGATCGCCGGGAACGAGCTGCGCTGCCGGAATCGGCTGCCAGCGACCATCGCGGCGCACGCGAGCCTGGATCGTCAGGCGCTGGCGCAGCAGCCCGAGCGCCTTCGTTGCGCGGCTTTCCTGGCGGTAGGCGAGAACCGCGTTGAGCAGGAGCAGCACGCCGATGAAAAGCGCCTCGACCCGGCGGCCGAGGATCAGGTCGATTACCAGGGCCAGTTCGAGCATCCAGGGGATCACGCCCCAGAATTTGCGAAGGAAGATGATCAGGGATCGGGGTGCCGCCTCGGCGATCGCATTGGGGCCATACTCCTGCAACCGCGACGCGGCTTCCGGTCTGGTTAGTCCCTGCATCAAACCGCCGAGCGCCCCTTCTTTGGGAGTATCCATGGTCAACATCTCCTATGAACCGGCTGCGTGGATATTTTGTCTATTGTCGTGCCCCGATGGCGCAATTCGGGCGGCGCATGTCAACCTCCGACGGGAAGTCGCGATAGTGATCCTCATCCTCGAGGCCAAACCTCTTTCCCTCGTCCACGATGCGCGAGGCGAGCGACGCTCCGCCGCGGTGCCCGAGGACCCGAAGCGCGTCCGGCACCCACGGCAGCACGATGGTCATCCGGTCACGCCGACGCGGTCAGGAAGAACGCGCCATCCATCGACACCGAGGGGCAGATAGATTGGCTCGAAGGCCCCGATGGCGATCACCAAGATCCAGGACATCTTGGCACTCTTGGTGAATGCGCAACAACGCCGCAATGCGACTGCCCCGATCGCGAAGCTGAGCACGAATTCGATCCGAAGAATGACATGCGCCGCCTCCACGTTCTGCTCCAGGGAAGTCCCGGTGAGCTCTGATGTCTCCGAGGGATCCGAAGGTGAGAATCCGTACCCGTCAGCCAGCTGCCAGGGCTGCGAGTCCGAACGCTTCGGTCAGGGTCGGATGCGGGTGGATGGCGGCGGCGAGCTGGTCGATGCGCAATCCGAGGCGGACCGCCAGCGCCGCCTCGCCCATCAGGTCCGCGGCCCCTTCGACCAGGGCATGCACGCCGATCACGCGTCGATCGGTCCGGTCGTAGACCACGCGCAGCCGGCCGAAGGCGTCCGCGCTGATCTGCGCGCGGGCGTCGATCTGGTAGTCGTATTCGGCGACAGCGACGTCGAGCCCTGCGGCACGCGCAGCCTCCTCGGTCAGGCCGGCCATCCCCAGTTCGGGGTACGAAAAGATCACCGCCGAGTTGTGTTCCGGGCGCGGGTACGGCGCGTCGTGACCCAGGATGTGCCGGGCCACGGCGAGCGCCTGCGCCGTGGCCCAGTGCGCGAACATCGGCTGCCCGACGAGGTCGCCAGTGGCGAAGATCCCGGGCTCGTTGCTCTCTAGAAGGGCATCGACTTTGACGCCGTGCTGGTCGAAGCGCACGGCGGTGTTCTCCAGCCCTAGCCCGGCGACGTTGGGTTGCCGGCCAGCGACGATCGCGACGGCGTCCGCAGCGACTTCCGCGTCTTTGCCGTCCCGGGTGTAACAGACGACATGCTGCTGTTGCCTGCGCTCAATGGCATTGACCGCTACTGCGGTCTGCAGTGCAATGCCGTCGGCAGCAAGGCGCTGCGCAAGCATCCCGGCCAGCACGACATCGACCGGCATGAGGATGCGTGGCATGCCTTCCAGCAGCGTGACCCGGCTGCCGAGCATCGCGAAAATCTGCGCCATTTCCACGCCGACCGGTCCGGCGCCAATCAGGGCCAGCGTCCCGGGGACGGCGCCGATCTCGATCAGTCCGGTCGAGTCGAGCACTCCGGGAAGGTCAGCGCCCGGAACGGGCGGGCGCACGGGCATCGATCCGGTCGCGAGAATCGCCCGGTCGAAGTGCACCTCGCGACTGCCATCATCGGCCTCGATGAGCGCCGAGCGCGGCCCCGTCAGGCGAGCACGGCCGAATACCACCTCAAGTGACGGCAACGCCCTGGCCTTCATCAGCGCGCCTTGCGCACGCTGGCTGAGAATGCGGTGGCGGCGCGCCTGCACGGCCGCCCAATCGATATCTGGCGCGGCGCCGCTGCCGCTCAAACGCAGGCCGAACTCCGCCGCACGCGCGATCTCGCGCCGCCGCGCGGCGGCCTCGCGGAAGATCTTGGACGGGATGCATCCCTCGAACAGACAGGTTCCACCCAACCCCTGGCCAGCTTCGACCAGAAGTACGCGCTTGCCCGCTTGCGCCAGCGCCAATGCAGCGGGCGTGCCGCCCGGGCCGCCGCCAATCACGAGGACATCGAGTTCGTTGTGCTTGTTCATGTGGTTCTCCATGTCTCGTCGAAACGCCTGTCGACAGATGCTTGTTCAGGCGGTTGGGCCCGTGTCACTGGTGACATCCCCGCGCTCAATGCTGCCCCTCATCCGCGAGCTTCACCTCCACGGGGGCAAGCACTGGACCTGAGACACGGTGACTCAGGCCGAAGTAACGCGCAAAAAATTGAACCAAGCATTGGCGTCGCAAACCTGCCCGCTCACGAGGATGAAGAATAACGCGGATGCCGCAAGCACCCTTGCTTATCCTGAATCTTGTGCGGTGGCTGGCGAGACTGAACGGACGGCCAAAGCCGAAGGGTTCATCACCGATTTGGGAGATTCACTCACAGCCTGGAATGCAGGCTTGGACCATCCGCGTGGAGCTCAGCGCCTTCCAGTGTTTTTGGGCTTGAGCAGGACAGGCGCTTGCCTTGCATGCTCATGGCGTTCTCCGGATGCAAGCATCAGAGCCGATGCGTGCCGAGCATGATCTTGGTGTCGTTTAGAAACTCATAGTCGGGAACGATCATATTGGCCGGCGCGGGCATGTTTTTGAATACACGCGCTGCCATGTCGTAGCGCGAGCCGTGGCAGGGACATAGCCAACCCCCGAGCCAGTCATTCGGCAAACCCGGTTGTGGGCCAGGCGTAAATCGGCCAATAGGCGCGCAACCCAGATGGGTACAGATGTCGATGAAGACGAAATACTCGGGCTTGATCGAGCGCCAAGCATTCTGCGCCCACGTGGGTGTCGGGTATTGGGTATTGCGCGACAACGGGTCAGCGACCAGGTCCTGTGTGCGCTTGAGTGTGGCCAGCATTTGGGGTGTGCGACGCACGATCCAGATCGGTTGGCCGCGCCACAACAGCACGATATGGTGGCCGGGCTGTAATCGGCTGAGATCCACCGGGATCGGGCCGCCATTGACCTGAGCCTCGTTCGAAGGCTCCATCGACTCCAGGAAGGCCGTCGCAGTTGCTGCGGTGCCGACACAGGAAGCCACACCCGTGGCGATCATCCAAGTTCTGCGCGTTGCATCCATCATGCCCCTCCGATGCTGCCAGGAACACCAAGCGCTTCAACCCCAATGCATCAGGCGGGTGTGCACTGCCGCTCCGGGTGAATGGCGATTCGCACAACCACGTTTCTTGCCAAGCAAGAATAGGTCGTCAAGGCCATGTCAAGCACCGCATTTACCCCCAGTGCTCTGCCAAGTAGTCGAGGAACGCTTTGTTCCTCGGGAGCGAATCCTGCTCGGACGTGGATGCAAGGCGTGACGCCCGAGTGGGGGTCCGGCGCCGACGTGTTAAGGGCTTCCGCTTTTGATGAAGCGAAGGCGCAGCTTCGCATGCGCGCAGCGCGCCTACCATTGGCGCACGATGACAGTCGAATTTAAATCGTGCCTTGCGCCGGAGACCTTTGACATACTCGTCGTTGGCGGCGGCATCAACGGCGCAGGCATTGCCCGCGACCTCGCCGGGCGTGGACTGAAGGTCATGCTATGCGAGCGCGATGATCTTGCAGCGCACACGTCCTCAGCCTCTACCAAGCTGATTCATGGGGGCCTGCGCTACCTGGAGTATTCCGAATTCGGCTTGGTCCGCAAGTCGCTGCAAGAGCGCGAAGCGCTGCTGCGCAGCGCCCCACACATCATGGGCCCGCTGCGCATTGTGCTACCGCACGCTCCCGACATGCGCCCGGCCTGGATGCTTCGTGCGGGTCTGTTCCTTTACGACCATCTGGCGCGGCGCACATGGCTGCCGGGCTCCTGCGGAGTCGACCTGCGTACCCATCGCGCCGGGGCACCACTCAAGCTCAACTATGTGCGAGGGTTCAGCTACTCCGACGGTTGGGTGGACGATGCGCGACTGGTTACGCTGTGCGCCGTCGACGCCGCCGACCGCGGGGCCACCGTGCGCACCCACACAGCCTGCACCAGCGCCGTGCGCAGCGCCGAGGGCTGGCATGTCACTCTGCTCCAGGCCTCAGGGCAAACGCAGCACATCATCGCCCGCGCCTTGGTCAACGCAACAGGCCCATGGGCAGAACGCTTTCTCCAACGAGCAGTCCGCAATGCCGACGGCCGCCCGATGCACGCGCACATGTCGCTGCGCCTGGTGCGCGGCAGTCACATCGTGGTGCCTCAGTTGTTCACACACCCGGACGCTTACCTGCTCCAGGTTGACGCTCGCCGGGTCGTCTTCGCTATTCCCTACCAGCGCGCGTTCACCTTGATTGGTACCACCGAGGTGCAAGTGGCGGAGCCCAGTGGGGTGGAGATCTGTAGCGATGACGAAGTGGCCTACCTTTGCAAGGCCGTGAACCGCTATTTCCGCGCGGAGGTCAAACCTGAAGATGTGGTGTGGCGCTACGCGGGCGTGCGCCCCTTGCTGGAAGACTACGCCGGGGATGCTTCGGCAGTTACGCGCGACTACAGGCTTGAAGTGGTGACTGGCGGTGCGCCTCTGCTCACCGTCTGGGGCGGAAAGATCACCACTTTCCGCAAACTCTCCGAGCAAGCTGCGGATCAACTCTGCTTCGCCATTGGTGCGCCGGGAGCTGCCTGGACGCGTCATGCGTATCTTCCTGGGGGCGATCTGTCGGCCTGGATTCAGCCTGGGGAGCGTCCGGACATCGATTTCGCCAACTTCCTGCGAGCCGTGCAGCGGCACTATTCCTGGCTGCCCCAGCCACTTGCGGAGCGTTTGGCCAGAGCCTATGGCAGCCGTATCGACCGCGTCTTGATGACCGAGTCAGGTGAACGGGCCCAACAATTGGCCGATCTCGGCCCGTCTGTTGTGCCTGATCTCTACGCAGCGGAGATCGACTACCTTCGGCGGGAGGAATGGGCCTGCAGCGCGGATGACATCCTCTGGCGGCGAAGCAAAGTGGGGCTTCACACCAGCGAGCACCAACGCGATCAATTGCACGCGTGGCTGGGTCAGACACCGCTCGCGGCCAGGCGTGCGGTGTAGTCCCCTAGTTGTTTGGCGTATCAGCGGATCCAAGCGGTTGATCAGCGTCTTGGCATTCTGGATTGCTTCACCTGGTGTAGTGTTCCATTCTGTTTGGAACTTAAGCGACTGTTGGCGCGAATGACCTTCTGCAGGATGTCGGCGGCGCTCTTGGTCCAGATGAATGGCTTCGGTTTGATGTTGTGATGGGCGATGTACTCGTCGATGGCGGTGACCAACTCTGGCACGCTGGTGAATACGCCGCGGCGCAAGCGATTGACGGTGATGTCGCGGAAGAACCGTTCGACCATGTTCAACCACGACGCCGAGGTGGGCGTGAAGTGCATGTTGAACCGCGGGTGCTTGGCCAGCCACTCCTGCACGACGGGATGCTTGTGCGTGGCGTAGTTGTCGGCAATCAGATGCAGCGTCCTGTCCTTGGGCGTTTCGCGGTCGATCTGGCGCAGGAACTTCAGCCACTCGGCGTGGCGATGGCGCTGCTGGCACTGGGCGATGACTTGGCCGTCGAGCACGTTGAGCGCCGCGAACAGCGTCGTCGTGCCGTGGCGCTTGTCGTCGTGCGTCATCGTCTGAGCGCGCCCCTTCTTCAGCGGCAGACCCGGCTGCGTGCGATCCAACGCCTGGACCTGACTCTTCTCGTCGCAGCACAGCACCAGCGCGTGCTCGGGTGGGGACACGTACAGGCCCACGATGTCCTCGAGCTTCTCGACAAACTTCGGGTCGCGCGAGACCTTGAAGCCGCGCACGATATGAGGCTTGAGCCCGTGCGCCTGCCAATGCCGCATGACGGTGCTGGCGCTGACGCCCAGGACCTCGCCCATCTTGCGTGTGCTCCAGTGCGTGGCGGCCTCGGGCGTGGTTTGCGTGGTCAGTTCCACCAGCTTGGCCACGTCCACTTTCACCGGCGGCGCGCCGCGCGGCAGGTCGCGCTCAATGCCTCGCAGCCCCGACTCCACATACCGCTCGCGCCAGCGCGCGACCTGCACGCGTCCGATGCCAAGTTGCTCGGCGATGTCCTTGTTCTGCAGGCCCTGCGCAGCCAGCAACACGATGCGCGCACGCTGCACCAGCCTGACGCTGGTGCGCTTTGAGCGCGCGAGCCGGGTCAACTCGCTCTCCTGTTCATCCGTCAACACAATCATCGGGGCAACTCGCAATCGCTCTCTCCAATGCAAACCGAAGTACAGCATTGGAGACTGGTACTGCACGTAAGTTCCATTAAGAATCAAACACTACACTAGCAGCCCGTGCTCGAAGCGGTTGCCGTTCCTGTCGAAAGCCGATGTGTCGAGCGTGATCGCGCGAATCCGTCTTGCTGCGATGGCGCGCTTAATTTCCTCTTCAGACCACTCCACTTCCGCTCCCTCTTTACTTGCCGTATCGGGGAGTATCTTGCATTAGGCGCCCCCACGCCTGCAGGCTTCGCCAGTGGTACGCGCAGATGCTCACGCGATCGTTGATATCGGCGACCGCTGCCGGCAGCACTGCGGTCGCCGACGCGGGCCGCTCCCACCGTCTCTTTTAGCCGAGCATGCGACGTTGGTCGGGCGAAGACTGGACATCGGCCAAAACGGGCGTTGGCCCCTGCTTGTGGCAACGAGAGCCATGGTGTGCTCACCGGCCACCAGCCACGAGTGGCCATGGCGAATCCGTACCCGAGCACGGCACCCGCCGCCGGCCCGATGACCCAGCCGCGCACCACCCCGAGCATGACCTTGTTGTCGATGGTCTGCCGGCCCCGCGCGAAGCCGGTGCCGGCCATGGCGCCGATCAACGCCTGGTTCATGGACGTGAAGTAGCCGAACACCACCGCTGTTAGCACGACGAGGGCTTGCACCAACTGGGCCGCCGTCGCCATGGCAAGGTCCATCTTGACCATGTCGAAAGCCACTCGCTCGAGCAGCGGCCGCCCCCAGGTCAGCACACCGATGGCCAGACCGAGCCCGCCGATCAGGCCGGCCAGCAACGGTCCGCACAGCCCGACGGAGAGAAACACCGCGGTTGCATTGGAGACATCGTTCGCGCCCATGGCCAGCGACGCGACGCCGCCGACGACGACCAGGGCTCGGCCGACATGCGCGGCCGCACCCTGGGAGCCGGCCAGCATCGGAATCGCGTCGAACAGCTTGGTGAAGGCATAGCCCAGGACGAAGGCCACGGGCGGGGCGAGGACCCACAGCACGACCAGGTGCGCGATGGTGTCCCAACGGATACGCAGGTGCAGCGCGGCTCCAGCGCCGACGATGCAGAACACGAGGATCTGGATGGTCGACGACGGAATCCGGCGCTGCGTGAACAGCGTGGTCAGCACGAACGCGGCGGCCAGCACGGCGATGGCCGCAGGCGTGCCCAGCCGGCCCCCCGTCGCGGTTTGCGCATGTATGCACCCCGTCTGCGCCTGGATCCGGATTCCACGCACACGTTGACCCCGGTCTGGCACATCGAGCTCGCCTTCCGGGTGGTGGCAGGTGGCCGCCTCATCTACCCGCGACTGCGCATCCCCTACTACGACCCCCGCCTCGGTGCGCCAAGGCTGGCAGTGGCCGACTGGGGACAGTTGCGCGCGCACGACCCGCGGCCCCTGCGCATCCTCGAGGCGGTCGGGCTGGTCGGCGCGCTGGTGCTGCTGGCGGCGCTGGCGCGCGTCTGTGTGGGGGCCATCGGAGTCTGGCTTTGCCGGAGACGCTGGCAGCGCATCGCGCAGCGCGGCGACTCCCGTGCGCTGCTGCGCGCATGGCGACACGACCTGGCGCGTGGCGCGCCGGAGGCGCAAACCCTGCGCGGCTGGGCGCGCTCGCTGCGCTGCGGTTCACAGCCCTTGTTGCATCAGGAGCTCGAGGCCCTGATCCGCGCCGAGGAGCAACGCCGGTATGCCCCCGTCGCGCCGAGCGCGCAGGTCAGCCCAGGCCCGGGCAAGGTCAAGCTTGCCGACGAGGTCGGGTAGCCTGGCGCTACCACGTCCACTGGTAGGCCACGTACGAGGTGAGTTGGTCCGTCTGGGCCACGTGGCTCAAGCCTCGCCCGAGCGAGAACAGCAGGTGGTCATGCTCGTCGAAGTTGTACTGGCCGCCGAGGTTGAAGCCCATGTACTGGGGGATGCCGACCGCCTGTTCTCCGTTGTGGTAGAGCTCGGCTCCCAGCGTCAGGTGATCGTTCAGATCGTGCTGCACCACCCAACCGAAGAACCAGTGGTTGCGCATTCCCGCGGCTCGGTTGATCCAGTATCCACCGCCGCCATAGCTTTGCCACGAGCCCCAATTCTTCTGCAGCCACAGCGGCAGGAAAAACTGCGTGGCGCCGTTGCCCAGCCCCCTGCTCGCGTCGCCGGCCGGGACCTCGACCAACGGAAACACCGCGGCTTCCGGAAGTGCCGACGTCTCGTGCAGGAAGCGATATTTCATGCCCAACTCGACGTCTCCGGGCCCGCTTTGCATCGAACCGCCTGCAGGCACGTTGAACGCGTTGGGTAGCAGTACGTGCACCATCGCGTCGGTCGCGAACCCGTAATTGAATTCGAAGTGCGGCAAGGTCCCGCTTCGCCCGTCCTGTGTTTTTACCTGCTGCGAGGCAATGTAGAACTCATGATGACCAAAGTCGACAGGTTCCGGGTCGTCGGTGATAAAGGGTGGTCCGGCCAGCGCGGGCCGGAGCGCCGCCAACAGGCCGGCAAGGAGCAGCGTTGATGTACGCCTCATAGTGATCTTGATGACAGGGGGAGAAGCGCGGGCGAGGCAGCGGGTTTGTTCAAGCTGCCTCGCGGCCAAATTACTTGCTGAACTTCATGTCGCTGAACCACGGATCCGAAGGACGCTGGATCACGATGTACGGAAAGCCGGCGGCAGCATGACACGACGTGCAAGCTTCGGAAACCTTGTCGTAGGCCGCAACGAAGTCGGCCTTGTTCTTGGCGGCGATCGCCTTGTCGACGAGCTTGAACGGCTCCTCGGTCATGCTCTTGATCATCGGGCCGACGGGCTTGCCCTTGAAGCCCTTATGGAACTTGCCTGCGCCTTCGAGCGATTCCTGCAACTCGTCGAGCTCATACGCCGCAAGTTCCCAGTTTCCAGCGTTGCCGGCGAACCAGAGCTTGGCGTGACGTCCCTGAATCGGGCCGAGCATCATCGCGCCGAGGCCGGGCACGTAGGGACCCGGGCCGACCATCGGCGTCTTGGCCGATGCCGTTGCCGGCGCGACAAGCAGAGCGGCGGCGAGAGCGGCTGCGGCCGCACCGCCAAGCGTGGCGGCCAAAACCGAGCGGGATGCGAGTTTCATGGCAATTCCTTTGTTGTGAACACGTTTGAACCATGGAGGGCGTAGCGCGCAAGCCTGCCGCCCATGGCGATCGGCAGGTGGCGATTCGGAGAATTCAGTAACCCAGTGCATGCAAGCTGATCCCCAGCAGCAGCAAGGTCGTACCCAGGCACAGCATCAACAGGCTCATGGCGATGCCAACGGCCAGTGAGATTGCGCTGCCCAGCCGTAGCGCGGCCAATGAGACCCACGCAATCGCGAGCACCACCGCGGTCGAAAGCATGATCCCGGACAGGCAACCCAGCGGACGGTAGAAGGTCAGATAGGCGCGAATGCCGGGCAACGTCTCGGCGAGCAGCCCGAGCGCGCCGAAAGCCAGGCCAGCCAATCCCGCGGCCAGTGTCGGCGGCAGCAATCCTGCAGCGCCCGGAGATCGGTCTGCTGGTTCGGGCATTTCCCGGTCTGTCTTCATCAGATCCCTCCGCGTTGCCGAGCTGCCAATGCGAGAGGTGAAGCAGGCTTGTGCTCATTTCGGCGTTTGCATAAAGTCCACGCCTGACAATCTAGGATCGCTGCTCTAACGTGACCCTTGCGCAACCATTACAATGCCGCAAGGTTCAGGTCATCGGCATGCGGCATTCCGCCCAGACGGAGCAGGACCGGTGAGAGTATTGATCGTCGAAGACCAGGCAACGACGCGGCATTACCTGAAACTCGGCCTCGAGCAGGCGGGCTTCCGTGTCGATGCGGCGGCCGACGGCGCCGAAGGCCTGCAGCTCGCGCTTGACGAGCACTACGACGTCATCGTGCTTGACGTCATGCTTCCTCTGCTCGATGGATGGCAGGTGCTGCGCCAACTGCGCGGCGCTGGGCGCGACGTGCCAGTACTGTTCCTCACCGCGCGTGAGGCGATCGACGACCGCGTCAAGGGACTGGAACTCGGTGCCGACGACTACCTCGTCAAACCCTTCGCATTTACCGAGCTGCTTGCGCGGCTGCGTGCGCGGTTGCGGCGCGACCAGCCGACGCAGATCGTCGACCACCTGAACGTCGCCGAACTGCATCTCGACGTGCTGCGCCGGCGTGCGACTCGCGCCGGTCGGCGCATCGAGTTGACGCCGAAGGAGTTCGCGTTGCTCGAACTGCTGATGCGACGCCGCGGCGAAGTGATCCCGCGGCTGCAGATTGCCTCGGAGATCTGGGACATCAACTTCGACAGCGGAACCAACGTGGTCGACGTCGCAGTTAGCCGGCTGCGCAGCAAGGTCGACGACGGATTCGACGTGAAGCTGATCAGGACGGTGCGCGGCGTCGGCTACGTGCTCGACGTGCCCGAAGCATGAAGCGGCCGCTTTCGCTGACCACGAGAATCAGCCTGCTGTTCGCAACCGCAGGCGCTGTCGCGCTGCTGATCGCTGGGGTAGTGTTCGAGCGTGCGGGCAATTACAGGTTTCGCGACCACGACCGCGAGGAGCTTCAGGGCAAGCTCGATCTCACGCGCGAGATCCTGAGAAGCTCGCCAAACCTGGCCGATTCCGGCGCGCTCGATCGGCGCTTCCGCGACATGGCGTTCGGCCATCCAGGAATGGCCATGGTGCTCACCGTCGCCGGGCACATCGTCTACGCCGCCGGAGGCCAGCGCGTGCTGGCGCATTTGGAGGTGGCAAGCGACGAGGGACAGGGCGCACCGGTGACGTGGAGCGACGATGAACACAGTTATCGAATCGCGCGCGCACGGTACTTGAAGCTGGGCACCGGAGTTCCGGACGCGACCGTCGCGATCGCGCTCGACATCACCGAGGACCAGACTTTCCTTCAGGATTTTCGGGAGTTCCTTTGGTTCGGCATCCTGCAGGTTGCGCTTGGCCTAGGCTGGCTTTCGTGGCTGATCACGCGCCGCGGCCTGGCGCCGCTGGAGCGCCTGTCCGCGCAGGTCGCGCTGATTTCGGCCAAAGCCCTCGATCAGCCGATGCCCAGCGGCAACGTCCCGCGCGAGCTTGAGTCGCTGGTCGACGCGTTCAACACCATGCTTTTGCGGTTGCACGAAGCCTTCGCCCGCTTGAGCGAGTTTTCCGACGACATCGCGCACGAACTTCGCACACCGGTCAACAATCTGCTGCTGCAGACCCAGGTCACGCTCGACGGGCATAGCGACCTCGACGCCTATCGGTCTGCGCTGCAAGCCAATGAAGCCGAGTGCCAGCGGCTCGCGCACATGATCTCCGACATGTTGTTCATCGCGAAGGCTGACAATCGACAACTTGCGCTACGTCTTGAGCCGCTGCGCCTTGGCGACGAAGTCGACGGGCTGCTCGATTTCTACGAAAACCTGGCCTCGGCACGAGACATCACGCTCGATAGGAGCGGCGACGCGCGCGTGATCGCGGATCGAATGCTGATCCGCCGTGCGCTGTCGAATCTCCTGTCGAACGCCATCCGATACACCGATGAAGGAGGAACCGTTCGCGTAGCTCTCGAAGCGACGAGCGACGGCGCGATGTGCATCAAGGTGGTCAATCCAGGTCCCGAGATTCCGATCGCGGCGCGGGAGCGCGTTTTCGAGAGGTTGTACCGCGTCGAGCGCGCGCGGTCGGAGCTCGACGCCGAAGGGCGCGGCCTCGGTCTGGCGATCGTCAAGGCAATTGCCGAGTTGCACGGCGGCAGCGTGGGCGTGACTTGCGCGGACGGGTATACATCGTTCGAAATTCGTCTACCCAGCGGAGAGTGAAGGACAATAACCTGCTCGTGCTCGTGCCGCTCCGTCAGGTGCCGCCAGATTGCCGATTCCCATCAGCGCCGAAGCACTCATCAGAGGCGGAGTCACCGGATCACCGATGAGCGCCGCAAGCAGTGCGCCGCATAACGCTGCATATCCCGGCGATGATCGGGCAGCCCACCCGAACCCCGCTGAACCGCCCCTGGTTCGGCGGAGTTCGGGTGTCTTAAGTCATGTCGCGATGGCGGCCTGACTGGCAAGGGTGCTGACGATCGCATCGACCGCTGCCTGCAGCGTTGTTGTCGTCGCCACCGGCAGCGTCCAGCGCTCGCTTGGGCCGAGGTGCCGCCATTGGTGACCAGCGTCTCGTGTTCGGCCAAAGCAGGCATAAGGGTGTGCCCGTGGCAACGACTGCAGCGGTGTGCAAACCGGCCACCGAGATCAGCAAGACTGCAAGCCGACTTCCGGCACCAAGGTATTGTGAAGTTGGGGCAGATGTGATTCTGGTCCAAGGCATCTCCACAATCGTCATGGCATCGACGACTGTGCCGCGGCGGTACCCCACGGCTCCACCGCCACGAACCGCGCGAAGCGAAGCGCCAGGGTCGGCAGCACCAGCAGGGTCAGCGCGGTCGAACTG
The DNA here is from genome assembly GCF_000733775.1 of Thiomonas sp. FB-Cd. NCBI lineage: Bacteria > Pseudomonadati > Pseudomonadota > Betaproteobacteria > Burkholderiales > Thiomonas > Thiomonas sp. FB-Cd. The sequence goes on along the minus strand of NZ_JPOE01000005.1, from coordinate 1,101,813 downwards.
AACAAGCCGCCGAGAATCACGATGGCCATCGGCCCTTCGATCTCCTGACCGGGAAGATGTGCGCCGATCGCTAACGGCAGCAAGCCCAGCGCCGTGACCGAGGCCGTCATCAGGATGGGCGCAAGCCGGTTCATCGCTCCGAGGCGCGCCGTCTCCCAGGACCAGGGCAGGCCCTCCTCGGTCACCAGTGTCCGGTAATGCGACAGCAGCATGATCGAGTTGCGCAGGGTAATCCCGAACACCGTCACGAAGCCGACTGCCGCGCCCAGCGAGATGGGCAAACGGGCGATCCAGATTGCGGCAATCCCACCCACCAGCGCGAAGGGAAGGTTCACGGCCAGCAGCGCCACCGTCCGCCCGTCGCGCAGCGCGATGAACAGCAGGCCCAGGATCGCTGCCAGGGCCAGTCCGAAATCCAGCGCCAATTGCAGTCTGGCTTGGCCCGACGCTGCCGCCGTGCCGCCGATGCGCAGGTAGTCGCCCGACGTCAGGGGGAGATGCGCAAGCCGGTGGCGGGCCAAGGTCACGAAGTGGCTGGCACTACCGCTGACGTTGGCGGTGACGAGCTGCACGCGCTGCGCGCTGCGGTGAAGGATGAGCGATTGGCCGGAGCGCTCGCGAATGCGTGCCAGCGCGCCCAGCAACACGACCGTGCCGTCGCGGTTGACCAGCGGCACCTTCGCGATCGCTGATGGGTCCGAGCGCAGGGATGGGGGAAGCACCACCACGATGGGCAACGATGCTCCTGCCGTATACACCCGGCCGACCATGGTGCCGCTGTAGCAGGTCTGGATGGCCTTCAGGATCTGCGTCGGCGTGAAGCCATAGCGTGTCAGCGCCGCGCGGTCGAGCGTGATCGAGAGTTCCGGAGTACCGGGGGGCGCCTGGATACGCACCCCGGCCGCTCCCGGCACCTGACGCAGCGCCTCGGCGACGCGTTGGGCGTCGTCGTTCAGCGCCGAGAGATGGCGGCCGTAGAGGGTCACCACCACGGGGGCGGTCACGCCCGACAGCGTCTCGTGGATACGCTCAGTGAGGAAGGTGTTGGCCCACCAGCGCACTCCCGGCGCTCCACGGACCGCCTCCAGGATGCGTGCCTCGGTGGCGGCGCTGTCGGCGTTGCCCTTGGTGCTCAAACCCACGTCGATCTCCGCCTTGTTGGTCAGCGCATTGCCGTTGGACAGGTGGGCTCGCCCGGCGTGCATCACCACATGCGCCACCTCGGGCATGCGCTGCATGATCGCCACGGCGCGCTTCCCGATGTCCATCGTTGTCGCCAGCGACGTGCCGGGCGCCGTCTGGAAATGCACGATGAGGTCGTTCTCGTTGAACCGAGGCAGGAAGCTGGTGCGCAGCAACGGCACGCTGGCCAGGCCGGCGACCACGATCACCCCCACCAAGGCCCACACCGGGCCGGGACGCCTATGCACGCCGGCCAGCAGCCGACCGTAGCCCCGCTTGGCACTGGCCACCAGTGGCGGATCCTTGGGATCGAGATGGCTATGCCCAAGGAGCAGCATCGCCAACGCGGGGGTCACCGTGAGCGCGACCGCCAGCGAGGAAAGGATGGCAAAGATGTAGGCCAGCGCCAGCGGGCTGAACATGCGCCCTGCAACGCCCGAGAGGCGCAGCACGGGCAGAAACACGATGGTCACCGCCAGTGTGGCGAAAATCACGGCCTTGCGCACCTCCATGGTCGCGCGCAGCATGACCTCGTAGACGGGCCGCGGCTGGGCCAGGGCACGATTCTCCCGCAGGCGGCGATGGATGTTCTCCACGCCCACCACGGCATCGTCCACCACTTCGCCCAGCGCAATCGCCAGGCCGCCGAGCGAGAGCGTGTTCAGGCTGAAGCCGAAATGATCCAGGATCAGCGCGGCGGCGAGCAGCGACAACGGGATCGCCGCGAACGAGATGACCGCCGTGCGCCAGTTGCGCAGTGCAAGGTACAGCACCAGCACGATCAACAGCGCGCCGATGGAAAGCGAGTTGCGCACGTCGCGCAGGGCAGTGTCGATGAACGAGGCCGGACGCAGACCGTTGGGCTCGACCGCAATCCCATTGTGCCGGAACACCGGCGCCAGGGTCGCAAGCGCGCGATCCAGACCGCGGGTCACGGCGAGCGTGTTGGCGCCGTACTGGGAACCCACGACCAGCAGCAGACCTGGCTTGGTACCCACCAGCGCGCCGCCGATGGCCGGTGGCGGCGCGGCCACCACGTGCGCGACCTCGCCCAGTGTCACGCTCTGGTGCGCGCGGCGCACCAGCAGGCTGTAGGCCAGCGCTGCCGGAGTTGTGGCCTGGCCATGACTCATCAGGAAGAGTTGCTGGTTGGGCGTATCGACGACACCTGCGCCGCGCACCCCGCTCGATTCGGCCGCCGCCGTGGTGAGCTGATTCAGCCCGATGTGCAAGGCCACGAGCTTGCGCGGGTCGAACTGTGCCTGGAACTGCTCAGGCTGCGCCCCGAAGATCACCACCTTCGACACCCCGGGCACGGCGAGCAGCGCCGGACGGACGGTCCAGCGAGCGATCTGGGTCAACTGCATCAGCGACAGCTTGGACGAGCTCAGTCCGATGGACAACGCCACCCCGGTCGATGATTGCAGGGGCGCGATCACCGGGGTCGCTCCGGGCGGCAGCATGGCGCTCAGCGGTGCCACCCTTTGCGCCACGAGTTGCTGGTCGCGATACACATCGGTGCGGCCACCGAACACGGCGGTGACCACCGACAGCCCTTCCATCGATTGCGAGCGCAGGTGCGCAAGGCCGGGAATGCCGTTGACGGCATCCTCCACCGGAGTGGTGACCAGCGCCTCGATCTGTCGGGGCGCCAGCCCCGCGGCGTTGGTCACGACCGTAACCGAGGGTTGCCCGAACTCGGGGAACACGTCATAGGGCGCATGGATGACCGCGACGACGCCCACGAGCGTCAGCGCGAGCGCCGCGAACAGCACCAGCCAGCGAAGACGCAGGCAGAACTCGACGATTGCACGCATCAACGTTCCCCTTCAATCGTCGTCATCGTCCGGCTTGGCCGCCTTGGCAGCTGCAGCCGGCGCCGGCGCCTGTGACGCCGAGAACACCAACGCAGCGCCAGCGACCACGATGTGCTGTCCAGGTTGCAGCGCAGCGCCGTCACGCCCAGAGACGAAATACCCCTGTCCGACACGCACAGGCTCGTGCAGCGCGATCGGTGTGAAGGTGTTGGTGCTGCTTTGGCGGTACACGAGCGCATGCCCGTCGTGCCAGACCACTGCCGACGCAGGAATCAGCACGCCTGACACGGTACCCGGTCCGCGCAGCGTGACCGTGATCGGCGTCCCGATGGGCGCTGAGTCCTGGGGCGTCATGAGGTAGTACAGACCGGGGCCAGCGACCCCCGCTGCAGCGCGCGGTGCGCGGCTGATCCATCGCAGGGCCACGGGTTGGCCGTCGGGTGTCGACGCCTGGGCATGGGTCGATACGCGCGGAAGCGATTGGCCGAGCGGAACGCTGGCTTCGACGAGCTGCTGAGTGCCGCTTTCTAACTGCGGTAGTGGCGCGGCGCCGGAGGCCGCTGCGGCCCCGAGCCTGGCACCCCAGTCGGTGCGTGCGCGGGCCATGAGCTCGCCCAGTTGCGCCTGAGCGCTGGCCTGTTCGGCCTGAGCGACCTGCAGGTGCGCTTGCGCAGCCTGGAAAGCCGCCTGCGAGATGTTGTGCTGGTTACCGTACAGATTGGTGGCGCGTGCAGCCTCACTACGCGCGAGCGCCGCTGCGGCATGCGCCGCCGCGAGCTTGCCCCGCGCAGCGGTGATCTGAGCCGCCAGGTTGATCAAGGGGCCCGGGTCGAGGACGATGCCGAAGGCGTTTATCGTCTGCGCGCGCTCGACCTGCTGCAGCTCGACGGTGCGGATGCCGCCCGCCGAGACGGCCTTGGCATCGAGGGTGACCGTGGAGAGTTCGCTCGCGCCGGCAGTGCCCGCGGCGGCAATGGCCGCGACCGAAAACGCGGCCCACTTGAGAAGGTGTGTCCTGAGCATCATTGGCTCCGGTTGGCAACCAGGAAGGGGTGGTAGAGCGCCGCTTCGAGGCGGCCGAGCGCGTTGCGCTCGTGGACCGACGCCGACAGCGCGCCCTGTTGTGCCTGCACGTAGGCCAGCCTGGCGCCGAGAATCCGTAGCCGGCCGATTTGCCCCGCGGCGAAGGCGTCCTGCTCCCGCTTGAGAGCATCGGCGGCGGCCTTGCGCAGCCGGCGCGCGCTGTCCAGCTCGGACACGCTGGCGTGCCAGTCCGTCCGTGCTTGATCGATCTCGGCCAGCACGTTGGTCTGGGTCGCGAGGAACTGCTCGGCTGCAACTCGTCGTGCGGCGCGGGCCTGAGCGATCGGGCCCTGGTTCTGGTTGAGGATGGGCAGCGGCAGGGATATCGACAGGATGAACTTGTTGTCGCCCTGGTCGTAGTGGTAGCCGGGACCGATGTCGATGGCGGGGTACTGCTGCGCAACCGCCAGGCGCAGCGCGGCCTCTGCGGCGGCGTAATGCGCGAGAGCAGCGAGTACGTCCGGGCGCGAGGTGAGCGCCGAGTGGATCAGGGGTTCAAGGCGGCCGGGCTGCCGTGGGTGGGCGATGCCCCGCATGTCGAGATCGACGCCATCCAGCGCGGTGGTCGGCAAGCCCAGTGCGGCAGCCAGGGAGGCTCGCCCCAGTCGACTGGCGCGGCGCTGCGATGCGAGCTCCAGTTCGGCCTGGTTGAGGGCGAGCGTCGCGGTGGTCAGCGTCGCTGCCGAGACCATGCCTGCCTGATAGCGCTGCGCGACGACCTCGCGATAGCGCTCCGCAAGGGACGCACGCTGCGCAGCAAGCGCTGCGGCTTGCTGCGCAGCCCAGAGATCGAGCATGGCTGTTCGCACCTGGCCGCGCAGTTGCCAGGCGGTGACGGCGATGGCCTCGCGCGCCTGCTCGGTTCGAGCCCGTGCCTGCGCGATGCGTGCGGGACGCGCACCGTAGGATTGGATCAGGAAGGTGACGACGGGGCCGACCGTCCAGGGCGGCGCTGGGGTGGTCGTGTCGTAGGTGGGCGCAAGTTGCAGGTTCGGGTTCGGCAGCGCCGCCGCGGTGGTCTCGCCGCCCTTGGCCTCCAGCAGCCTGGCCTCGGCCAGCGGCATGTCGGGGCGCTCATAGGCGGCCACCAGGGATAGCGTGGAGAGGTTCCAGGGTGGTGCACTGCTCTTGTGCAGTTGGGCCGCGAGGAAGCGCAGCAAACGGGGATCAGAGAGCGTGCGCCTAGCCAGTGCATCCGCAGTCTTGTCGGGATGGATGGGCTGCGGTGTGTAGCTCGCGCATCCGGCAAGCAGCGCGGAAACGAGCAAAGCGGCCGACAGACGGGTCTTCATCGCGTCGTATCGCATGAGGGAAAGCGCTCATGCTAGGAACGCGGGTGTCGTCAATTTGTCGTCGGCTCAGACCGGCCGTCGTCACGCAGATGCAGGTCCAGCCGCACTTGCAGCTCACCCGATTCGCCGTGCGTGTAGGCGAGGCTCCACCCCAGCCGATCGCACAACTGCCGCACCAGATACAGTCCGATACCGGCTCCAAGGGTGCGTCCGGCATCGGCAAGGGCAAGCGAGCGATAGAGACGGGCCACCGCGGCGGCGTCCAACGCATCGCCCCGGCTGTCGATGGAAAACACACCCTTCCGAAGGCCGATCTCCAGACGCCCAGCCGGAGTGTGCTCAATGGCATTGCGGACCAGATTGCCGAAGATCATCGCCGCAACAGCGGGCGCAACACGCACCGAGGCGGATTCAATGGTGCCGACCTCCAGGGAAAGCGGCCGCCCTTCGAGCAGGGGCCGGTAGTCATCGATCAGGTCGGGCAACCATGTTTCCAGCGCCAGGGGCGCAGGCGCAGCCGCTGGCGAGGGCTCCTTGGCGAGCTGCAGCAGGGCCGCCAGCGTGTCCTGCATGGAATCGGTCGTGAGGCGGATGCGCTGCAGCGCCCGCTGACCATCGGCGCCGAGCGTTTCGGACTCGAGCACCTGGGCGGCTCCAGCGATGACCGAGATCGGCGTGCGCAGTTCGTGGCTCGCAGTGTCGACGAACTCGCGCTCGCGCAGCACGAAGCCGTCGAGCCGCTGCAGAAAGCCGTTGAATGCGGTCTCCAGCGCCTGGATCTCATGCAACTGGTACCCCGGCGTCAAACGCGCCTCGCGCAGCGATGGATCGAGTGCATGCACGGCGCCCACCAGACGTGAAACGGGGCGTAACAACCTGCCGGCAAGCCACCAGGTGGCAACCATCAGCAGCGCAAGCCCCAGCGCGACGATCGCATCGAGCAGGTAGGCGAGACGGCGCTCCTGTGCCCGCTGCGCCGAGATGTCGATCAGCGCTGCCATTCGATGGCCCTGAACGTCCCGCACCAGGACTGCGTAAGGCAGGTTCTCCGGGTCGATGTCGTCGTACAGCCCCGGACCGAGGCGGCGCACCTCGGCCGGCAGGCTCCGCGCGGCGGGCGAGTCGAGGTCGACGAGGCGTACCCTCGGCGGGTTGACGTCGCCCGCCGGAAGGTGGGCAGCCCGCAGATCGCGCACCATCACGTCGCCGAGCAGGCTCATCCATACCAGGCGCTCGTGCCGGTCGTTCAGGAACCCTCCGACAGCGATCACGGCCGCACTCAGCACCGCCGCGTACAGGAGCAGCCCTACCGTGATGCGGGCGCGCAGGCTATTCGTTTTCACGGTCGTCGGGGGTCGCTGTTGCGGCGAGTCGATAGCCGACCCTGGGAACCGTGTGCAGCAGCTTGCTCGCAAATGGCGCGTCGATCGCACGTCGCAACACGTGCATCTGCGAGCGAAGCAGGTCGCGATCGGGCGGGTCGTCGCCCCATAGCACTTCCTCCAGCCGCTCCCGCGGCACGAGCGCCGGCGCCGCCCGCATCAACACTTCGAGCAGGCGGCGGGTTGCCGGCTGCAGGGCGATGGGCCGCGCGTCGCGCGTAACCTCCGCCGTGCTCAGGTCCATGACCAGATCACAAATCTGCAGCCGAGCATCGGTCACCCGGCCGCTGGCGCGGCGGATCTGCGCAAGCAGCCGTGCCTCCAACTCGGCAAGGTCGAACGGCTTGACCAGGTAATCATCGGCACCGATGCGCAGCGCCTCTATCTTGTCGGCTATTTCTCCCTTGGCTGTGAGCATCAGCACGGGGACGTCCTTGCGCACGCTTCGGCGCAATTCCTGCAGGACTTGTACCCCGTCCATGCGTGGCAGCGTCCAGTCGAGAACAATCGCGTCATAGTGGTTGTCGGAAGCGAGGCGCAGGCCGGTGGCGCCGTCGGGCGCTGCGTCCAGAATATGGCCGCGCGCCTCGAAGTAGGCGAACAGGTTGGCCACCAAGGCGCGATTGTCTTCGACGATGAGCAGCTTCATGGGGATTCGGTGCCGAGGGTCTCGCCCGTCAGGGCACATTCTCGCTTGGTGCATTTCGGCACGCCTCGCGTGGCCGAACTGTGGCCGCGATAGAAGGGGCCCCGCTCCTCATCGTGGAAGCCTACGATCAGGTGACCGATGGTCTCTGTGTCCAACATAGGAATCACCACTCCTCCGAACCCGCGCAGCCCCTCCCGGAGCGCCTACCGCGAGAGATGCTATGGATGCCTCCCTCCTTCGGGCTGGGCAGTGGATTGGGCACAAAGCCTGAACAGCCGTTGGTCAGTAGAGAAGTCCCGAGTTGCGGGTGAATCCTCTGCTGGATACGGCATCAAAGCGCCCAAGAAGTGATAGACCACCGTCTTCACCAACACCACAGAGGATCCATCATGAGTCGTAATACTGGGATGCACGCGGGACAAGTGATTGGCACGATGGCCGGGCAGCAGGTGGTCGGCCTGGACATTGCGCAGAAGGTGTTTCAACTGCACAGCGTCGACATGGAGACCGGCGAAATCTCCAACGTGCAAATCAAGCGGGCAAAGGTGCTAGAACACTTCGCCAACCGCAGGCCCAGCCTGATCGCCATCGAGGCTTGCGGCAGTGGACACTACTGGGCACGGGCGTTGCGCTCTTTGGGCCATACCGTGCGACTTCTGCACGCCAAAGTGGTTCGCCCATTTGTCAGCGGAAACAAAACCGACGCCACGGACGCACGCGCCATCTGGCTGGCGGTGCAGCAACCTGGTGTCAAGTTTGTGGGCATCAAATCAGTAGCTCAGCAGGCGACGTTGACATTGCACCGGCAGCGTCAGGCACTGATGAAGATGCGAATCATGCAGACCAATGCACTGCGAGGGTTACTCTACGAATTCGGAGCCACCTTCGCCAAGGGCGATAAAGCGCTGTTCAGCGAAATTGAGTCGGCACTTGAGGCGCTGGCAAGCACCCTCCCGCAGGTGGTCGTCGACAGCTTGCGGGAGCAGGTCATGCGTGTCAAGGCTTTTGAAGTGGACATTCTGGCCATAGAGGGTCGACTGAAATTGCAACTCCAGCAAGACCCCCAGATGCAGCGCATTGCCAAGATTCCAGGCGTCGGATTGCTGACCGCCACAGCGGCCATAGCAACCATGGGGGAAGCCAGCGCATTCAAGTCCGGACGTGAATTCTGTGCCTGGCTGGGCCTTGTGCCGTCACAAAGTGGCACCGGTGGCAAAGTTCGGCTGGGCAGCATCTCCAAACGAGGGGACACCTACCTACGTACCCTGCTGGTCAATGGTGCCAGAGGCGTAGTGCACAACGTCAGGCAACCAAGTCCCTGGATGGCGGGGCTGAAAGTACGACGCCATTCGAATGTCGTCTGCGTGGCGCAGGCAGCCAAGATGGCGAGAACGATCTGGGCACTTACTGCCAAAGCGCAGGAGTATGAAAGCAACCATGTGAGTGTGAAACCCGAAATGGCGTGAATCGCCGGCGCCAAACAATGGTGCCAATCCGCTGACAGGAGGTGTGAATAGATAGCAGGCAGCACAAGCGAAGTGATGTGAAAGTGGTCAGACCGCGGGTGAGCAAAACCTGGTAAACCGCTCGGACGTAAAAAGTCCTCGCGAGAGATGAGGTGTTCGCCAGCGAATAAGCATCGGGGCCCGCAGATCCCAGGCAACTGGGCAACTGCAATGAGGCCGGATATAAGGACGCAGCCGACTTCTTCTCATCACAAGCAAAATCTGCTTGCTATCCGGGAGGCATCCATATAAGCGGTTTAGTCCAAGGCCGACTGTCAGTCGCTGAGTGGCGTGATGCCGAACACGCGATCCAGCAGCGCCCGAAGGCCGACCTCTCGGGACCCGCGGTCCACGTGAATCGCGTCACCATCCGTCTCCTTGACGACGACGTACACGTGCTGCCGTGTTGCGCGAAGAGAGATTGCGGCAACGCGTCGAATCCGATCGGAGCCCCCATCCGCGATGAAGACCTCCGGCGGGATCTCGCCATCGTCGCTGACCGTGTAGGGAATCGGCACCGTCCACCCATCGTCCAGGCTCGCCGTAAGCCGCGTCACCTCGATTCGTTTCAGCCGGGCAAGGCGCTCGATGGCCGGCCGCAGAAATGCGGGCGGGCCCTTAGGCTGGGTCAGCGCCTCGACCAGTGAGATCGAACGGACTCTCCGTACCGAACCCGGCGCACCCACAGCTAAATCGGGGACCGCAGTCACGCCCTTGGCCGCGACGGGCGCGGTGCCACCTTCCGCGAGCTGCGTTTCGCTCCACACGCGCTTGTACGCTAAGTCTGGGAACTTCACCTCGCGCAGAAGCAGCCGCCTGGTGCGAGGGGCGAGCGCGCCGGAGGCATCGCGCTCCCGCAAGGTGGGGTCCTTTGCATCCGGGGCGCCTACGCGGCTCTGGGTGCCTGCGCTGCCGCTCGGCGCCGCGGGACGCCAAGGCCGGCGCTTAGCGCCCGTGGTCTTGACCTGCAGGTTCTCGAACGGGAATGGATGCGAACACGAGCGCAGGCGGTAGGCCAGGAAGGTCGACCGCGGTTGTCCGCCGAGCGACAGCCACTTCCCGGAGGCCTTGATGGTCGTCGCCCCCTCGAACGGGAACACGCACTGCGGGTAGATGTCGGCGACGCCTGGCGGCGGCTGCCGCAGCAGGGAGACGGCGATCATGGCGGCGGCGTTCGCGGCGGTCTTGTCAGCCGCGATGCGCGCGATGTCGGGCCCGGACTCCTTTGGGACTCCTTCGGCGAGGTCCAATTCGACATCCTCGCCGAACGGGCCGATGCGAACCGCCGAATACAACCGCTTCGAGTCGAACGGTGGCAGGAACAGCGATGCCAGCAAGGGGCTCGACGAGCCGAAGTAGAACCGCGCCAGCTCCATGCTCGGGACGACCATGCTGCGGCCCTCGCCGAGGTCCACCCGGACGCAGTACGAGCGGGTGTTGGCCATGGGTGCTCGGCGGCCGGCAGCAGGAAGTTGTCGTTGGCGTCGCTGTACCCGACCTTGAGCAGCTGGGCGGTCGTGCGGTCGATCTTGATCTTCTCGAAGATCTCGACCTCGTGTTCGGGAGAGGCGACGAGGCGCTGGTCGGACCACAGGTCGCCGATGCGCAGCAGCATGGTGGAGTCGACCGAGACCCAGCACTTGAACTGCTTCTGCCACGGGAGGGTCGACGCGGCACTGACCGGCGCCATCGGGTCCGCCAGCACTGCCGGATCGGTGACGCGCGAAAGGTGAACGAAGACCGAAGGCTGGTTGCGGCGGAGCAGGAGGTCGGGGAACGCGATGCCGCCGAACCAGTCGACTCGCCACAGTCCATCACCCCGGGGAAACGCCCCGATTTGCATGCCGTTCCCCTGAAATGATCGCTATAGTCGCACCGTCTTCGCTATAGTCTCATTCACTTCGCTAAGTCGACAAATAGTGTCAACATAGCGAAGTGAATGGGACTGGAAGTCACTTTTTGCGAAGAAATTAGTGAAGAGGATGAAACGAATTAGTGAAGTTGGCGGAACTGGCTAGGCCTTGTCGGAGTTCCGATTTCCAGGCCGAGAGGTTTACCGATCGGCCTCCAGCGTTCGGCGACCGCAGACGAGAACAGCGACACTGCGAACACCACACAGATAAAATGCGGCTTCTCGCTCGGATTGCCTTTTGGGGTGCAAATCCACCCGTGTGACACCAATTTTTCGCTCACTTCGGCGCACGAATGGACTTGAGCTTCGAGTTGCCGTGCGCAACCTGGTGTCAGCGAAGTCAGAAACATGGAAGAGCATTCGCGGCATCCACGTGTTCAAGCGTCGCTTTTACTGGGCAACCGTTTTATCTCCCGACAATGCCTTCGCATATGGATAGGCTGGCATCCCCGGTAGCTTGGGATCAACGACGGTCCCCTCACCATCGATAGTTTGTAGCTTCACCCCCCCGCTTCCTTCAGGCGCGTTGCGAATTTTGTCATTTCGCGTCCTCCAATTGAATGATGCTACCTTTATCAACGATCCTGGCGCTGCAGCGCAGGTTCGCGTGCCAGACGTGTAGCATAGGCGTGGGAGGGACGCATGCAAGTGCAACGCTTTCCGGTCATTTACCTGACCGGTGCTCCAGCAACGGGCAAATCGACAGTCTCCGCTGCCTTGGCCACGAGACTGCCAGGGTTGCTGGTGTTCGCATACAGCAAAGAACTGCGCAAGTTCGCTGAACGTCGAACGGGCCTGTCCATGAGCGAGGATGACATCCGGCGCATGTCTGGAGCCGTGATCACACCAGAAGATGTTCAAGGGCTCGATTTAGAGCTCGCAGAGCTCGCCGCCAAGCGTCGCGAGACTGGACCAATGATCATCGACTCGCATGCCGTCACGAAGGAGTCATACGGATTTCGCGTGACGTCCTTTGGACCCAAGACTTTGCTCGCATTAGCACCGGATTGCATTGTTTGCCTGTACACCGACCCCGACGTGGCCTGCCAGCGCATAGCCGACGACCCGAGAGGGCGACCGAAGATCTCGCCCCTCGAGGCCGGCATGCACACCCAGCTGCAGTGCTCGGTCGCCATCGAGTACGGGATCCTGCTTGCAAAACCCGTCTATTTCATCGACAGCAGCGGTCCTCTCGAAGGAGTCGTTGACGCAGTTGCGAATAAGGCGCGACTGTCGTAACAGGCCACGGCTGATGAAGGCTACCGGGGGCAGCGGGACTTTAGACTGTGCCCCTTTATTGATTCGGCCCTCAAACAGTGTCATGCGGCGTATTTGACAAACGGATCTTGAAAGAAGGTTTTGACACGCTCGGGCTTGTTGGTCAGGGCGGTCATGTGCTCAACGGCGGCGGCCTGCAACTTCGCCTTGGTTCTCACTGGAACCTTGGTTCGGATCACATGCTTGAGGTCCGCGTTCAGGCGCTCCTCCGGATTGAGCTCAGGGCTGTAGCTGGGCAGATAGAACACCTCCATCTGCTCGGCGTGCTGCGCCAGCCACGCCTTCACCGGCTTGCAATGATGCACCCCCAGGTTGTCCAGAATCAGGAAGATCTTCTTGCCCGTGTCTTTGACCAGGGACTCGAAGAACTCGATCAACCGCTCATGGTTGAACGCGCCGTCGATGATCATCCAGCGCGCCTTGCCCTGGTTGGTCACGGAGGCAATCATGGAGAGCTTTTGACGTGTGCCGCCCACCGCCATGGCCACCGGCGTCTGCCCCTTGGGCGCAAAGCTGCGGCCCCGCACATCGGTGTTGACCAGCGCCGTCTCGTCGCCCCAGTGAATCTCTGCGCCCTCGGCCTTGGCGCGCTGCGCAATCTGCGGGTACTGCGTGTCCAGCCATTCCTTGACCGCTGCAGGTGACTGTTCATAGGCCCGCTTGATCGGCTTTTGCGGCGTGAAGCCCCAGCGCGCCAGGTATTTGCCCACTGAGCGCACATGCAGCTTGATGCCGTATTCGCGCTCGATCAACTGCATGACGGCGGCTCGGCTCCATAGTGCGAAGTCCATCTTCAACTGCTCCGGGCGGTGGTCGCAGATGAGGCGCTGTATGGCTTGTTCCTGCTCCATCGACAGGGCGCGATCCTCGCCACTGCGCCGACCGCGTGTGCGCGGCGCCAGACCCGCCAATCCCTGCGATTCAAAGCGCGCGATCGTCTTGCTCACTGCCGTGTAGCTCAACCCGATCTCCTGGGCAATCTGCGTGCGCGTTCGCCCTCGTTTGTGGGCGCGGATGACTTGCCGGCGCCGCTCGTGCTGCTCGGCTGGGCTGAGTTTTCTTGCATCGTCTTTTTCCATGAATCTGAGATGCGGAAAAACTCAATAAGTTCAATCTATTTGTGGGCCGAATCTATAGTACCTTCCTACGGCGCTGGTATGTAGTGTTTTGGAGTTAGATTGTGTTCTATTGAGTGGCGCGCCACTGTGCGCGACAGGCCCCCTGGTGTCGATCAGTTAAGGAACCCATGGCAACACGTTCGAATGCCCAACTAGACTTGCGACGAGCAATCAACGCGGTCTCCGACGTTATCCAGAATCGGCCACAGCCTTTGCGCGAGTTCGACCAGATCTACATGAAGGCTGGAGACATGGTGCTCCAAACAAGCCTCGTCGCCCAGCGCTTTGCTGATCGCCGATTGATATTCATTGGGGACGGCGACGCAATCAGCCTTTGCCTAGCCTATCTGATGCATCGACAAGTTCTCGACGAGGGACCCAGCTCCATCTTGGTGCTCGATTTCGACGAGCGAATTGTCAACGCCGTGGCCAGGTTCGCTGATCGGGCTGAGATGTCCGATCGCATCAAGTCTCGCCTCTACAACTGCATTGACCCTTTGCCAGAGGATATCCTGGGTCAATTCAACGCTTTCTATACGAATCCGCCCTGGGGCGCGAGTAACGATGGCGAGAGCGTCAAGGTCTTCGCGGAGCGGGGGATGGAGGCCTGCGGGGCAGATGCCGTTGGCGTCGTGGTGATTGCAGATGACAAGGCTGTGCCTTGGTCGCAGCGCGTCTTGGCGCAGGCTCAGCGATTCGCGTTGGACAACGGCTTCTTCGTCCAGGAGATGCAGACCAACCTGCACGAATACCATCTGGATGATGCGCCTGACCTGAAGTCCTGCAACCTGTTCTTCCGTTCGCACCCTGATCGGCAATTGCCAATGAAGAGCTACGCGCTGCATGAAAAGAGGCTCGAGGACTTCTATGGCCGCGAACAGAACCTTCGCGTGAAATACGTGCGAGACGCCAATCGAGTTGACTACGGCAAGGCTGTCGATGGCACCTATCAGCTAGAACTGCTTGGAGATTCCCAATGACCATGCTCAAGCAAGGTGATCCGTTTCTCTACATGAAGGTCGGCGTCCACGCCAATGAGTCGCTCCAGGACATCATTCTTCGCAAGCGCGCGGAGATCGCGGCGGCGGGCGTTTCGTTCTGGGGTTACGGTGGCAATAGCTGCCATCCCTTCACAGCGGTTCAACCCTTCGTTAAACAGGTCTCGGCGAATGGCACGAAGGTCATGCTACTGATGGAGGAGATTTCCTCCCATCACTACGCCGCGGGTAAGGCAAAGGAATTCAGCGCGGACGGTGGCAATACCTACCAGCCTGTCCCCAAAGGAGTGAATGTGATTGGGTCGCGCTTCGCGCTCATCGTCAACTCACTGGACGACTTCGACCTCAGTGTGCCGTTGTCAAAGACGTCCGTGGGCATCGGTCGCATGGTGGGCACGCGCGGAGACCAATATATTCGCGGCCGTGTTGACAAAGCTTGCCTCGTCTATGACCCTGCGGCACATCCCGGGCCCGATGATCGGGTCGTGAAACTGAGCCTAGCTGCCCAGCTGGCGCAACCCTACGCCGTTGTTCTCCGCTAGCTGGGGATGTCGCGGCTGCCTACGCGAGCCAGCCTGGTGCGGGTTTTTCGACGTGCTCCTTGATCACCAAATCGAGGAATGCGATGAAGGCGGTTTTGCCACTCATTTGCATATTATCGTAGGCGAAACGGATAGTCTCATCAGCCCTTGGCGATGTATTGACCGCCGCGCGAACGCGCTGCAGACCGAGGGTCGCGCAAATCGATTTGAAGATCTGCTCTAGACAGTAGAGCTGCCGCCGGAGTGCGCCCGCGTCGAGCCAACGAGTCTCGAGCGCTGGAAGCGATCGCAGTGCGCGTTTGTCCCCGGTTGCAATTCTTAGGTTGCCTCGGCTGACGGCGATCACGGCAAGCATGAGCTCGCCTTCTTGCAGATCGAGGCCGCTCTCGACAGCTAGCTTACCTACCTTGGCAATAGTCCTAGTTTCCGCGTCAGTCGGCTCTATGACCGTGATCGACTGTAGCGCCGCATGGAGTCGATCTGCCTCTTCCTTAGAGTGCGTTAGCTGGAGGCGCCTAGCCTCCGAAAGCTGCCCCATGTAGCGCAGCATAACGGCTAGCGAGCCTAAGTCGGCTGAGGAATACCCGATTGCATGGACGCCTTCGTTGAAAACGTCCATGCGGGCCAACTTGATGACTATGTCGTTGTCGATGAGGAGCGCCGTCATATGGGGGCGACTGCCTCAAGGAATGCCCGCGACTGTGCCATGGCATCTGCCTCGGCACGCCCAAGTTGGCTCCACAGCACTCGGTTAACCAGCGTGCCGGGCTTCTCGGATTGCGTCGCTACCCGAGATGCAGCAGCCATCGCCATCGACCACTCGCTGGTTGTGTGCCCGAACGACATGGCAACGTGG
Organism: Thiomonas sp. FB-Cd; assembly: GCF_000733775.1. Taxonomy (NCBI): domain Bacteria; kingdom Pseudomonadati; phylum Pseudomonadota; class Betaproteobacteria; order Burkholderiales; genus Thiomonas; species Thiomonas sp. FB-Cd. The sequence goes on along the minus strand of NZ_JPOE01000005.1, from coordinate 1,086,199 downwards.
CCTGGGTCGACTTGCATGGTTGCACCCACTGCGATCGCCATCTGAGCCAACTCGCGTGCAGTGCCATGTGTGCCGAGGCCATCTCGGTCTACCGAGAAGTTCTCGCTGCCCGTGAGTAGACCTTGCGCGTATCGATCTGCCGCAACCTCTTCCTCGTCATCGATCAACTCGCCGGGGTCATTGTCCGGATCCTTGGGATCGGCATCGACGATCGCAGACGCTCCCTTGAGATGGCCGAGCGCGATGTGCCCCAGCTCGTGGGCGACGTGAAACATGTATTGGGCTTCTGATCCGGACTCGCGCGCGACCAGAATCGCATGCTGTTCTCCCAGGCGAACTGCGATGGCGGTCACACCCTTCGTGCGCGCTGGAAAGAGGCGCAGATGCAGGACGGGTATGCCTAGAGACCAGCAGATGGTCAGGACATCTCCGAACGAGACGTAGGGGCGTCCCGAGCCAAGAAGAAGGTTGCGGATCGCCGTTGGGTCAGTGGGTATTGGCTGCGCCGGCGCCTTACGCATCTCCCCGAGCACGACTCGGCCAACTCCCTGGGCGAACGCAACGAGCACATCGCGACGTGCGCCTGGCGCGAGCCGCATGTGCTTGAATTTTGGGACGCCCGTGTAAAGGAACCCAACTGGGACGCCGTCGTCTAGCAGCGATTCTGGATCGAGGCTCAGGCGCTTGGCCAGCAGGAGTGAGACGAGAGTCTTCGCCGACGACGAATTATCGGTCGGATCCCACCAGTCAGGCAGCGAAGCGCGCACAAAGTCCTGTGCGAACCCGACTTCGACTAGGCGCTCGACAATTAAGTTGGCAGACGTCGCCAAGGCCATCACCTCCTAGACGCGCGGGCAACCGCTCCCGCAGCTCGAATGATCGCAGCAATTGCCCGGGCATGCTCCGGCGTTCCATTCCACACGGCATGTACGGCCCCGAGAATCACCTTCTCTACCTCGGAGGACAGGTTCGGCGTGTGCTTCTCCGAGACTTTCTCTGCTGCATAAATGCATAGGCGAGAAAAGGCCTTGCCACTTCGTCCGGGGCAACGCCGTAAGATACGCGACACTGCGGGTTGGCTGATGCCCGCCCCCACGGCAATATCTGCCTGCGAGAGGGGAATCGTGCCCAAGTCGCGCTTCATCTTCTCCCAAGATAGCTTGATGTCGGAGGCCACAAAGGCTATAGTAGACGCATAAATGCATAGTCGCAACGACATGATCAAGCACGCGCAACTGCCTGAAGCCTTCTGCTGGACAAAGTTTGGTACCGAGTCCGGCGAAGCGATCGAGGATATCGTCGCTCGCAAGGAGCGCGAGCGCGTCGCCAACGGCGGTGTCTTTCTCTGGGGCATCGGCAACAGCGTGGGCCCGGCTGTACGCGAGTTCGTGCGAACAACCGCGACCCCAGTCGTTGTCTTCTCGCCGATGCGCAGCAAGCCGAAGGAAATTGACGTCACGCCGTCGAGCCTGCTGACATGGGCCGGTGCCACCACCCTCGATGGCGATGAGTGGCAGATTCCGTCGGGTTCTCGGGTCGTCAGCCGCGACTCAAGCAAGGGCCAGCGCAGAAAAACGACGCACTACGCACTCGTGTGTCGTTCCCGCGAACCCCTCTCCCTGGGCGCCGGCATGGCCGACATCGCTTACGAAACGCTAGCCAATTTTCTAAGCGGAACAAGGCTGGGCCACTCCCAGGTGACTGCCGTGGTCAGGCGAGTAGCGACTGACGTTGCAAGTCCGACGGTCTACCCGGCCGTGTTCATTGCCGAGCTAGTCTTCCCTTACTTCGTGCGCCTGCACGATCCGCGCTCCACCACCAAGCCGAGCTCGCGCGCGACTAGACGCCCGGTTCAAGCCTCACTGCTGGCAAGCGCCTGATCTCCTAGTCAGCTAAGCGGGCATGGATACGATCAGGTCAGGGTCTTGGCAGACGAACCGCGTGCTGCCCGGTGTCGGCCGCGGCCAGGCCAACCCAGTTGACGATGCCCTGCGCGGTGCGGCCGAACTCGCGCGACAGCTCGGCCGGGGTGCGCCCGGCGTGCACGAGATCGACCATCTGCTGCCGGAACTCGGCAGGATTGGGGACTTGGACATGCATGCATAAGGGGACACTCGCCAGCGGCCGGATCGTGGACTTGGATCGGAAATTCGGAACACCGATAATGGTTTACTAAAGACGATGGAACTGGATAGACTCACCGCACTCTGACGATCTTCCGCACCGAAGAATGCCCGTTCGCAGGATTCCGAAGAACCACGTCTCGGTCACGGGTCGGCATGCGACGTCCAAGAGCGTCGGCGACGCGGACTTCGAGTCCCTGCTCGAGGCGGACCACCTCATCCTCCTGGACTTCGACCACACAGTGCGCTCCTACGAGGCGCAGCCGGTGCGGATTCCTGTCCCGGCCAAAAGAACCAGCTACGTCCCGGATGCTCTGACCCACTTCCATCCGGACGCCTCCGGCGTCATCCGCGCCAGCGAGCTCATCGAGGTCAAGCCGAAGGCGCTGCTCAAGAAGCATCGCACCGAATACGAGCCGAAGTTCGAGGCGGCCCGCGCGTTCGCGGCAGAGCACGGATGGGTGTTCGTCCTGAAGACCGAGCGCGACATCCGTACACCTCGGCTCGACAACATCAAATTCCTGCGGCGCTACCGTTCCATGAGCGCCGAGCCCGCCAACGTCGATTGGATCACGCGCCAAATTGCGTCGACCGGCGGTCGGTCCTCCGAGATGCAATTGCTCGCGGCCGATGTCGTCGGTATCGACGAGCGGCTCCGGCTGCTTCCCACCCTGTGGCACTTGGTCATCACGGGGAGGTTGCTCGTCAACCTCGACAAGCCGCTCGCCGACGATTCGCCCATCTCCCTTCCGTCACGGGCGCCATGAACGCACCCAGCGACGACGGCCAGCGCAAGCCTCTTCCCAAGCTCACCATCAGCAAGGGAAGCCGCGTCGTTCAGGAGGAGCGTGAATACACGATCCTGCGCATCATCGACCTTCGCCGCGTCATCGCTCGCGAGCAGGCGTCTGGAGAAAAGGTCGTCCTCGACATCGCTGGCCTCGCCGCACCGTACCGCAGCAACGCAGAGGCGATGTCGGCCATGCCCGAGATCGATCTCGACGCCATTCCTGAGGAAGACTGGGAAAAGGCCGAGTGGCGACTGAAGGTGATCAGGCCCATCCTGGAGGGGAACACCGGCCGCACGAGGCAGAGCGCTGCCCAGCTCGCGAAAGATGCCGGGATCGGCACGACTACGCTGTATCGCTGGCTCAACCTGTACCGCGACAGCGGCCTCCTGTCAGCACTTCTCCCGACACACCCGGATGGCGGCAAAGGACGGAACAGGTTGCGAGAAGACGTCAGGCTCATCGCGACGGAAGTCATCGACCGCAAGTATCTCTCCACGCAAAAGCTGTCCATTGCGAAGACTGCCGAAGAGATCCGCCGCCTCTGCTCCAACGCCGGGATCGACCCGCTCCCGGCCGTCACAACCGTGTACCGTCTCATCGAGAAGATCAGCGGCGAGGAGAAACTCTCCCGACGCGAAGGCCCCAAGGCCGCCCGGGAGCGCTATGCCGTCCACGAGGGATCCATCCCCGGCGCCGACTGGCCGCTGGCGATGGTGCAGATGGACCATACGCAACTGCCGGTGATGATCGTCGACGATGAACACCGGCTGCCGATCGCTCGTCCGTGGATCACCCTGGCGATCGACGTCAATAGCCGCGTTGTCCTCGGCATGTTCACCGCCCTGGAGGAACCATCCGCACTTTCGGCAGGGATGTGTGTGTCCCATGCGATTCTTCCCAAGGAGGCGTGGCTCGAGCGCAAGGGTCTTCGCGATGTCGAGTGGGACTTCTACGGCGTGATGGATGCCCTGCACATGGACAACGCCAAGGAATTCAGGGGCAACATGCTTCGCGTGGCAGCGAAAGAATACGACATCGACCTTCAGCTGCGCCCCGTGAAGAAGCCGCACTACGGCGCGCACATCGAGCGCCTGATGGGCACGGTCTCCGAGGAGCTCAAGGGCTTGCCGGGCGCGACGTTCGCCAATCCGAAGCAAAAGGGGATTTACGATGCCGAAGCCAACGCCACGATGACCTTTGACGAACTCGATGACTGGTTGATCCATCTGTTTCACCGCTACCACCTACGCCCCCACAGCGAGCTCGGTACCAGTCCGCTCGCGAAATGGAAGGAAGGCATTCTCGGCGGCAAGGGCGGAAAGCTTGGGCGCGGGCTCCCAGAGCGCCGAACGGACGTCGAGAAGGTACGCATTGACTTCATGCCCTTCGTGGAGCGCACCATCCAGGATTACGGCATGGTGAACGACGAGGTGTACTACTTCCACGACGTCCTTCGCCCATGGGTCAACGCCATGGACCCGGATCACCCCCGTTCCAAGCGAATGTTCCGCTTCCGCTTCGACCCACGCGATGTCAGTCAGTATTACTTCTTCGATCCAATCGCGAAGCGCTATTACGCGATCCCCTATCGCGATAGCAGCCTGCCGCCGGTGAGCCTGTGGGAGCTACGGGAGGCACGCCTGAAGGCGAAGGCCGAGGGCATTTCCACGAACAACGAGCGCGAGATCTTCGCTATCATCAACAAGCAACGCACGATCGAAGACGCCGCAGCCGAAAAAACCAAGTCGGCCAGGCGCGCCCAGCAAAAGCGCAAACAACAGGCGAAGACCCGAGCCATCAAAAAGAAGGAGCTGCCGACCGTGTCCAATCCGGCGCCGACGTCGGCGCCAGACGTGTTGCGCGGCTATGACCCGTCCAAGGTGGAGGCGATCGATGACGGCGAGTGACGACGGTGATTATGCGCACTTGAGCGCGAAAACCCGCAGTGCGCTTTCCCTGTCGGACGTGGAGCGCATCCGGTTCATACGGGCCGGAACCTGGATCACTCTGGACTACGTCAAGAATGTCTTGGAACAGCTCGAGGACCTGCGAACCCACCCCCGGGTTGCGCGCATGCCGTGCATGCTGCTGGTCGGCGCACCGTTCAGCGGGAAGACGTCTCTGCTCCAGCACTTCCGCGATCTCCATCCACCAGACCTTGACCCCGAATCGCAGACGACAACGTGCGAGGTGCTGATGATCGAGGCGCCGCCGAAGCCGGATATCTCCGACTTCTACAGCAGCATCCTCGACGCCCTCATGGCACCCTACAAGCCGACCGCGCCGGCGCACGAAAAGCGCTCGCAGGTGAAGCGCCTGTTCGCCCATGTCGGCGTCAAGGTGCTGATCGTCGACGAGATCCACCACCTGATCGCCGGTAGCCTGAATCGGCAGCGTGAGTTCCGCAACGCATTGAAGAGCCTGGGCAACGAGACCAAGGTCAGCATCGTCGCCGCCGGCATCGAAGAGGCCTACAACGCTTTTAATGCCGACGCGCAGATGTCCAGCCGCTTCAAGCCCTATGACCTGCCGCGCTGGTCGATCGGGCCAAAGCTCGGCGTCCTCCTCAAAACGCTAGAGAGCCGCACACCGCTCAAGCGCGCATCCGGCCTTCACTCGCCGGGAATGATGACCGCAATCCATGCCCGGTCCGAGTCCAGCCTCGGCGACATCTGTGACCTGGTCAAAGAGGCTGGCGTGAAGGCCATCCGCACGGGCGAGGAGAGAATCACCCTTGCGCTTCTCGACGAACTGAACTGGGTAGCGCCGAGCAAGCGAAAGGGGCACCAGCGCTTCACCGCCTGACGCTGACCGCCGTGGAGGGCTTTCGGGGCGTCACGGCGCCACTCTGGCCGATCCGATACAAGCCGCTCCCCGACGAGCTACTGTCGAGCTGGCTCGTACGTCTGGCGCACGGCCACGGCCTGAAGGTCCAGACCTTCTGCAACCTGATCTTCGGCAACCGCCTGCAGGTCTGGAATCGCGACATCGACCGACTGGCGCCGCCCTGGCTCGTCGACACCCTTGCACTGCACACTGGGACGTCCCTTGAGACCGCATATGGCACCACGCTCAAGGTGTACAACGGCATCCTGTTTCGCAACCCGCGTCCGTCCGGCCATCTGAATTGGATCCTGTCGCTGAAGATATATCACCGGCTTCGAGAAGGATTCGGGCAGCAGTTCTGCCCGGCGTGCCTAGCTGAAGACGCGACGCCATATTTCCGCAAGGTCTGGCGGCTCAGTCTCAGCACGACCTGTCCGCGCCACCGCTGCATGCTATACGACCGGTGCCACGCATGCGGCGCAGCAGTGTCGTTCTTCCGCATGGATTTCGGCATGAACGCGGGCGACTCCGACGGCGAGACGGTCAACGTGTCGCGCTGCCACGAGTGCAAGTCCAACCTCACTGTGGCGCCGACCGAATCGCCCCGCGTCGTGGACGCGGCGGCATTCGGCAAGCTCGTGGCAATGGCCGAAGCTCTTGCCGCCCTGCCGCCACCGGCTGAGTTCGTCGGCGAGCTCGCTGTCTTGCGCCACATCTGCGCGCTGATGCTCTCAACGCGAAATGCGGTCGCGCTTCGAGCCTATCTCCTGGACCTTCACGGGATCGAGGATCCGGTGAAAGCGGCCGAACAACGGATGCCGTTCGAGTCACTGCAGCTCGCTGCGCGCCATGCCTTGCTCCAATGCGGGGCCTGGCTTCTCGCTGACCTCGGTGGGCGGCTCGGCGCGGCAGTGAAGGCAGGTGCTCTTCGCTACAACCACCTGTTGCGGGACTTCGATGACGCGCCCGCCACGTATCGTCACGCTGTCACCGCAGCCATCCCGCACCGGAAGCAGAATCGCCGTGAAACGAACTGATGTGCGCATTTGGGTTTCACGAACGGATCGAGCCGCTGCGCAGCGGCAGGGAAACTCTCGGCTCAATGGCCTTGAGTAGGCTGTGGTTAGCAAGAATGTCTCCGTGCAGATCAACGTGCTTCGGCGCACGCACCGTCAGCACCAGCGCATAACGAATCAGTTCTGCCCCCGAGCCCGCATGAGCGCCTCCATCGCGGGCATTGTAGTGGATGTCGAAGCAGGCCTGGTGCAAGCTGGTGCCGAGCATCCTATCGCTTGCGTGAAGGACCGTTTCCCACTTGCCCAGGTCGCTGCGCTGCTCTTGCTCGGTCCGGTACTCTTGCTGCGAGAAGAACGTCCTCGTCGCGGGTGACTTTCCTCCCTTCTTGATCTTCGCTGAGTGAGGCCGGAATGCAATTGTCAGGCCAGCCTTTGTATAGGCCGCGGCATCCTCGACATCCACGGGACTGGCGTAGCAAAAGGTCGCCGAGAGCGAAACTCGGCCGCTTAATGGGGCTTTAGGGAGCGGCACTGGCGCTCGCATGTATTTCCCGGGTCTCAGAAGCCCTTGGTAGAGGATGCGCGCCTCGCCATCGCCACACATGATGATGTCGTTCAAGTCGCTCGGGATTCGCCCCCAACCGACCTCGTCTACGGGCGCACCCGAATCATTGTTTGCCGCATGAATCATCAACGCTTTAATCGTCAGGGGATGCACCGCCTCGCCGAGGACAGCCCGGACCCCAACCGCTGTGCGCAGTACGTAAGGCGCTGCGAAGCTTGTCCCCATGGTCGTCGCGAGCACCGGCTTTGGGCCACGGGCCGCAACGTGGAAATACTCTTTTGGACTTCCGCCGAAGGCAACCACATCGGGCTTGCGACGGCCGGGGTTTCGGCCAGGCCCCTGAGCGCTGTACGCGGCGCGCGCCCAATCGGCCGTAGTCCGGTTGGCGGCGCCCACGCTCAGTGCGTTGACGCTATCCGCTGGGACTTGGATTCTGTGCAGACCTGTTGCGACGTCTGCCTCGCCGTTGTTGCCCGCAGCCACCGTCATCAGCGTCTCACCATCGCTGAGAAGGGTGTCCAACACCGCAGTCCACGCATGCACGTCGCCATCATCTGTTGACAAGTTCGGACCCAGGCTCAGATTGACGAACTGGTACTGACGTGAAAGCAGCACATCCTCGACATGCCCCAGCGTGCGATACAGCTCGTACGGATCTTCCGCGTCCGACAGCGCATCCAGAACACGAAAGTGATCAGCGGCGGCGAATGGGCGTGGTGCTATGGTTCCCGGCTCGATTGGACCGAACAGAAAGGCCGAAGTGACGCCAAGGCCATGCTCGTTATAGTCGTCGATGTCATTGGCTGACTCGTCCGACTTCAGATAGCGTCCGACGTACCTCTGCACCACGGTGTCCTTGGGCAGCCCGCCATCCAGAATGGCGACGGACGGCTCGTCGGAGAGTGGATCAACCAGGGGCAACTTGAAGCCAACGCTCAAAGGTGTCCCTCGCGAAATCGGACGCGCACCACGAATGCCCGGCATAGTCCGGACACTCCTCACAAGGGTGAACTGGGCAAGGTCCGTGATCCCGCTTGCTGGTCCTGAAAGCGCCAAAAACAGCATACGGCCGACAGGAAACTGCAGTTCGTGGTTGACCTTGAATTCAAGCTTCCTCGCATAGCGCTCAAAACGTGTGCGCACCTCATCTGGCCCGCATCCAGGCAACAGATGGAGCCCGACCTCGAAGACTCGAGTCGTCGCCTTGATCTCACCCCGGATTCGATCATGTGCCGTCATTGGCTCGAAAGCCTCGATCTCGGCGAGCTGGCTACCGAGCTTGGACCCTTCCGCCAATTCGCCCGCAATGCTGGGAAGCTTGGCAAAAGCCGCCCTCGTTCCGGCCACAAACAGCTCCGTCGTATCGCTAATCTCTGGTGCCTTCTTCCGAACGTCGTTCCTGGGCTTGACGCGGACCGTTCGGCTTCCGATGGAGGTGAGATCTGCAGCACGCAGAAGGTCCTTGGGAAAGAAGGACTTGGCGATGTAGGCCGGATGAAGGTCAATTTTGGCGACGGCCACGTCGTCAGGACACGCATCAGCGGCCAGATCCTGCATGGCGAGCGCTGTGCTCAGCATGCGCGGCACGAGAAATTCCTTCGCCTGCGCAAGCGTGTATGGGTGTGCCTTCGACGGGATGATCGGTGGCGGGGGAATATCGTACGCGAGCAGCTCACCCTGCCCAATCAGAAAACGCGTTGCCATGTCATGCGTCCTTTCTTCCACTGCGTCCCTTGATAGGCGACGGCCCTGCGTACTTCCGAATTGTGTCGCGCGAAACGCCGGTCAGTTCCATGATGCGGTTGTGGGAGTATGCCTTGCATTTGGCCAATTCGATCGCAAGGGTCTGCCGATGCGCTTTGTCGAGCTCTTCGATGTGCGGTGCGACTAGGCGTACGATCGCCTCGGCGGGCGAGGCTTCCTTCAAGAGGACTTGCCGCCGGAGCATGGTCACCGTTCGCTCGACATCCGAAAGCGAAGTGTCTTTGAGGGCATCCGCCAGCAGCCCGATGAGCGGCTCAAAATCATCGGCATCCCGCGCGAGAAACCGCCGGACACCTCGCTCGACGGTACCGATGTCCGCGTTGGGGAATCTGAAGATTGCGTCAAACCTCCGCCAGAGGGCCGGGTCAATCAGCTCAGGGTGGTTCGTTGCCGCAAGCAGTAGTCCCGAGTCAGGCCAGCTATCCACCTCCTGAAGGATGGCTGTGACCAGCCTTTTCAACTCTCCGACGTCAGACTCGTCGCTGCGGCGCTTCGCGATGGCGTCGATTTCATCCAACAGCAGCACCGCCTCGTTCGCCTTCGCATGGTCGAAAACCATTCGCAAATTGGCGCCTGTCTTACCCAAGAGGCTGCTCATCACAGTCGTGAGATCCAAAACCCAAAGAGGTTTATTTAGACGGTAGGCGATCCATCGTGCGGACAGTGTCTTGCCAACGCCCGGCGGACCGATCAATATGGCTGATCGTGGCGGACGAATGCCATGCGCCCGAAGCTTGTCCAGCTCGAATCGTTCCAGGATCAGGCCGTCAATCTCGGCCGAAAGGGCATCCGGAAGCAGCGGCCCTTCGAGACCGGAATCTCGGTCGTCCGACACGCGGAGCAGCGACATACGGGTGTCGACATCGACGGGAAGAGTGGCCTCGGCCGTCGAGAATGAAGGCGCGACCGCACGACGCAGTGCGGCGGATCCGGCGGATCGCGTATGCGTTGCCTTCAGCGTCTCGTTCAACCGTTCCGCGAGGGTAGGATGACTCGTCCGGTAGCGACGCACGAGCTTGGCGAGCCAAAGACGAACATCTTCCTGCGCCCCCGACGCCGCAAGTCGCGCCAAATTGGCGAAATCAGCCTCCAATTGGAGATTCTCTCCAGAATTCACGTCGATCCGCCAGCATGTGATGTGATATCAATTGGCAAAGTCTAACCTAAAATTGGCGACGTCATCAAGGGCTATGAGCGCGCAAGGGCAATCCGTGAGCGGGCATCCCTAGGCGCTTGACCATGCGACCACCGGGCAGAGGCCACACACCGACTTCACGGAGTTCCAGATCTCTGCCGGCAAGGTGCACCTTGCCCCCATGATCGATTGCTTCAATGGCATGGTTGTTATTGATCCGGCCCTCAAACAGTGTCATGCGGCGTATTTGACAAACGGATCTTGAAAGAAGGTTTTGACACGCTCGGGCTTGTTGGTCAGGGCGGTCATGTGCTCAACGGCGGCGGCCTGCAACTTCGCCTTGGTTCTCACTGGAACCTTGGTTCGGATCACATGCTTGAGGTCCGCGTTCAGGCGCTCCTCTGGATTGAGTTCGGGGCTGTAGCTGGGCAGATAGAACACCTCCATCTGCTCTTTGTGCTGCGCCAGCCACGCCTTCACCGGCTTGCAGTGATGCACCCCCAGGTTGTCCAGAATCAGGAAGATCTTCTTGCCCGTGTCTTTGACCAGTGACTCGAAGAACTCGATCAGCCGCTCATGGTTGAACGCGCCGTCGATGATCATCCAGCGCGCCTTGCCCTGGTTGGTCACGGAGGCAATCATGGAGAGCTTTTGACGCGTGCCGCCCACCGCCATGGCCACCGGCGTCTGCCCCTTGGGTGCAAAGCTGCGGCCTCGCACATCGGTGTTGACCAGCGCCGTCTCGTCTCCCCAGTGAACCTCTGCGCCCTCTGTCTTGGCGCGCTGCGCAATCTGCGGGTACTGCGTGTCCAGCCATTCCTTGACCGCCGCTGGCGACTGTTCATAGGCACGCTTGATCGGCTTTTGCGGCGTGAAGCCCCAGCGCGCCAGGTATTTGCCCACCGAGCGCACATGCAGCTTGATGCCGTATTCGCGCTCGATCAACTGCATGACGGCGGCTCGGCTCCACAGCGCGAAGTCCATCTTCAACTGCTCCGGGCGCTTGTCGCAGATGGTGCGTTGGATGGCCTGTTCCTGCTCCACCGACAGGGCGCGGTCCTCGCCACTGCGCCGACCGCGCGTGCGAGGCGCCAGACCAGCCAACCCCTGCGATTCAAAGCGCGCGATCGTCTTGCTCACCGCCGTGTAGCTCAACCCCACTTCCTGGGCAATCTGCGTGCGCGTTCTCCCTCGCTTGTGTGAGCGGATGACTTGCCGACGCCGCTCGTGCTGCTCGGCTGGGCTGAGTTTTCTTGCATCGTCTTTTTCCATGAGCGTGAGATGCGGAAAAACTCAATAAGTTCAATCTCTTTGTGGGCCGAATCTATAGCTGGTCGACTGGCACGGATACAGACGCCGAGCTCGTCAACACGATGTTGGACGCCGTCATCGGACGGGGTTACCGCAAGCAGGGGGCGGCTCGTGGTGTATTCGGGTCGTGGCGGCCACTACCGCTGGCCTGGCTGGCTATCGCGCATCGCAGAGGCGAAGCTCGTCCGCTTGATGTCACGTAAGGCGCGCTCGCCAGACAACGCAGCCGGCAAAGGTCTTTTCGGCCGCCTGACGAACGAACTGTTCTACTCGCGCGACTGGCTGAACACGACCATCGACGAGTTCGTCTCGGCCTCGGCCTCGGACTTGGACTTGGACTTGGACTTGGACTCCTACGTCAGCTGGTACAACGAGGCAAGGATCAAGATCTCGCTAGGCTTCCGCAGCCCCATCGAATACCGCAGGATCATGGGGATCGCTGCTTAAGCAGTCCGAGTTTTCTGCTGCACCTCCAGTGGATCAATGTTCGCTCGGCACGAACAAACAAACAAACAAACAAACAAACAAACAAACAGTTCTTCCCATACCCGCTAGGTGTCTACCAAGTGGCCTAGTGCAGGGGCGGCCCTGCTTGTGTTTGAGGTTTAGTTCACTCGCAAAATTTGTTAAATACATTCAACATTTCATGGCGCTAGTTCATGATTTCATGTAGAGTGTTTCACTTGAAATACGATCAATTCAAGCGACACCTCCACAAGGCTGGCCTGACCCTGCAAGACTTCGCGCGCTTGCTTGACGTGCTGCCTGCCTCGGTCTCGAACCACAAGAAGTCCGGGTTCGTGCCCAAGCATTACGCCGTCATGGCCGTGTTGCTTGGGCATCTGGGAGATGAACAAATGGACTACCGCGCGCTGCTCCAGAAATACGGCGTGGTCTTCGAGACGCCGCCGCCAGAGTCTGCTGTGCCCACTCAACTGAAGCTAATTTCGTCCAAGTCGAGGTAGGCTCATGGCTTCGACTCCACGATTGGATCGAGTGTTGGCGGCCCTAGGGGCGCCAGAAGAATCCATTGTCCGGCTCGGCAGCACGCCGGATGGCCTCACTGACCGTACGGCGGACTACAGCGATCTGCTGGGGGACCAGTCTCCGGTCGAAGCCGTGATCGAATGTGATCGAGCGCCCCTGGCTTACATTGCTTTTCATACGGATCCGCAGAACCGCCAGGCGCAAGCGCGGCTGCTATCAGATCGCTTGGCCAATCGCTCATCGTCGGCGGCGCTGTTGAGCGTAGACGCCACTCAGAAGGTTCAGGTCTGGCGCTGCCGGTTTGACCAGCATGCCGCAGTCGACGAGTTCAACCTGCTGGATCCTCTGCAAGCGGCCAAGCTGCTATTGGTCTTGCAGGGTGGGCTGAGCCTGAGCGCCACGGAGAAAGCGCAGGAGTTTGAACTCCGCGAGTTGTTGACAGACAGCGTGCGGCGCGTCGCCGCTCAGTTGCAATCCGCGGGGGTCGGGGACGCCTCCACCGAGCCAGAGTCCGACGACGTTCTGGGGCTGGTGGGGCGAGCGATCTTTGTGCGATTCTTATTGGACAGGGGAATACTGAGTCGCGATACGGCGCCGACCCTATTTGACGCACTGAACGACGAGATCGAGCAAGCGTTCCACGCCGCCGAAGGGGCGGCGAGCCTGTGCGAATGGCTGGACGTCACGTTCAACGGCGAGTTGCTCAAGCTTAACAAGGGTGAGCGAACCTATCTCCAGTACTTCCGCGATCTGCGCGCCGGTACATCCGCAAGCGCCTTAGCGCCATTAAGTTGGATTATGTCGAGGACGCTGGCGAGCGGGCAACTGCCGCTGTGGGACCGTCTGAACTTCGCGCACATTCCCGCTGGAGTCTTGAGCGAGGTCTACGAGGATTTCGCCCATTTCCGGTCCAAAAATAGAGCCCGCAGGGAGAGTATCCACTACACCCCAAGGCACATAGCGCGAACGGTTGTTACGCAGGCGCTGCAAGGCATTGCACCGGAACGCCGCCACCTGGCTCGGGTACTGGATCCTGCAATCGGGGCCGGCGTTTTTCTTTGCCTGGCGTTCCGCGAACTGGCCAAGCACGAATACCGCGTCTCCGGAGTCTGGCCAGACACTCGGCGGCTTCGTGACATCTTATATGGCCAATTGCGTGGCTATGACATAAATGAAGATGCGCTCAAGCTGTCGGCACTGTCGTTATACCTCTGCGCCATCGAACTCGATCCATCGCCCTGGCCGCCAGAGAAGCTCTACTTCAACGAACCGTTGATCGGTACGGTACTCTTTGACGCGCGGACTTCCCCCAACGCGAGTGACGAGGACGCATCCCTGGGCAGCCTGAGGGCCAATCATTCACATTCGTCGGAGCGATTCGACGTGGTCATGGGAAATCCACCCTGGACCTCAATCAAGGGCAGCGAAGGGCTGAAGCTGGATCGGCGAGCCAATGAGCTAGCCGCGTCCGTGATGGCACAGCGAGGTGTCCGAGGACAATACAAGAACCCAGATCACATCCCCGATCTGCCGTTTGTTTGGAAATGCGCTGACCTGTTGAAGGAGGATGGGGTGATCGCTCTCGTCCTCCACGGTCGCTTGCTCACCAAATCTTCTGCCCTCGGCCGCAGTGCGCGATCCGCGCTATTCCGGTCGTTTGCGGTACAAGGCGTTCTCAACGGCGCCGAGCTGGTCGATAAGATGGCATGGTGCTGGCCAACGGTAGGCGTGCCATTCTGCATTCTTTTCGCACGCAACCGGGCACCGGCTTCAGACCAAACCTTCGCGATACTGACACCCAGACTGATTTCATCGTCCGAGCGCCGCCCTCATTTGCGTCTTGATCATACGGTGGTTGAACACTACGATCTAAACGGGCTTGAGGCTGAGCCAGGCCTTCCACTAGTGCTCGGCAAGGCTAGCGCGATTGATGCCGCACTGATCCGCAAAATTAAGCGGCGCACGACAGCCGCAGCGGTTGCCGAAAGTCGTGTGGCGGAGTGGTTCCGGCATGGCCGGATACCCAGCGCAGCTACGCGCATTGAGTATGTGCCGCTGGCCACTTACCTGGATGACATGCTGAAGCTGCGTCGCGGGCGCGGCTACAAGGTTGGCAGCCGAGTCAAGGACATCGATTGGGATGTCGATTGGTCTCGCGTCGCCGAACTGACCCCATCCGTAGCCAATGTGCGATGCCGAGTTGACGCAGCATCTTTGCCGGACTTCGTTCTGCGACCGATGGAGCGGTCTCGCGCAGCGGATCTCTACCGGCTGCCCGTTTTGTTGATTCGGGAATCGCCCGGAGCCTTCGAGTCGAGTAGCGGCGGGATCCTGGTCACGAGCCCCGGCGGAGAGCGATCGCATGCTGTGTTCTCCGGATCATTTTTGGGCGTGTCGCTCGGCACTTTGCGCGACGGCAAACTCGTTGGTCAGTACCTCACCCTGTTGCTTAGTAGCGTCTACGCTTATTACTACTACCTACTAACCACTAGCTTCTCCGAGCGCCGGCGGCATCTGGACATTGATCTCGGTACGCTCCCGCTCGTCACTTGTGAACAGGCGCTGACGACCCAGGCAACAACCGAGCTAGAGATTGGACAACTCTTTGGGAAGTTGGACCGGGGCTGTGTGGTGAGCGCGGAGATGGACGACTGGGTGCGCAGGGTTATGAAATTCACTGCGGCCGATTTGGCGGTAATGCGAGAGACCGTCCTGGTAGCTTCGCCATTCGAGAAGTCTCGCAATGTCGCACTCGCGCCAGTAACCACGTCTCAATTAGATCGATTCGCCGACGCACTTCAGACGTCTCTTGCAGCGCACCTAGCCGGTCGTTTCCCGACCTTGACGGTGCGCTCTGTGCACAAAGGCCAGGTTCCAGGCTGGGAATTTGTCTATGTCTATTGTGGCCCGCTGGCCCCTGGTCTCCACCTTCCTCAGATGCCTGGAATTCCCGAACTAGCCGCGTTCGTGCTGAAGGCCTATCCCGCGAGTCAGATCACCGAGCGCGTTGTCAGAGGCGTCGTCTTGGGTCGCCCAAGCGACCAGGTGCAATGGCTTCCGTCGAGAGCCGCATTGCTCACGCGCCAAATCGCCCAACTTTTAACAACCTCATGACAAGCCTAGTGACTGGCGAGTTCTGCTTCTTTGTCGGCGATCATGCAGCCCCCCCGGTGGCCGGACCTTTTGACCCACTGACGACGCAAAATTTGCTTCGAGCCATCCGCTTTTCCTGGGGCAAAATCCATGCTGAATTGAAGGGTCGCCCAAAGGTTCGGGCGCGGCACTACAAGGAAAATTTTCTGAACGGTTCGCTGTGTCTTCAACTGAATACCGTGCTCGACAACGACGAGCTTTCTTACTTCACCAGCGCCCAGTTCCAAACCATCGTTCTCGAGGGAAAGCAACATTCAGCACGAAGAGCTAGGGAGCCCAGAATGCCGGACCTACAGGTGTTGCTGGTAGAGACCGGTCGACTGGGCATCGCTCGATCCAAGGCGGTGCTGTGCATTGAATGCAAACTGCTCACTGACGCCGAGCATCTGCGCGAGTATGTGATCAACGGCATGCACCGATTTGTTCGTGGCGACTACTCTCCGCACATGTCGCTCGGTATCATGCTGGGCTACGCCGCGCCGGAGCATCAGCTACCGCAGGCGCTGGAGTCCTACTTGAAGCGCGCACGGCGCTCGGATGCTATTCGCTGCAAGTCCAAGCTGAAGCCCTTCGGATCGGGGGATGGGGCTTGCCACGTATCTAAGCATGTTCGTCGCAGACCAGCATTCGCCAAGCGAATCAATTTGCTACACCTTTGGCTTCCTCATCCGGCACCGCGGCGGCGGGCGAAGCGCTAGGGAGGCTGAACGGCTTGCTGCTGCCGAGGAATTGCGTTATGTATAGTTATCCACCGCTGGGCACCAAACGCTCAACTCCTAGCCCCTGGTCAAAATTAAATCGGCACAGTTCAACATTGAATCGGCGTGAACACGCCCACGCCTGGGTGCGGATCAGCACTAGGTTGCCCGAGCGGTTTTCATGGAGCACAACGCTTCCCTACAGAAAAGACGGGCTAGCACTTGTCCGAGTGCTGCCCGTCAAGTCCACGCTGGAGAATCACCACATACGAGGGTCAAAAGCTCTTTTTAAGGCCTAGGGCAATGCCGCTTGAGTTTTGCCCACCAAGCGAACCAGCACCGGAGACAGTAGCATCACCGACGTATTGATCGACGTTCCGATCATTTCTAATATCCGCATACGAAAAATAAATGTCTGTGCTTTTTGAAAGTGTATAGGTGTAGCCGATCGCAAGCTGCCTTGAGGTTGATTCTGACATGTTTTTATCCTTGTGCTGCGAGTATGACATTAAAATATTTCCCGCACCTACCGGTATAGTAGCGCCTAGCATATATACCATGACATCAGGCGAGGCGCTCCCGTCAGCCATTGTGGCGCCGCGCCCGAATCGCTCCTTCGCCACGTAACCGGCAACAGTTGCGACTCCTGCGTCATATGAGAGGTAGGCCTGGAGGAATCTGTTTTTCACGATACCACCATTAGGCGCAAACGCCCGCCCCGTCGCATCCAGCCCGAATGAGGCGGTACTCGCCGAGCCCATCGAATTGACAGAAAAATAGCCGATGGCTGTATTGAGGTGTCCTTTTGAATATTTGAGTGCAACATTTATTGCGCGCCCCTTTGACAAGGATCCTGGGTAACCCCCAAAACCATAGAGCGCTAGTGCTCGGAACCCTCCAAAGCTTGGCGTGGTGTATTGAAGCGCCTGCGAAATCCGCACATAATCGTTCACGCCAGGATCGATATTTGTGATAGCGCCAGTAAGCCCAGCCCCGAATGGGTCCGCGTCCGCAGCGTTATTCAGGTAATCGCTGTAAATTCGGCCCATCTGCACGTGTCCGAATGAGCCGTCGAGCATCAGTGCGCTCGTTCGCCCCATGAACATCCCGCCCGTGCAATAGCTACCCGCCGCGGGCGCTTCCCCGGTGTACACGGCTCCATTAGTCCCATTTGCGCAGAAGCCAGACTCGACTTGGAAGCCAGCGCTAATACCCGAACCCAAATCTTCGCGCCCTTTGAAGCCGATCCGGGACCCGGCTTGAACTCCGGAACCGAGACGGGACACCGCCGTATGATCGAAGCTGAGATGTTCAAGCCCGAGGTCTACGACCCCGTAAAGTTGTACTGAGTTTTGTGCCTTCGCGGCGCCCATGCACCCAGTAGAAATCAAGATGGCGCCGAGCGCCGCAGTTTTACGCCTCATTTTGTCCCCTCACTCTTATTCGAATCATGTCGTTGGCTAGCTCGAGGCCGAAAATACTTTTCAGCCAGAGCTAACTACACTCTACTTGCCATGTTCGTTCGGGGCTTGAATTTATTTAGCGTTAATTGCGACCATCTTGGCACATGGGATCCTTCTGCACCATCATCCTCAATGAAGCCCGATAGCTTCTGGGGGATATCCCTATTAGTGTCTTGAATTGCCTGGAGAATGCACTATGGTCGGCATAGCCGCATTGTGAAGCAATTTGGGTCAGGTTAAGTTCTCCGGGCAGTAGCTTGCGTGCCGCCTCCAGCCGAGCTTTGAGCAGAAGCTGTCGAGGTGAAAGATTGAAAATGATCTTGAAATATCTTTCAAGCTGCGCGATGGACATGTTTGCCATCGTCGCTAGTGAGTGCAGCTGCAGGCTGTGCGCGTAATGTTGCTGGATATGTGCGGCCACCGCCGCGACGCGTTCATAAGCAGGATGATTCTGTTCGGGCGCCTTGAGGTCGCGCGATATGCCCATCAGCGCCACCCGTCGTCCTTCCTCGACGATGCAGTATTTGCTTGTCAGGCACCAACCTGAGCGGCGCCCGGTGTAGAAGTGCAACTCAAGCTGGTTAGTGATCTCATCGCCCGAAGCGAGCACGGCACGGTCCTGCGTCGTGTAAGCGGCGCCGAACCGCTGGGGAAAGATGTCCTGCGCCAACCTCCCATAGACATGATCCTTGCTCCGAACCATGCATCGATCCATGAAAGTCTTATTCACGAACAGATACCGGGCTTCGGCATCTTTCAGGAAAATCACCGCGTCAACTAGGGCATCGAATACCGGTTCCAAACAATTGACCGCGATAACCACTTGCTCGAGCTTGCCGTCGCGGGGCAGGCCAGTCCACGAAGATGTGTTCATCGCATGTGCGCCGGCAGCAATCGATCGGGCAAGTTCTGGTGCCAGATCGGACGTCGGTATCGCTCGATCGCCAGCGTTCCGACAGAAGTGACAAGCACGGCGGTAGTCACCGGACGGGAGCCGCCGTGGACCGTGGCCCGATTCACTTCAACCCCGGCGGGGACACCGTTGAACATCAGCCCTCCTGCCAACCTCTCCAGCAACGGCAGCACCCTCGGGAGATCGCCGAACAAAGTAGCCGACAGCTGCCCGGCTAGGTTTTGCAGATCCTTGCGCAGGCTAGGCTCATCATTGACGACGACTACCGCCGCTGCCTGTCCGAATAGCTCCTCTTGCAGCGCCGTCGCGCCCCTCCCAAACGCGCCTGCGTAGGCCGCGATTAACTCAGAGTGCAATCGCCCGTCTTCGACATGTGACGCCAACCCGCGCAACTCCTCGGAGTCTGCGCGTACGCGAACCCCGGTTCGGTAAGCGTTGGCAATGGATTCTTTGAGAAGGGTCGTTTGCCGTTCGGTGGGCAAGGCAGGTTTCAAGCCGGCGACGAATTCCGTTGTAACCAAGTGTCGAGGACGTGCCTTCACGACAACTGGACGGCCCGCGGCCAGCGCTGACGCGGTGCCGTCTCCAGCAACGGAGAACGCACGCGGAAAGTTACTAGATCCGAATACCGACACCGGGCCAATGGCGATGTTGCCCCTCCTCATCTCCCCGAGCGGCGAGCGTTGAGGCAGCACGGGCTCGAGGCAGACCGGTGACGTTTCCGGCTCACGCAAGATTGGCGCGAACATGCGTCGCTGCGCAACGGAGCGCGCTCGTTCCCCTCCTAATCGCGCGCTTGCTAGGCCAATCTCTCGCTGTTCCTCATTGATGAATTCAGCGCCGAGTGCTTGAATCTCTGCGGCGATCGCTTCGAGCGGCTCTGCCCTCACACTTAGCGGGCCATGCACGAAGGGATCAAAAGCCGCGGTCGCCGCGTGGGCAGCATCAAGCACTTCCTGATCAGTAGCCACCCGGAAGGCGGCTGGGTGTGAAGAGCCGTCGCCGACGCTGACGCTGCGCATAAATGTCCGATCGACGCCAACGGGTTCTCCAGCAATAAGGCACAAGCCAAGAATTTCATTCACTGTTCAGCCCTCCGTCGCCGCCAAGCGCACCTAAGCTAGTCGGCACTATTGCTCCGGCCCTGTGAAGTATTAAGCTGCGTAGCGAACATGCCGGTCCTGGAAGTAGCTCATCACACGCTGCGGGTTTTGTTCCAGCCTCGCCATGTGGTCGTTGGCAGCTTCGCGCAATTTGGCCTTGGTTCGCACCGGCACGCGTTTGCCCATTTCCTGTTTGAGATCGGCGTTGAGCCTCTCCTCAGGGTTGAGTTGGGGGCTGTAGCTGGGCAGGTAAAACAGCTCGATCTGAGCGTAATGCAAGGCCACCCAAGCCTTCACCAACTTGCTGTGATGCACCCTCAGGTTGTCCAGAATCAGGAATACCTTCTTGCCCGCATCCTTGATCAAGGCCTGCAAGAACTCAATCAACTTGTCGGCATCAAACGCCTCGTCGATGATCATCCAGCGGGTCTTGCCCTGGTTGGTCACCGTGGCGATCATCGAGAGCTTCTGGCGCGTGCCGCCCACCGCCATCGCCACGGGGGTTTTGCCCGCAGGGGCAAAGCTTCTGCCACGCACGTCCGTGTTGACCAGCGCGGTTTCGTCTCCCCAGTGGATTTCCCCGCCCTCAGCCCTGGCGCGCTGCTCGATGGCGGGGTATTCCCCCTCCAGCCAAGCCTGCACCGCCGCGGGGCTTTGCTCATAGGCTCGCTTGATGGGCTTTTGCGGCGTAAAGCCCCAGCGGGTGAGGTACTTTCCAACGCTGCGCACCTGCAGTTTGATGTCGAACTCCTGTTCAATGAGCTGCATCACCGCAGCGCGGCTCCACAGGTGAAAGTCCATCTTGAGTTGCTCAGGACGCGTGTCAATGATCAGGCGCTGGATCGTCTCTTCTTGCGCTTGACTGAGCACCCGACCGTCGCCTCTGGCGCGTCCGCGCCGAGTCGGCCGGATGGCGCTCCAGCCGCCAGCCTCGTACAAGTCAATGGCCGCTCGAACGGGCGGGTAGCTCAGCCCCGTCATGTCCACGATCTGCATGATCTTGACGCCCCGCTTGTGCAACCTCACGACTTGCTTGCGCCGCTCGTGAAGTTGCTCCAGTGTTTGCTTCCTTGCGTTTTCCTTTTCCATCATCAATGGATCAAAAAACTTGCTGAAAGTTCATATTTTATTGGGCCTTATCTATAAAGGCCCGCGCACTCGCGTTGGACCCCAACCCAGCAGGGCGCGTGTCGTCGCCCCGCATATACGCCCTTGACACGGCCCCATGCCGCACCGGGTCATCATCTTCGCTTCGTTCCGGTTCGCGAAGGCACTCACCGCGCGGAACTCCACGTCCTCGCAGCGGCAGACGATGGCGTCGCGCGCCGCTGCTGCGGCCCACTGTCGATCGACCGCGAAGCAGCGGCTGACGCGCACGGAGTACGCGCGCCACCGACGGCGCGCGCGGGCCTCGGCGCCGTCTGGATCGAAGCAGCCGACGAACGCCAGGCCAGCGACGGCGCCCTCAATCGCGGCCAACTCGGCCCCTCTTGAGCCGGTGCATTCTCCGGCCGCGTAAACCCCGTGGACCGAGGTTCTCTGGCGCTCGTCGACAGCGATCGCGCGCTCGGCGTACCCGCTCTCGACGATGCGGCAACCGATCGTCCCACCCAGCTCAGCATTGGCGACGAGGCCGAGCCCGAAGGCGACGCGGTCACACGCGAGCTCGATGCGCCGTGTGCCGTGACGCAGCTGGACGCCTTTCACGCGCTCGTCGCCGAGGACGCGCTCGACCTGACTCGCCGTGATCACGCGGCTGCGCGCTTGATACGCGCGCAGCGCTAGCGCCTGCGCGAGCTTTCCCGGGTGGCGCCAGAGGCCGGCAGTGAACCTTGCCAGCGCCCGTGCCGGTATCGCTTCGACGATAGCCACGACCATTGCGCCGCGGCGCGCAATGGTGTTCGCGCATGCCCACAGCAGCGGGCCGCTGCCGGCAACGACCACGCGCTGCCCGGCTACCGCCACACCGCCCTTCACCAGCGCTTGCAAGCCACCCGCGCCGCTTACTCCGGGCAGAGTCCAGCCGGAAAACGGCAGGATCAGTTCCCGGGCGCCGGTGGCCAGCACCAGCCCTTCGTAATCCAGTGTCTGCAGGCTGCCGCTAGCGTCGGCGACTAGCAGCCGCTGTGTCCCGTCGAGACCGACCACCTGGGTCGAAGCCATGATGGTTACGCGCGCGCTTTCCTGCAACTGACGCATCAACCCCGCCGCTACGGCCGGGCGGGCACGGAGCAGGTCGCGGCGCCACACCTGTCCGCCGATCTCGGGCGATTGCTCCAGCACGCAGACCATGGCACCGTGCCGTGCCGCAGCCACCGCGGCGCCCAACCCGGCGGGGCCGGCGCCGACCACCAGTAAATCGAATCGCGCCAAGTTAGTCTCCTCGTGTCGAGATCATCATTCCGGGTTCGCAGCGCGTCATGCACGCCAGCCGATGCGCGCGCCCATCGATGGTGACGCGACACTCCTTGCACACGCCCATGCCGCACAGGGCTGCGCGTCCCGCACCGCCGACCGAGCGCCGATAGATCGCCGGCCTACCCGCCGCCGCCTGTTCAATCGCAGCGGCGATCGTCGCCCCGTCGCCGACTTCGACCGCGACGCCGTCGACGCGGACCACCACGTTGGGGCAGTGCCTCACGAAACCCCCTCCCCGTAAAGCTGCTCCAACCCCTCAGGCAGACTTTCGCCAACGATCCTGGAGCGCACGATGCTCGCCGTTACCAGCGCCGTTGATACGCCCAGGCCTTCATGACCAGCAGCCACCCAGACTAGGCCCAGCGGGCCTGGCAGCTTTGCACGGCCTATGATCGGCATGCCGCTGGCCGACGCCGCCCGCACTCCGGTCCACGCGCGCAGCACAGAAACCTCGGCCAGCCCAGGCAGGAATTGCATGGCCCGCCGCGCCAATTGCCGCACGATCGCGGGATCCTCGGAGGCGCTCTCGACCCCGATCTCCCGCGACGAGCCGATCAAGATTTGACCGGTCGGCCGCGGTTGCACGTTAAACGACACCGACACCGAGCTTTGCGCATGAGTGCTAGCGGCGTAACCGATTTCGAGTACGTGGTGGCGCAGCATGCCCGGGTAACGATCCGTGATCATCAGATGTCCGCGCTTGGCGACGAGTGGCAGATCCGGCAGCAGCGCCTTAGCTTGCAGTCCCGCGGCGATGATCACGTGCGCAGCTGCAAAGCGCCGGCCGTCGTCGGCCTCGGCCCAGTCTTGGCCGACCCGGGTTACGCGCACCCCCTGATGTACGCGAAGCCGTCCGTCGCAGGATTGCCGGCCCAGCCACTGCGCGGCCTTTGGCGCGTAGATGATGGCGTCCCCTGGAACGCGCAGGCCGGCGCATGCCGCCTCCGCCAACGCCGGCTCGGCCGCGACCAACCCCGTGCGGGTCAGCAATTCAGCGTCGACCCCGGCGGCGGCGAACGCATCCGATTGCTGCTCGAGCAGCTCGACTTCGCTGGGCCCCGACGCGATCCAAAGAGTCCCCGTCTGCACATATTCTGCCGCGCGTTTGAGCTCGTCGGCTTCGCGCCGCCAAGCCTCAACACCGTGGCGCGTAAACTCGAGCTCGCCCGGCACTCCCTGCAGGGTGACGAGATGCCCCATCCCAGCCGACGTAGCTCCAGAACCAAGGTAATCCGCCTCTAGCAGATCGACCGTAGCGCCTGCGCGCGCCAGTTCGCGAGCGCAGGCGGCGCCGACAATGCCGCCCCCGATGATGAGACAGTCCACGGGGCCCATCGCCTCAGGCCCAGCGATCAGCGGCACGCTCCGCCTCGTCGAATAGCAGCTCGCCAACGGCGGTAACTTGCGCGCTTCCGGTGATCGACGGTTTGATCCAGGCGACGCCATCGTCGTCTACCGTGCAGCTTTCATAATTGCCTTCGAATACGCTGCCGGTGACGCTCTCCTGGCGCCACGTCTGCCCGGCGCCGAGTACGCCGTCGGCAGCCAGACACGCCAGTCGTGCGCTGGTTCCGGTTCCGCACGGCGAGCGGTCGTAGGCCTTACCGGAGCAGAGCACGAAATTCTTCGCATCGTTGCCCGGCGCCGCGTCCCGCGCCGAGGACAGCTCAATGTGATCGATCTCGGCGCCGTCGCGCCCCGTGATGCCCCTCGCGCGCAGCTCGCCGCGTATTGCCCAGCACAATTCGGTCAGCAGATCTCGGTTCGAAAGATCGATGCGGTCTTGTCCGTGCTCTACGATGTAGAACCAGTTCCCGCCCCACGCGACGTCACCGATGAAACCGCCGTATCCAGGAACGTCGATCGCCACGTTCTTGCGGTGGCGGTAGGAGGGGACGTTCTGTACGCGCACCCTGCCGTCTTCGCGCAGAAACGCGCGCACGTTGCCAACCGGCGTGTGAAGCGTGTGGAGGCCAGGAGCAAGACGGCCCAAGTGCGCGAGCGAGACCACCAGTCCGATCGTGCCGTGCCCGCACATGCCGAGCAGTCCGACGTTGTTGAAGAACATCACCTCGCCGGCCATATCCGACTCGGTCGGTGGCCAATATGCGGCACCGACCAGGATGTCCGATCCGCGCGGCTCATTGACTGCCGCGGCTAGCAACCAGCCGTACTCTCGGCGAATTTCTTGATACCACTCGCGAATCCTCCCCCGCGCCGGCCGAGGGATGCCCTCAAGCAAAACCCGTGTTGGCTCACCGCCGGTGTGCGAGTCGATAAATCGAAGCGTTCTGGTCATCGTCTACTTCCAGAGATCATGAAATGGGGCCTCCATCAATGTCCACCGCCAAGGTAGCTCGCCTGCACCAAGTCGGAATCGAGGAGCTCACGCGCGGAACCTTCAGCTACCACTTCGCCGTGCTCCAAGACGTAGGCGCGATTCGCCAGGCGCAAAGCCATTCGCGCGTTTTGCTCGACGATTAAGATCGTTAGGCCGTCTCCGGCAATCTTGCGTAGCGCTTGGAAAATGTCACGCACGATGATTGGTGCGAGGCCAAGACTCGGCTCGTCTAGTAGCAGCAACCGCGGTCGCGCCATCAACGCACGGCTGATGGCCAGCATCTGCTGTTCGCCTCCGGACAAGGTGCCGGCCAGTTGACCTTCGCGCTCTGCGAGCCTGGGGAAAAGAGCGTAGGAGGCTTCCAGGCCTCGGCCCACTTCCCACGCCGGACGGGTATAGCCGCCAAGCACCAGGTTCTCACGTACGGTCAAGGTCGGAAAGACCCTCCGCCCCTCCGGTACCTGCGATATGCCGCGGCGAACGATGCGGTCGGCGCTGATCCCCAATGTGGACTCCCCGTCGAAAGCAATGCTCCCCGCCGTCGGTCTCAGCAAGCCGCTAATGGTTCGCATCAGCGTGCTCTTTCCGGCGCCGTTGGCACCTAACAAGGAGACGATTTCGCCGCGCCTTACGCGAAGGGAGGCGCCGCGCAGGGCTGAAATCGCGCCGTACTTTACGGTCAACGAGTTTACCGACAGCAGTTCTTCGTGACCAATTCGCCGGTCCGACAAATTAAGTTCACTCATAGTTCTTCGTCCCGTCCGAGGTACGCCTCGACCACGGCGTCGTTGGCAGCGACGGCTGCTGGGACCCCTTCGGCGATCTTGCGCCCGAAATTAATGCACACGACTTTGTCGGTGACGTTCATCACCACGTTCATATCGTGCTCGACGAGTAGCACACCGATACCTCGCGCCTGTATGTTCCGTATCGTTTCATTGAGTGCCAGAGATTCCGCATCGTTCAGGCCAGCAGCGGGCTCGTCGAGAATCAGCAACCGGGGACGGGTCATTAGCGCCCGAGCTAGCTCAACTCGCCGCTGCACGCCATAGGCCAACTGCCCGGCATTCATGTCCGCATACCTATCTAGTCCCAATTCAGCGAGCATCGACATGCTCTCGTCGCGCAAATGCCTTTCCTCACGCCGTTGTTCAGGAAGGCCCAGAAGACCTTGCCACCAGCGCTGACGCACGTGTAGATGAGTGCCCGCCAGAATGTTTTGCAATACGCTGTGACCCTGAAAGAGCCGTATCGTCTGAAATGTTCGCGCGATGCCGCGCGCCGCGATCTCGTGGGGGAGCCGCCCGCTGATGATGCTCCCATCAAAGCGAATCTCGCCCGCTGTCGGCCGATAGACACCGGTTATCAGGTTGAACGCCGTGGTCTTGCCCGCGCCGTTCGGGCCAATCAGACCGACCACCTCGCCAGGCCCGACAGAAAAGCTGAGGTCAGCTACCGCCTGTAGGCCGCCGAAGCGTATGCCAACCCCTTGCAACTCAAGCAGATGCTGTGCCATGGTCAGGTCTCCTGCACGGCGCGACGCGGCCAGATGCCTTCGGGACGTGCGACCATCGCGACCATCATCGCGACGCCGAAGACGAGGTAGCGATACGTTTCGAATTGCCGAAACGCCTGCGGAACAACGAACATCAGCACAGTACCCAGCAGCACACCCGCCACCGAACCCTGGCCACCGACCAGTACGATCGCAAATAGAGTGACGGACTCAGCAAAGTTGAACGAGCCTGGACTGACATTGCCCATGACGCTGGCAAACAGCGCACCGGCAACCGATGCAAGTCCCGCTCCCAGACCAAATGCAAGAACCTTGTAGTGGCGCGCATTGACGCCGAGCGTCGTTGCTGCAAGCTCGTCGGTCTTAATCAGCCGCAGGGTTCTGCCCAGGTGAGATCGATCCAGGCGCCACATCAGATAGAGCCCGATGCCGAGAACAGACCAGCACAGCCAGAATTGGCTAGGCGCGGAGATGCAAGCCCGACCCAATATGGCAGGTGCCCCGATGCCGAAGATTCCGTCTGCGCCGCCCGTAACGCCGAGCAGGTTGTTGTCGAGGGCGAGGACGAAAATCGCGTTAAGGCCAAGGGTGGCTACAAGGAGATAGTCTCCGCGCAACTTCACGATCGGAACCGCTAGCGCCATCGCACAGAGGACGGCAACGAGGGCAGCGATCGGCCAGGTCGCGAGCACTGGCCACGCGAACGCAGTGCTCAGTATTCCTGTTGCGTACGCACCGATGCCGAAGTACACCGCATGCCCCATGTCGAACATGCCTGCCCGTCCGAGCACGATATCTTGGCTCAAAGCCACCAGCGCGTACATCGCAAATAGCGTTGCAATGAACAGCCAGGTCGCGCTCAAAACGTAGGGCGCGGCGAGGCAGACAGCCCACGCCAGCAGGCCGGGTCGCACCAAGGTTCGGCGATTCAGCTTTTGCATCATACTTTCTCCGCAACGCGTTCACCGAGCAGCCCGGTGGGCCGTAACAGCAGGATGCCAATCAGCAGCGCGAACGTGATCGCCTGTTGCCAAGAGCTTGAGATGAATCCCGCTGCTAGCGCGCTGAATAGCCCTAGGATCACCCCTCCCAACATCGCCCCCGGAATGTTTCCGATGCCGCCAAGGATGGCGGCGATGAAGGCGTTCAATCCATAGGTCCAACCCATCGTGAAATAGACCTGCCGGTAATAAAGCCCCACGAATAACCCACCTACGGCGCCAATCGCCGGCCCCAGCATGAAGACCGCAATGATCACTTTATTGACATCAATTCCCATTAGCCTTGCAGCGTCCTGGTCACTCGCCGCAGCGCGCATCGCTGTACCAAAGCGTGTGTGATGCACGAACCCATATAGGGCTGCCATAAGCAGCGCGGAGCCGCAGATGATTGCCAACTGGAGTGACGTGATGGCCGCCCCTAGGAAATGCCAACTTGAGCCCCCCAGAATGTGCTCTGGAAAAACCATGATCTGCGGCCCCCAAAGCAGCATCAGCCCGTTCTCAATAACTAGCGACGCACCAAGCGCTGACACCACAGGGGCCAGCTTGTTGGCTTTTCGTAGCGGGCGATAGGCCACCCGCTCGAGGAGTAGACCGGCCACTGCGACTACAGAGGCTGCGACGACGAAAGCCAGAGCGACTGCAACGATTGATGAATGCCCACGAAACGCGCGCAAGACCATCAACCCAATATATGCGCCAAGTATGCAAAGATCGCCGTGGGCAAAATTGATCTGCCTCAGCACACCGTAAACCATCGTGTACCCCAAGGCAATCAAGGCATAAATTCCGCCCACGGCCAGTCCGTTGACCAACTGCTGAACAAGTGTGCCTAGCATGCAACCCCCGAATGTCGAGCGGGGCGCTCCGCCCGGGGCGCCCCGCGTCTTTCGAAATCAGATCAGTCGCCGGACTTCGGGTAAACGATCCGGTAACCGGCGCTCGGCGTGATCACGAAAGCGACAAAGCCGCTGCCGATTCGCTCGCCAGCTTCGTTCCACGAGAACTGCCCGGTGTAGCCGTTGAAACGGCTCAGGTGATGGAGCGCGGGGATTAGCTCCGTGGGCTTGACGGTTTTGATGCGCTCGGCAGTTTGCAGAATCGCCCGCATGCCGTCGGCATTGGTCAACGTATAGACGCTCGGCGGCGCCTTTCCATACATTGCCCTGTAATTCGCCAGGAACTTTTGCGCAGACTTGTACGGGAGGTCCTGGGGTGCCGGCACGTTGATGATCACTGCGCCCGCAGCGGCGGTTCCGGCAATCTTGGCGAAAGCGGTGTTCTGATTCGCATCGCCGCCAATAAAGGGGGCCTTCAGGCCGAGCTGTGACATTTGCGCCTTGATCAGCCCACCGTCCGTGTAGTAACCGGAAAAATAGACGGCGTCGGGATGCAAGGCACCGAGTTTGGTCAACACTGGCGTGTAGTCCTGCGTGCCGGCATTGATGTATGCCTCATCGACGATGTCAACGCCCGCCTTCTTGGCCTCTGCGATGACCGACTGTGCGAGCCCCGTCGCAAAGCTCGAGTGGTCGGTGATCACTGCCACCTTTCGATATCCCTTGGCGACAAAATACTTTGCAGTGAATACGGCCTCAGCGCTGTTCGGCGGCGCATTGCGGAAGAAGGTTTTGTAGCCGTGCGCGGTCAGCTGATCGCTAGTGCCGTCCGAGGTCTGGATGATGCTGGATGCCGCGTAAATAGGCTCCGCCGCGAGCGCTGCACCGCTCGTGTAGCTACCTATTACCGCAAGAACCCCGTCGTTAACGAACTGGCGGGCGCAGATGGCACCCTGAGCCGCCTGCCCCTGGTCATCGCAGAGTTCGACGACGATCCTGCGGCCGAGCAGGCCACCACGTTTGTTCCACTCGGCCGCCAACAGTTTCGCGGCGTTGCTGATGCCCTGCCCCTCGTTGGCATACTGTCCAGTGATCGGAGCCTGGACGCCAAACTTGATGACACTGCCAGCCGCATGTGCTGCACCTTGAGCTGTGAATGCAACGCTGCTTGCCAGCGCCACCGCATAAAACGCCTTTTCTACTAGCATGATCGTCTCCTCTCGTTGTGTTTGTATAGGGCTCGCGCGGCGCTCAGAGCACCGGCCGCGTAGCCAAGGCGCGGTCGATGACCGCTGCCACGTTCGCGCGTTCGGTGCCGCTCAACGGCAGACGCGGTTGCCGCACGTGCTCGGTGCCGGCGCCGACCATCGACTCGGCAAGCTTGATGTTCTGCACCAGCTTGTTTGACACATCGAGTGCCAGTAGAGGTGCAAACCAGCGATAGATTGACAAGGCCTCGTCATACCTTTGCGCGCGGTAAGCCTCGTAGATGGCGACGGTCTCGCGGGGAAATGCGCAGCACAGCCCCGCGACCCATCCGTCAGCGCCCATCATGAGCGCCTCGAGAGCCAGGTTATCTACTCCACAAAGGATCTGGTAGCGATCACCGAATTCCCGCTTGATGTCGGTGACCCGCCGAATGTCTCCCGAGGACTCCTTGATTGCGATGAACAACGGGTTCCTTGCCAATTCGTCGAGTACTGGCAAGCCGACGTCGACCCCGTACGCGAGCGGATTGTTGTAGATCATCATCGGAAGATCCGAGGCGTCGGCCAGGGCGTTGAAGTGCGCGACTGTCTCGACGCCGTCGGATACGTAGCGCAAGCCGTGCAGCACCATTAGTCCATCGACACCCTGGCGTGCCGCGTCTCGTGCCAGGGCGCATGCGACGCGCGTCGAGTCCTCGGCTATCGTCAGCAGAACCGGGATTCGTGCTTGGCAGACTTCGCGCGCAATGCCGACAACTTCGAGCTTTTCTGCAGGAGTTAGGGTGGAGGCTTCGCCGAGTGAGCCACACACGATCACTCCGCTTACACCCGCCTCAAGCTGCAACCGGATCCCGTTCGCGGTTCCGCTGCGGTCAAGACTTTGATCAGCGTTAAAGTTGGTCGTAACCGCTGGGAATACCCCCTTCCAATTGGTGTCCACTTTCGCCTCCGTATTTGTGACACGGTTGAATTCTCGGGGTACGAACACCGACTGTCTTGTGAGTTTCGCGCTGACGCGGTGAGAAGATCCGCATAGTGTGTGATTGACTTGGGGATTACCCGCAAGGCGGCTCCAAGGTGCGGCGGTTTGCTGCGAATCGGTCAGGCAGATCCGCGCTGAAGCCTCATGCTCGATGTTTCTCTCTCAGGAGTCTTTCTCTGGACCTATCGATGTCCTGACCGCGGCCCTAGCCGCGCGGCAGCCAGCAGCCTGCCAAGCGAGTGTCTCGACGTACGCCATTAACGACGAAGAGGTGAGCGTCAGCTTCCTGCAGCCACGAACTTGCCCTCGAACCTGATCTGCCATCCGATCGCTTCCGGCGTGCCAGACGGGCAGTGGAATGGATCGTCGATTGGTTGACGTTCTACAACCACCGCCAGCGGTACGAAGTTTGATCGCTTTCAGGTGCGCCGGGTCGAGCGGACACGGCCGGGGGCAAGATGCCAGGGACAGCATCGCAACAAGCGACTATCCGGCAGCGGGCACTGCGCGCGGATCAGAGCATTCAGCGCAGCGTGTTATGGCGCTGGATGACGTGATGCACGATGGCTGCGCCGGCATAGATTCCCACCAAGCATAGCAACACGAGACTCACCATCTCGTGAACCATACTTGATGGCGTGCGACAGCGCATTGTCAGTGCCGATCAAGATCCGCAGGGTCACCGGAGAACAGTACTGTTCTTGCCGGCGGCTTGCACAAACAGGACGCCAAGGCCCGGGAGCGCCTAGCTGGAGTTGGTGTCCCGCACTATTGCACCTGTGACGTAGCAATGCTCGAACCGCTTGCGATCGTGAGCGCCTCGTGCAAGGTCTCGTGGACGTTGCCCGCCCCGATCACAGCCGTGACGCCATGGCGATCCATGTCGGCGCGGAGGTAACGGTTCACGCGGGCAAATATCACCTTGATATCACGCCTAGCCAATTCCTCGCACATGCCGTTGACCGACCGCCCCGCTGAGTAATCCAGATCGGTGATCGCGGAGGCGTCGACGATGAACCAGCGAACCGGGTGCGGCGCGTTGTTGATCAGTCGGTGCGCCTCATCGACGAACAGTTGCACGTTCGCGTAGAACAGGTCGGCTGCAAAACGGTACACGATCAGGCCCGGGGTCGTTTCGAGGCCCGCTTGCGACGGGACGGGCTTCCAACGACTTTCCTCGTCCGGCGAGAACACCATAGTGTGCGGGCGATAGCTGTGACGCACATGGCGCAAGAGCGAAAGCACGATCGCGACGAAGATCCCCGTTCCAACGCCGGCGCTCACCACGACAAGGGCTGTCGCCGCTGCGAGCGCGAATTCTCCCGGGCTCTCGCGCCGGATCTCGGCGAGTTGCCGGACCGCAATAAGCCCGACCGCGATCGTGAACACGACGGACGCCAGGATGCATTGCGGCAGGTACTGGAGCGAGTGCCCGAGGATCAGCAGAACCGCTACGACGACGCAAGCCATGGTCAGCTGCGCGAGCTGGCTGCGCGCGCCCGCCTGTTCCGCCATGGCGGTCTGCGTCGGGCTGCCGTTGACCACGAAGGCGCCGCTTAGCGCTGCCGCCACATTTGCCGCGGCTAGGCCGAGAAGATCAGAATCCGGATCGGTACCATCGCCATGGCGTTCGGCGAACGCGCGGCTCGTCGCAGCGCTCTGCGCAATCACCACGACGAAACAGGATCCGGCCACTTGCAGCAGGTCCACCGTCTGGTACCAACCCAATTCGAACAGGTGCAGATGCGGTAAGCCGATGTCCAGAGGGCCGATGACGGCAATGCCGTAGCCGCTCAAATTCCAGATGACACTCGATTCGATGCCCACAGCCACGACGACAAGCGCCACCGGCCAGCGGGGCCTGAAATGCTTGAACAGTAGGACGGTGGCGACCACGGCAATTGATATGCCGAGTGCGGGCAATTGAATGTTCGGAAGGTGCGTGGCGATCAACCCGATCTGCTGCAGCGTCGCGCGCGCGGCGATCGGAACACCTAGCATGTCTGCGAGCATCGCCGCTCCGACCTGCAATCCGACGCCAGCGAGAAAACCAACCAGTACCGTGCGGGAAAGAAAGTCGGCGAGAAAACCGAGGCGAAAGATGCGTGCGAGCCACAGCATCGCGGCTGTGAGCAGGGCCGTCATCCCCGCTAAGGCAATGTACTGCGCGCTCGACGGCGTGGCCAGGGTTGAGAGCTTGCTCGCAAAGATGGTCGCGGTTGCCGAGTCGGCGGCGACAACGAGGTTGCGCGAAGCGCCGAAGATCGCGAACGCTATGATGGGCAGGAAACCAGTATAGAGTCCAGTGACTGGCGGCATGCCGGCGATGCGCGCATAGCCGAGCAGTTGCGGAATATCCATCGAGGCGAGGACGACACCCGCCATAACGTCGCGCCATGCAGAGGCACGATTTACCGACGGCATCCCTTTGAACCACCGTATGGACATCACATCTCCTGAAGGGTTCGTGATCTCAAAAGGGTGCGCCGGAAGCCGCTACAGCCGCCCAGAGGCTGTCAGGGTTTTGCGTGCGAAGTTGGTTTGTTCATGTCTGCGATCATCGTGGGGGCGTTGCCACCATGCTCTCCGCCCAGCCTTTGCTGATCGATTTCGCGATTGCCGCCACGTTAAGCCTCATCCTACGCTTGCAAGTGTATGGCTATCGCGATGCTCGGGGCAGCAAGACCGCCACCTGACTTGCGCGTGCCATGGCGCTAATCGGCCTGATAGTCTTTAGGTGACGAGCAGCTCGATCGGGTCAGATGCGGCTGACGCAGGCCGCCCGGCGCAGCTGCGGCACGGCGGGATCATGGAAGCACGCCGAATGACAGCAGTAGATCGAGCTCGAGCCGTTCCGTCCAAGGGGCCTGAACGGCCGGTAGTGCCTCAGTTCGGATGTGACAGACTCACCAATCGCTCGGCTTCGTGATCTTCGTTCCCGGAATTGCAGCTGGAAACTGACCGATTGTTATGGTTTGCTAGTGTGTCGCCAATCACCTATAGGCTACGCCCATAAGTAGATGGAACTCTCGGGGCAAACGCGAGTCCGGGTTTGCAAGGATAAGGACGATGCAAGACGGGTGACGCCAGCCGAGCAACATGAGCGGCTCGGACAGGTCATCCGGGTGCACAAATGCGGGCGCACGCGCACGCAGATTGCCGTCGATGTGGGCCTGAGCTGCACGGCGGTGAGCAAGACGATTGACCGCTATGAAGCCGGCGGCATGGCTGCGTTGGATCCCCAGCGCAGAGGCCGCCGCGCAGGGGATCAGCGGGTGCTCAGTGCGGAACAGGAGGCGCACATCCAGCACATGATCTGTGATCACCGCCCTGAGCAACTCAAGATGGACTTCGCCCTGTGAAGCCGAGCTGCTGTGATGCAACGCATCGAACGCGAATGCGGCATGGCCTTGCAGATGCGCTCGGTGGGCAAGTACTTGGCGCGTTGGGGGTTCACCCCGCAAAAACCGATCCGTCGGGCTGATGAACAGTCCCCTGCTGCGGTGCGGGCCTGGCTGGAGACGGAGTCCCCAGCGCTTGTCGAACGTGCCAAAGCCGAGAAGGGTGAAATCCATTGGGGTGATGAGACGGCGCTGGTCAACACCGATGCGCGTGGCCGCAGCGTTGCGCCCAGGGGTAAGACGCCGGTGGCGATGGCCGTGGGCAGCACGCGCCAGAAGCTGTCGATGATCGCCAGCGTCACCCGCCAGGGCAAGGCGCGCTGGATGATCATCGACGGGGCCTTCAACCATGAACGCCTGATCGAGTTCTTTGAAGCGCTGGTGAAGGATGCCCGCGGCAAGGTCTTTCTCATCCTGGACAACCTCACCGTGCATCACTGCAAACCCGCGAAGCAATGGCTGGCCCAGCACAACGAGGCGATCGAGGTGTTCTACCTGCCCAGCACCAGCCCGGAGCTCAACCCCGCGGAGCGGCTGAACGCCGACTTGAAGCACGTCATGCGTAAGAAGGTGCATGTGCGCACCAAGGCGCGCCTGCTGGCCGCAACGGAGGAGCACATGGCCGTCATCACCCCCGAACCCGAGCGCGTCAAAGCCTACTTCCAAGACCCCTAAGTCAGCTATGCAGCTCGAATCTGTTTGGTGGCCGAATCAATAATCCCACTCCGAGGGCTGGATTGAACAATGGAAGGCTGGCCAGGCAGGCCACCTTCGCTGACGGCGGCTGGGTGACAGCGCGGAACAATGTATACAATCGACTTTATATTAATGGTTAGCCCCTGATCGAGCGAGGCATTCGATGCGAACCAACAAGGTCATCCACGTCGTGAGCTGCCATGCTGCCGGCGAGGTTGGCGACGTGATCGTCGGCGGCGTTGCGCCACCTCCCGGAGCGAGCGTCTGGGAACAGTCGCGCTTCATAGCGCGGGACGAGACTCTGCGCAACTTCGTGTTGAACGAACCGCGCGGCGGCGTGTTCCGCCACGTGAACCTCTTGGTTCCGCCCAAGAGCCCGAAGGCCCAGATGGGCTGGATCGTGATGGAGCCCCACGACACGCCGCCGATGTCGGGGTCGAATTCGATGTGCGTGGCCACGGTGTTGCTCGAGACCGGCATCGTGCCCATGCAGGAACCGCAGACAGCGCTATGCCTCGAAGCCCCGGGCGGGCTGATCGAGGTGCGCGCCGATTGCCGTGACGGCAAGGCGCGGCGAATTCGAGTTCGAAACCTGCCGTCGTTTGTCGACAAACTCGATGCAACCATCGAGCTCCGTGGGGTCGGCAGCGTGAAGGTAGACACGGCCTTCGGCGGAGACAGTTTCGCGATCATCGATGGACGACGACTGGACTTTGCGCTGACCCCAGACGAAGCGCGGGACATTACCGAGATGGGAATGAAGATCACCGAAGCCGCAAACGAGCAGCTAGGTTTCCGTCATCCCGAGGCGCTGGGCTGGAACCACATCTCATTCTGCCAGATGACGGCACCAATGACCGAAGAGGACGGAGTGGCCTGCGGCCTGAACGCGGTCGTCATCCGCCCCGGCAAGATCGACCGCTCGCCATGCGGCACCGGGTGCTCGGCGCGCATGGCGGTGCTCCATGCTCGGGGACGGCTTCGAGCCGGTGACAGTTTTGTGGGAAGATCGCTGATCGGGTCGGAGTTTCGCTGTCGCGTCGATTCGGAGCTGCGCGTCGGCGATCGCGTGGGCATCAGCCCGATCATTTCCGGCAGCGCCTGGATCACCGGGATCCATCAGCACACTCTCGACCCTACCGATCCGTTCCCGCAGGGGTATCGACTTTCTGATACCTGGCCGATGCCGAGGCAGGCGGAATGAACCCCGATGTCGACCGATCGCTTGCGATCTTCGACGCGGCGCGGACCGCGCAATTGCTGGACTTCTCCGGGCTGATGGACGCCGTGGAGCAGGCCGCGCGCGAACTCGAGGCGGGCACCATCTGCAGTCCGCCGCGACTGGCGGTGCCGCTTAGCGACTCCGGAGTGATGCTAAGCATGCCGGCCACCGCGAGGGACATCGGCGTGCACAAGCTCTCGAACGTCCAGCCGGCCAACGCGCGAGTTGCTCTTCCCGTGATCCAAGGTATCGTCACCGTTTGTGACGCCCCCACCGGTAGGTTGCTGTGCGTGCTCGACGGGCCCGCGCTGACCGGGCGGCGGACCGCCGCGGTGTCATTGGTCGCCATCCGCCGCCTGCTCGGGCACGCCCCTTGCGAAGTCCTTCTGTACGGTACCGGAGCCCAGGCGCGCTTCCATCTTCAGGCGTTGAGCGAGGTGTACCCGCGTGCCCGAGTCTGGGTCTGCGGACGCGACCCGGCGCGCACTGTGGCGTTCTGCGAGGCCGCGCACGACCTGCGCGCCGACGTGTCGCCGTGTCCGGCCTGCATACCCGATGGCGTTGATGCGGTGATTACGTTGACCACCAGTGAGCAGCCCGTGTACAACGAGCCAGCGCGAGTGGGCCGAGTGATCGTCGGCGTCGGGGCATTCCGGCCCGAGATGGCAGAAATCGGCGCTGCCACGCTGGGCGGAAGCGAAGCTTTCGCGGACGACCCCGCTGGCGCACTTCACGAAGCCGGGGACTTCCTGCGCGCAGCGGTCGATTGGTCGGCGGTCATGTCTCTTGGGCGCATGCTGGACGAGCCGGTGCGAAATGACCGGCCCGCGGTCTTCAAGAGCGTCGGAACCGCAGCCTGGGACTTGGCTGCGGCACGGGTGGCGCTGCAGTCGCTTCGAGCCCGGCCGTGAAATCGGCGCGCACGTGCGCCCGTTTATTGCGACGTATGCCTGTGCAGGGCGATGAATTCCTTCAACTCGTCGCAGGTGTGGTCGATATGTTGCTTCAAGAGCGTTGCTGCGCTGCGAATGTCGCGCGTCTTGCACAGGCGCACGAGTTCGCCATGCTCCTCCTCGGCACGGCGGCAACTCTCCGGACTCAGCGAGAGCTGAAGGCGGGTGTAGCGGTCGGTCTGTTGGAGCAGCGATTCGACGATGGCACTCGTGCGGGGTTGTCCAGCCTTGGACATTAACACGCTGTGCAATCTCGTATTAAGTTCGCCCCAGCGCGCCGGGTTTTTCGTGCGCAACTCCCTCCCGTACTCGGACAGGATCTCGTCGAGCTGCGCAAAGTCCGCACCCGTGAGTTTCCGGGCAGATTTCTTCAAGAGAATCGGCTCCAACAGCCCTCGCAAGTCGAACAGCTCGGCGATCTCCGCGATCGAGAGCTCCGAGACAATCGCTCCCTTGCGCGGCACGATGCTCACCAAGCCCTCGCCCTCGAGTTGCACCAGCGCTTCGCGAACCGGGATGCGGCTGATGCCAAGTTCCGCGGCCAGGGCGTTCTGCTTGAGCTGAAACCCCTCGGGTAGTTCGCCCGAGACGATGCGATGCCGCAGCGCATCCGCTGCGGCTCCGGCAACGGTCGTCGTCGTCAGGCGAGAAGAGGCCGCTGGAGAATTCATGAGAGGGTCCTGGAAGTTCGATCGGCTTCGCCTCAGGTCGCGCAATAGCAACGTGCGTGAGAGCAATTTGTATACATTCTACGCAGCCGTCAGCTGCCGCACCGTAGCAGGGGTGCCCCCAGCGCAGCGACGTCAACCTCGATTCCGAGACCTGGCCCGCTCGGCGCGCTGCCGAATCCGTCGCGGCTGCGCGGCTGGTAGCTGGCGACGTGCTCGCTGGTCCAGTCGTTCATGAACGACACACTCAGCAGCGCGCGCGACCGAGTCGACGCAGCGATGTGGGCCGAAGCCGCCGATACGATGTCACCGCCCCAGGTGTCCTCGACGGTAACCTGCACGCCCAGCTCCTGCGCCAGATCGCGCAACAGCTTCGCCTTGGTCAGGCCGCCGACCTTTGACACCTTCAGGTTGAAGGCTCCGGCACCTCCTTCGCGTACCGCGCGGATCAGTGTGCCGGCATCGTTTACGATTTCGTCGTAGACCATTGGCAGGGACGTGTGCCGCCGCACCTCGATACATTCCTCCATGGTCGGGCAGGGTTGCTCGAAAT
This sequence comes from Thiomonas sp. FB-Cd, assembly GCF_000733775.1. Lineage (NCBI taxonomy): Bacteria > Pseudomonadati > Pseudomonadota > Betaproteobacteria > Burkholderiales > Thiomonas > Thiomonas sp. FB-Cd. The sequence continues at coordinate 1,048,553 of NZ_JPOE01000005.1, read as the reverse complement.
AAAAGCGTGGAAGATGCTCCATCGCCCGCGCGGCGATCAGCGCTTCGTTCAACCTCCACCCGCAATTTGCGTCGCCGATGACTAGATCCTCGGGGCCCGTGCTGTCGACGATGTGCTTGGCGCGGACCGCGTCAACGCTTGGGTCGCCGCCGATTTTCAGCTGGAAGCGATGGATGCCTTCCGCGCGACGATCTAGAACGTAGCGAGTCATGCGCTCCGGCGAGCCGAGCGGAACCGCGAAATACAGCGGGAAGCGCTGCTGCCGGACCCCGCCCAGCATGTCGGCCACGCTGGCGCCCCACGCTTTGCCAGTCAGATCCCAGCACGCCACGTCGATCGGACTCTTGGCATAAGCGTGCCCCATGAGCACCGCATCCATGGTGTCGTAGATCGCAGCGTGATTCGTCGGGTCGAGGCCAATCAGCGCAGGCGCCAGCAAGCGTAGCGCAGCACGGGCTCCGTCGGCGTGCTGGGGAAGGTAGGCCGATCCCAGTGGACATACCTCCCCCCACCCTTCGTGCCCTGAGTCGCTGATTACCCGCACGAGCGTCGACGGAAGCACGGTGACATCCCTGCCGCCCGACATCGTGTAGACACCGTGGACATAGGTCAGGTCGAAGTTGTAGACCTCGATCGCGGTGATCTTCATATTCTCTCTCCTGATGATTTCCTGCATGCTCACACCGGGAGGCCGCCGCGCGACAGCAGCCAATCCGGCGGGTCTTGGAATACGACGGGCCGCAGGAAGCGGTCTATCGCGCGAGAGCCGACAGATGTGCTGAACGGCTGGGTCGACGCGGGAAAGGGGCCGCCGTGATGCTGCGCGGTACTGACGGCGACCCCTGTGGGAACGCCCGAGAACAAGACCCGTCCCGCAACCGAAGAGGCCGCCCGCACAAGGGCTCTGTGGAATTGGTTGTCCTCGTCGGCCCCCCAGATGGTTGCCGTCAGACTTCCTTTGATCGCGCGCACGGCGTCGAGCATATCTTGATCGTCCCGGGCCTCGACCACGATCGCCTCTGGTCCAAACACTTCCTCGCGCAACGCCGGATCCGAGCAAAAGCTTGCGGCGTCGGTTCGAAACAACGCAGCTGCGGGCACATTGGCAGCGGCACTCGCGCCCCGGAGAATTTGCGCCACGCGGGGTCGCTGCCCGAGGCGTTGACAACCGGCGTCAAATCCGGTGCGGATGGCCTCGTTCAGCATCGGATGCAGTGATTGCGACGCCAGTGCTTTCTCCAGCAGCCGCACGAACAGGTCGAGAGAATCAGACCTCTTGGCGATGATCACGCCAGGACTGGTACAGAACTGGCCGGTCCCCAGCGCAATCGACTGTGCAAGCGCCGTGGCTACTGCCTGCTCACGCCCGAGCATCGCGCAGGGAAGCACAACCACCGGATTGATCGATCCCAATTCCCCATAGAAGGGGATCGGATCGACGCGTTGCCGGCACACCTGCTGTAACGCCAGCCCTGCGCGCAAGGAACCTGTGAACGCAACTGCGCGAATGGCTGGATGCCGCGCCAAGTCTTGGCCGATCTGCGGCGAAGCGCCCTCGACTAACCCGAGCAGCACAGCGGGCAGCAGTTGCGCCCGTAGGACACGCAGCGCGAGCTCGTGCACTTCGCGAGACAGACCGGTATGGCCGGGGTGAGACTTCACCACTACCGGGCAGCCCGCCGCGAGGGCGGAAGCAGTATCCCCGCCCAGCACTGAGAAGGCGAAGGGAAAGTTGCTCGCGGAGAACATTGCCACGGGTCCCACTGGAACCCGGACTCGATGCAGGTGCGGGTGGCCGGCTGGGGGAGCCCCGGAGGCCGCCGGATCATCGATCACGGAAAAAGCGGCTCCCGCGGTCACCTCGTCGGCGAAGCGGCGGAGCTGGAACGCAGTGCGATCCAGCTCCGCGCTCAAACGGAGCGCACCGAGACCGGTTTCGTCGTGGGCAAGCTTCACCAAAGGCTCGCGCCCTTCTTCCAAAGCACGGGCGAGGCCGGCAAGTAGATCGGCGCGCTGGCGCGCCGGGCTCGATGCCCAGTCCGGGGCGGCGCGGGAAGCCGCGAGCACAGTCGAATCCACGGTTTTCATCGCAAGCTCTATTTTCGTGTTGATCTTGTTTGTAGATTGTATACAATTTACACGAACAAGACTACTTTGGAAGGAATGCAATGAACAAGCATGTTTCCTGGTCGGGCGTGTTCCCGGCGGTGACCACGCAATTCCGCGAGGACTTCAGCGTCGATGTCGACGCGACGGCGAAGGTCGTCAAGGCACTGGTCGAAGACGGAGTATCAGGCCTTGTCGTTTGCGGCACCGTAGGCGAAACCTGCTCGCTCTCGCGCGCTGAGAAGATCTCGCTCTGGGAGGCCGCGAGTGACGTCGTCGGTGGCAAGGTGCCCGTCATCGCGGGCGTCGCGGAGTACACGACTGCGTTTGCCATCGAAACTGCGATCGAGGCCAAGCGCGCCGGCCTCGATGGCTTAATGGTGATGCCCCCGCTCGTGTACTCCTCGCAGCCGCACGAGACGGCTGCGCACTACAGGGGAGTAGCCGCGGCCGTCGATCTGCCATTGATGGTCTACAACAACCCGTTGATCTACCGTACCGACGTCAGCCCGGACATCCTTGCTTCGCTGGCTGACTGTGACAACATCGTCTGCTTCAAGGACTCGTCGGGCGACACGCGGCGCTTCACCGATTTGCGCAACGCCGTTGGAGAGCGATTCATCCTGTTCGCCGGCCTCGATGACGTCGTGTTCGAAAGTCTGCTCGTCGGCGCGGTCGGGTGGGTATCAGGCATGTCGAATGTGTTTCCGCGCGAGGGCGAGGCGCTATTCCGTCTGATCAAAGAAGGAAGTTTGCACGAAGCGCGAGCAATCTACGATTGGTTCATGCCCTTACTGCACTTGGACGCGCGGACCGACTTGGTGCAGACCATCAAGCTTTGCGAGCACATCGTCGGCAGGGGCTCACACCTAACGCGTCCTCCGAGGCTGGCGCTGAGCGCCGAGGTGCGCGCCGAGGTCGAGGGCCTAATGGCGCGGGCTTTGGCAACTCGGCCCACCATTGCGCAGTCGCATTCGCGGCAGCGTTAATCAAGGAGCGCAGACGCCCGAGGTGAAGCCGCGTGGTGCCGTCGGGTTGCAGTGTCGAGTTGGTAGTCACAAGAGGGCCGGACCAAAGACGCATGGGTCCGGTCGCACGATGTACGGTTTTGGGGCCGATTCTTGTCGACCCACCGTCCAGCCGACTTTTACGGAGCTGGACATCGAGCGATGCAGCACCCACCAACGGATGCCTCCCGGTATCCGAACGAAACCCAGCAAGGAGACTTTCGATGAGCCACTCACATATTCGATGCACCTTAGCTCGCCTGATGGGCGCGGCCGTGCTCCTCGGCGCGGCATGCGCGCCGGGACTCGCGGCTTCGGCCGAGCCCCTGCACGTCGTGATCACATCGCTTCCGCCCTACGTCACTGAAGCCCCCAACGGCCATCTCGAGGGCATCGATGGAAGCCTGTTCGATCGCGCCGCGCAGAAGCTAGGCATCAAGTACAGGGTTACCGTCACCAACTGGGATGGGATGCTCGCCGCCGTTCAATCCGGGCGTGCGGACGTCGCGGTGTCCGATGTCGCGTGGACGCCTGCCCGCGCGAAGACTGGCTTGTTCACCGACCCCTCATACTATCTTCCGCAACTCATCGCGGAACGCAAGGGGGTCGACGTCCATGACGTGGCTCAACTCTCGGGCCACGTCGTGGGCGCGATCAACGGTCAATCCTACGTCGATCCCCTGAATCGCCTGGGCGACGTGCAACTGCGTCTGTATCCGGATACGGTGGCCTTATTGTCGGACCTGTCGGCGGGGCGCATCGACGTGGCGTTCATGGACCCGCTGGTCATGGTTTACCAGAAGAAGGTGCGCCCCAGCCTGCACTACAAGGTGGTTCCGCTTGCCGCGCCTACGATGAGTCAGATTGCCGCACACCCGAATTGGGCGCTCTTCGGCCCGCAGATGATCGGCTGGTACGTTCGGCCGGGGGACGAGGCGTTGGTTGTCAAGCTCGATGGAATGATCCACAAGTTCTGGAGGAACGGGACGAATGCCAAAGTGATCAAGGCGGCGGGCGTCAACGACGCGACGCCTTTCCTGGCCCCCGGCGCCAACTGGCTCGTTTCCTACGAAAAGCAACGCCGCGGGGTTGATCGTCCGGCCGACTGGGTCGCGCCGAGTTCCGAGGGAATGCCCGCAAAGTGATCGCCCGACGGATAAGGCAGGCCCAGGGCTTGCCTTATCCGCGAGACGAGCGCAGGCAAATCGGCATCGACCGACAATGGAGACAAGCATGCATTTTCTTGGCGGGTTCTTCAAGGTTCCGTGGGGCAGCTATTGGCTGAACCTTGTCCACGGAATCGCCGTTACCCTCGAATACACGGCATCCGGATTCGTTGGCGCCATCGTGTTGGGCGTCTTGCTCGCGTTGATGCGGCTGCGCGAACGCTCGCTGCTCGGCGGGGCGGCGCGCGTGTTCGTGGAAACGTTCAAGAACGTTCCGCTGATCACCGAGATCTTCATCACTTATTTCGGACTGTCGTCCATAGGCATCAACCTGAGCGCATTCGCGGCAGGCTCGCTCGCGCTAATCGGACACTACGGAGCGTATTTGTCCGAGATCTTCCGTTCTGCGATGAAGGCCGTCGACAAGGGACAGCAGGAGGCCGGACTGGCCCTGGGCATGAGCAGCTTCGGCATCTTTCGCAAGGTCGTGGCTCCGCAGGCGATCCTGGTGGCGCTCCCCGGAACCGGAACCATGCTCGTTGACTTGCTCAAGAGCACTTCGCTGATGGTGACGATCGGCGGATCGGAGTTGATGACCCAGGGGCAAATCATCACCTCGGCGACCTTTCGCGCGCTCGAGGTCTATGTGGTGGTCGGAGCCATCTACTTCTCGCTATGCTTTCCGCTTTCGTCGCTGATCCTTTACGTGGAACGCCGCCTTGCGCAGGGGCATCCATTCTCGTTGCGCCGGCTTGGTCTGCTGCGTTTCGCGATGAGCGTGACGGCTCCCGCCGCCCCTAAGGAGACCCATTGATGGACGAGCACTCGGTGCAAACGGGCGCGTCTTCAACAGCGCCGACCTCGATTATCCGTGCCGAAGGGGTGTCGCTTTGCTTCGGGTGCGTGAAGGCCTTAGAACGCGTGAGTCTGGACGTGCGGCAAAGCGAGGTCGTCAGCATCGTTGGACCGAGCGGCGCGGGCAAGAGTACCTTCTTGCGCTGCCTGAACCTGCTGGCGATGCCCGACCGCGGGCGCATCGACATCGATGGCGTACGCATCTTCGACGACGGACTGCGGCTGGGCAAGCAGGAACTTCGCGGCGTAAGGCGCAGGCTTGGCATGGTGTTCCAGAAGTTTCACCTGTTCCCGCACCTGACGGCGCTCGAGAACGTGACGCTTGCGATGCTCGATGCCGGAATCGCAACTCGCGATGAGGCGGTACTCACCGCGACGACCCTGCTCGACCGCGTCGGCATGCTCCACCGCGCGCTGCAGCCGGCGCTGACCTTATCGGGAGGCGAGCAGCAAAGGGTCGCTATCGCGCGCGCACTGGCCATGAAGCCGAAGGCCCTGCTGTTCGATGAGCCGACCTCGGCACTCGACCCCGAGGCCAGCCGCGAAGTTCTGAGCGTAATGCGCGAGTTGGCCCAGCAAGGCACGACGATGGTGGTAGTCACTCATGAAATGCAATTCGCGTTGAGCGCGAGCGATCGCATCGTCTTCATGGAGGGCGGCAGCGCGATCGAGAGTGGCCGCGCCGACGACATGTTCCACCGCGCCAAATCGCCGCGCGCAAGGGCATTTTTCTCGCAGGCCTTGCAGCACGCTGGAGCAGAGGCATGAGGCGCCTGCGGTTCATCGATTCGCACACCGGCGGGGAGCCGACCCGCGTTTTGCTTGCGGGAGTCCCGCGGCCGCCGGGCGGCGTGCACGAGGGCCTCGCCGACTTTTATCGTGAGCATGGCTGGCTGCTAGAGGCGGCGGTCAGCGAGCCTCGGGGCTCCGACATCCTGGTCGGGGCCGTGTACTGGGCGCCGATGCGCGACGGCGACCCGGGCGAATTGCTGTTCTTCAATAACGTCGGGCTGCTCGGCATGTGCGGCCACGGCACCATCGGCCTCGTCACCTCACTCGCATTTCTCGGCGAACTGGCGCCCAGCCGCCATCGCCTCGATACGCCCGTCGGTGAGGTGCAGGCCGAGTGGACTGCCGAGGGGCGGGTGCGCATCGGAAACGTCGCAGCGTTTCGCGAACACAAGGACGTTGCCGTCGAAGTGCCCGGCCACCGACGATTTGTCGGCGATGTCGCATGGGGCGGAAATTGGTTCTACATCGTCGAGCAGTCGGCTCTGCGCCTGGACCTTGCCAACGTCGACGCACTCACCGAGCTCGCGTGGGCGATCCGGCGCGAACTCACGGCTCGCGGAGTCACGGGGCGCGACGGCGCGCGGATAGAACCGGTCGGGCTCACAGCGGCCGGCGACGAGACGCCCGGCAATGACTCGAGGAACTTCGTGCTTTGGCCGGGCAAGGCGTACATCCGTTCGCCCTGCGGCACGGGGACCAGCGCCAGCCTCACCGCCGACGGCAAATTGCGCCCGTGCGACACTTGGCGGCAGCCAAGTATCACCGACAGCATGTTCGAGGCAAGCTACGAGCTCGATGGCTGCGACGCTGCCGGGCCCGTGCGCGCAAGGCTCATGCTGGTCGGCGACGCACAGGTGACCGCGCTCGGCGAGCTGCTCGTCGACGAACGCGAGCGCTCGGCTCGCCTCTGGAAGTAAGCGTGCCGCAGCCCGACTTCATCGTTGTCGGCGCAGGTGTCGTCGGCGCGGCCTGCGCGCGCGAACTCGCAGCACAGGGTGCCTCGGTCGATCTGCTCGAGGCATGCTTCGTCGGCGCCGGCGCGACATCCGCCGGGATGGGGCACCTCGTGAGCTTGCTCGGTGTTCCCGGCGAGCTCGAATTCACCAGCCTAGGAGTCGAGTTGTGGCGAGGCGAGTCGCCTCGGCTCCTACGTTTCGCCGAGTACGTCCAAGCGGGCACGCTGTGGGTCGCCGGCAGCGATTCGGATGTCTGCCTACTCGAAGCACAGACCGCAGCGTTTAAAAGGCATGGCATCGCCGCGCAGCTGCTGCGCGGCGCGCAGCTCGCCGCTGCCGAGCCCGGGCTTTCGGAGGCGGCGCTGGCGGGCATGCGCGTCCCCGGGGATGCGATCTTGTATCCTCCGAAGGCGGCGCAGTGGCTGGCGCGCGAACCCGTCGGAGGAAGCATTCGCGTGCACGAGGGCGTGCGAGCCGAGGCCGTCGGCTCCGACTGGGTGCGCGCGAGCGACGGCCGGTGCTTCGAGGCCGGATCGGTCATCGTGACGGCCGGTCTGGCGGCCCGCAGCTTGCTAGCTGATCTGCCGCTGGTTGCCAAGCGCGGGCACCTGATGATCACCGAGCGCGGGCCGCGCTTAGTGTCGCATCAGGTCCTGGAGATCGGTTATGCGGCGAGCACCCATGCGACGGATCCGGTCTCGATTGCGTTCAACGTGCAGCCCCGACCGACGGGGCAGCTTTTGATCGGTGCCTCACGTGAGATCGGTGTCGAGGAGCGCGCGGAGAATCTCGAAATCATTGGGCGCATTGCGCGGCGCGCGATGCATTTTCTGCCAGGACTCGGTGGGCGTCAGGTGATCCGGGTTTGGACTGGAATGCGCCCAGCAACGGCACACGGACTGCCAATCATCGGCCGGGCGCGCCCGCTAGGCGCGCCTGGACAGGTCTGGGTCGCGGCAGGGCATGAAGGGCTGGGCGCGACGACCGCGTTGGCCACCGCGAAGATCCTGGCCGCGAAAATCTGTGGCCGCCCGCTGCCGGCGGGTCTTGCCGGCGTTTTCGGAGATTGAGCTAATGCAGCGCGCAGGCATCATCACGGTCCGCGTGAACGGGGTCGCGATCAGCGTGCCGGAAGGCGCGAGTGTCGCAGCGGCGATCGAGCGCGCGGCGGGCGGCGCTACTGCGGTATACCGGCTCTCGGTGAGCGGTGCGGCGCGTAGCGCTTATTGCGGCATGGGGGTGTGCAAGGAATGCCGCGTCACGATCGATGGGGAGCCGAACCGCCTAGCATGTCAGAGCCCGTGCGTGGCCGGCATGCAGGTGCTGACCGCGGAGCGCGCAGATGCAGCGCTTTGACGTGGTCGTGATCGGTGGCGGGCCTGGCGGCCTGAGCGCCGCGCTCGCGGCTGCCACGCACGGCGCGTCAGTGTGCATCGTCGAGCGCTCGTCCGACCTCGGTGGCCAAGTGTGGCGGCGCGATGTCCGCAGGCCGCGCGGCGGACGCGCCAAGCGCATGCTCGAGGCATTGCACGCGAGCCCGCACGTAACGATCCTCACGGCGACCGAGGTGACGGCGCCTGGCACGGGGCGTAGCCTGTTCCTCGAACGCCATGGTCACGCCGAGGAACTTGGGTACGCCAAGCTGGTCCTCGCGACCGGGGCGCGCGAGCTTTGCTTGCCGTTCGACGGCTGGACCCTGCCGGGGGTCACGGGCGCGGGAGGCCTGCAGGCTCTAATCAAGGGCGGGATCCCGGTGGCCGGGCAGCGTATCGTGGTGGCCGGGTCAGGCCCGTTGTTGTGGGCCTCGGCGGCAAGCGCCAGGCGCGCCGGAGCGCGGGTGGTGGCGATCGTCGAGGCCGCACCGGCTGCGGCGCTCACGCGATTTGTCGCCGGGCTGGCGGCGCATCCGGGCAAGCTCGCGCAGGCGCTGCAGCTGCGCGCGGTGCTGGCGCGCACTAGGTTTATCGCCGGCGCAGCGCCCTGCCTAGTCGGTGGGGAGGGACGTGTCGAGTTCGTCGAGATCGCGCGCGGCGCCAAGCGCGTGCGCGTGGATTGCGAGCGGGTGGCTTGGGGCCGGGTCTGGTCGCCAACCACGAGCTTGGCGCGGCGCTGGGCTGTCGCACCGTCATGCGAGGAATCGCCGAAGTGGCCATCGAGGTGGACGCGCGCCAGCTGAGCTCGATTCCCGGGATCTTTGCCTGCGGCGAATGTACCGGTTCGCGCGGCGCCGAGCTCGCGGCGATCGAGGGCACGATCGCCGGACTTGCCGCGGTGGGGCGCTTCGACGAGCAAAGCCGCCTTGCTCGGAGCCGCAAGCGCTGGGCGGAGTTCTCTCGGCGAGTGGAGCTCAGCTTCGGGTTCGACAGGCAGCGCGCCGTGGCGCTGGCGCAGCGCGCAGTCCTGTGCCGTTGCGAGGACGTGCCGTTCGCCGCGGTGCGCGAGTGTGCGGGCTGGGAGCAGGCAAAGATGCTCCATCGCTGCGGAATGGGCGCCTGCCAAGGGCAGGTCTGCGGCGCGGCGAGCCGAGCGCTGCTGGGTTGGGGCCGCAGGGCGTGCGCTCACCGCTGTCGCCAGTGCCGCTGCGCGAACTCGCGCAGCGGGCCAGCCCTGAGCCGCCCCGTTCTGCGTGCTCAGAACGCGTAGCTCACGCCTGCCCGAGCGGCTCCACACGGTTTTGCGAAGACCTGGCAAATGTCGTTGCCGTTAAAGGGGATCACTGTAGATCAAGGCGGTCCATAGAGTTCTTGAATGACGGCAATAAGGCGCGTCTGGATTCAGGTTGCGATTCGCTAGACATCATGGTCGCCGCCCGAAGGGCAGATGGCCGGTCCCCAGCATCGTAGGTTGCGCGCCGAGGCGCGTAGAGCTACATGCATGTGGCATGCGCCATCAGCAAACAGGAGACCGGCCATGGAAAAGGGTACCAAGATTCATGTGGGTTTGGACGTCCATAAGGACAGCATCACGGTGGCTGCGGCCGAGCCCGGGCGAGACAAGGCTCGGTTGGTTGGCAAGGTCGTGCATGACGTTCTCAAGCTGCTGAAGGTGTTGACTAAGCTGGGCACGGTTGATGGACTGCACATCGTCTACGAGGGCGGTCCGACGGGCTACGGGCTACGGGCTGCAGCGGGCGTTGGCTGCGAGGGGCTATGCGTGCGAGGTTATTGCGCCGTCTAAGACGCCTCGGCAGCCGGGCCATCGGGTCAAGACCGACGCTCGCGACAGCCTGGAGCTGGCCGAGTACTCGCGTGCCGGGGCGCTGACACCCGTGTGGATTCCCGATGCGGAAGACGAGGCGATCCGCGATCTGTCACGGGCGCGCGAGGACGTCGTCAATAACCGCACGCAGGTGCGTCAACAGCTCAAGGGTTTCCTGCTGCGTCACGACCGACGTTATGGCGGGAAGACCTCCAGGTGCCTGACGCACGATGCATGGTTGGCCAGGCAGAGTTTCGAATCGGCTGCCACCCAGACGGCCTTCACCGAGTACTGGCAAGCGGTGAAGGCGGCCGACGAGCGCGTGACGCGGTTGACGAAGGCGCTGCAGGCGTCGATCGCAGGTTGGCGCTTCGAGCCGGTCGTCGAAGCCTTGCAGGCATTGCGTGGGGTGGCTGCGATTACCGCGATCGGCTTGGTCGCGGAGATCGGTGACCTGAGCCGATTCGAACACCCGCGCAAGCTCATGGGTTACCTGGGTCTGGTGCCCTCGGAGCACTCCAGCGGTGAGCGCACGAGTCGGGGAAGCATCACCAAGACGGGCAACGGCCATTGCTGGTCGAGGCGGCCTGGAACTACCGATTCAAGGTCAGGGTTGGCAGAGACCTTAACGAGTCGGACCTGATTTATTCATTTTCAAGCGGCGGCCAGTCGCAGCGCTGGGCCGTTGAGCGCAAAGCAGGCGAGTTCGCGCAGGATCTGATGCCAGTTCGGGCGTAAGTGCGCAGCCTGACACAGGCGCAAATAAAGCCGATGCACGAAGCGCACCCCCTTCTTGGCGATCATGCGCAGCAGCCATTTGATGTTGTAGCCTGCCGCGCACAGCACGGCGTGCAACCGGTCGCCCTGCTCACCCTTGAGGGGGCAACGGTCCATGCGGTGATCGCTCTTGAGGTGGCCGATGATGGGCTCGATGGCCTGGCGCCGCTTGAGCTGTTTTCTGTCCTTGCTGCTGATGCGTTTGGATTTGCCCCGGTGCACGATATGCACATCCGGGTTGTCAGCATCCACGCCCCGATAACCCAGGTCAACGAACGCGGTCGCCGGCTTTGACCTGCTGTCCTGCATCAGGATCGTGGCCTGCTCCAGTTGCTCGCTCAGGGTGTGGCCGTCGTACGGGTTGCCGTGGAAGGCCCTGGCCCCCACGATCAGGTTGCCCTGCAGTGTGCTGGCGATGCCCACCTTGACCCCGAACTCATAGGGCGCTCGGGCCTTGCCTTTGCTGATGCAGGCCACTTCCGGGGCATGCCAGGCGTAAAGCTTGGGTTGCCCATCCGCCGCCTTGCGCTGGCCGCTCTGGGCGTTGATGCGCTGGGCCTTGTGCAAGGTCTCACCCAGCGCCTCTCGCACCGCCTGGCCAATGGCGCTGGCCTTGCGCTCGATCTCGCGCTGCAAGCGGCCCACGATGGTGCGCTGGCGCTTGATGGTCCGACGCATGCGTTTGAACTGGCGGGCATGCGCATAGCGCCCGGCCTTGCGGCTGAGCTCCTTGCCTTCCTTGGCAAAGGTCTGCTTGAGCGCAATCCCCGCATCCCTGGCCGCCTCGACCAGTTTGGTGCGCGCCGTCTCCAGCAGGCGGCTGTCGGTGGGGTGGGCGATCGCCTTGTGCTGCACCGTGCTGTCCACAATCACCCGCGCGAATTCCTGCGGCTTGATCAGCTTGAGGTCCACAGCCACGTTGAGGGTCTGCGCCAGCAACTCCTCGACGCCGTCCTCACCCAGCAGCTTGCGAAACTTGATCAGGGTGGTGGCGTCGCAAGGCTGGCGGTGTTCAAAGTACGCCTGACCCGAGAAGAACTGCCAGGTCGGTGTCTCGCCCCAGCGTTGAACCACGCCCTCGTCGGACTCGTTGAAGGCGTGCTTGAGGTACAGCAGCGCGATCATGATGCGCAGCGCCACGCGCGGCCGCCCGGCGTTGCTGGGCACAGCCGCGCGCTGCACCTGTTCGCCGAAGAGATCGAGGTCGGGCATGGCCACGCCTGCACGACCTTTGCGCGAAAAAGTCTGTGCCACCCGCGCCTCGATCTCCTGCCAGGGCATGCGCGAGGCCAGCACCGCCAGCGGATGGCGCAGATCGATCATGTGGTCGATGCGCGCGCGGAAAAAATCGTCGGTGGCGGGGCAGGCAAACAGCACGGCAGAACTCCCAGAAAACAGCCTCTATTGGAAATCAGACCGGGAGTTCCCACCATCCGCAATCACCCCAGAAACCCCGCATTCATGCGGGTTGCGGGGGTTCTTCAGGGCCGACTAACGAACGTCAGCAGGGGCTGTCCGAGGCGATCCGCACGATCGCCTGGAAAGGGCAGCTACGACTGAGCGGCCGCTACGCAGCCCTGCACGAGCGGGGCATTCAGGCCAACAAGGTCTGTGTGGCCGTTGCTCGCGAACTGGCGGGCTTCGTCTGGGCGATCGGCCTGCACGCGCAACGCGAAAAGGAGGCGACCTGAACACAGGCCCGGGATCGATCGGGCGACGCCACACGAGCACCGACAGGGCAATCCTCGAAGCTCCATGCGCTGACGCGATTGACAGCGGCGATCATATGAGGAGTGTGGGCGGCAGAAGGCGTTGCTTCTTCCCGTCATCGATCAACACGTCATGCAGGATGTTGCCGTTCTCGTCGCTCGCGTTCGGAGCGCTCTTTCCGGGTACTCAGCGGCTTGGCGTGTTGTCGAACCAATGGCGAGACCGGCGGCGACCTGCACGGCTGCGAAGATGAGCAACGTTCTGCACCTATCCGCCGTTACCGGCCACCGCGATTTGAGCTCGCTCAAGCGCTACCACCACCTGCGTGGTGAGGATTTGGCCCAAAAGTTGAGCAGGGACTACAGGCAGCCGAAAATTTGTTTGAATTCCCTGGATATAGACCTTGATCGGCTCACTCCGTCAACGATCCGCGACAACAGTACCGTTGAGCATGGGCGATTGGGCACCCATATGTTATTGGTCACCATTTCGCGCACATGACATTCAGGATCGATCCGCATGTACCGGTACGCAACGTAGCTTGGGTGATCAATGAATGGATGCTCCCCAGAGCGAATTTCACATGCCGAGTCATGTGGGGCGCCATCCCTAATCGAGGTGACGCTGACCATGGCAATTTGGGCAATGCTTCCATAATTTGCAACAGCAAGAGGTCCCAGTACCAGTATGAACAAATGGCGCCCACTCGGGCCAGACGGAACCAGAAGGGTGCTTCCAGGAGCGGCCTGCCACTGCGTCATGGGGACTGCTCTAGTCAGGCAAAGGCTATGTTGATTCTCTCTTGCTCGGAGAGGCGATCAATTAATGCCTGCGCCTGCTCATTGGAGTAGCCCAGTGTTTCAAACAAACGGCTATAAGTGATGGGTTTGCTAGATCCATCAGGGTCTTCCCACTCAGGACATTTTTCGTGGGTGAAGTCCACAAGCTTCCAGCGATCCCAATGCCCGAATTTGATCCATGTTTCATCTAAGACTTCAAGATCAGTATCACTCAGCCCTAGCAAATCCAATTCCGGCCTTCGAATCTTACTTGCGTCGAGAAGCGAAACTTTGTGCTCGGCTCGATCCGCAACCCACGAGTCCCAGCCGCCTAGCGAAGAGGGAATTGCGCCATTCAGATGGTTGTACGTTATCGACAGAACTGGTCCATGCTGCATTGAAACCAGCCGATCCCCCGTCAGAGGCTCTCCGTAGCGTTCGAGAGCCAGGCGCTCGGCCAGGTACAGAAGCTTGATCAATTTAATGACGGGAAGCTCGCCACCTGCCTTGAAGAGCAGGAAAGCAGCCGATTCGGCTGCTTTACGTTCACTGAAAAGAGGGGCGGTAGCCATGATTTCTGATTTTCTTACAATACATTCCGATGTAAAACTGTTGAATTGTACAGTATGTTGTTTCTTTGGCAAATCACGACGCCATGCCTGCTATAAGTATGGCGAAGAGGATGAGACCAAATAGCGAAGGGCGCGGGACTGGATTGGCGTAGGCCATATCGTTAACCCCCGCTTGCAGCGGTCGCCGCAGTCCTTGCAACAACTCTGAACCGACGACTCCAGCCGACGGCGTCGCCTCGACAGAGGTGGCTCGATTCATTTGAATATGCGGCAGCGATTCCTTCGTTGAATCGGCCGCGGGTTGGTGTGCCTTGCTCTAAGGTTGTCTCCGACGCAGCTCGCAGTGTTGCCGCAGAGACACCAATGCCTCGGGAATTTCGGCCACGGCCCAGTACGCCGTCTCCGCATCGCCATCACCGCCGATGCATCCTATTGATTCGGCCTGATTTATCCGTGATTCATCCTGCATATTTCACACGTGCATCCTGGAAGAACTTTTTTACCCGCTCGGGTGATTTCTCCAACGTCTGCATGTGCTCGGTTGCAGCGGCTTTCAGCTTGGCCTTGGTGCGCACCGGCACCTTCGTATAAAGCGCCTGTTTCAAATCGGCATTGAGCCGTTCTTCAGGGTTGAGTTCCGGGCTGTAGCTGGGCAGATAGAACAACTCAATCTTGTCCTGATGCGCCTCGACCCAAGCCTTGACCGGCTTGCTGTGATGGACACGCAGGTTGTCGAGGATCAGGAACACCTTTTTTCCGGCGTCCTTGATCAAGGCTTCCAAAAACGCAATGAGCTTGTCTGAGTTGAACGCCTCGTCAATGATCATCCAGCGTGTCGTGCCCTGGTTGGTGACAGTGGCGATCATCGACAGTTTCTGGCGTGTGCCACCGACCGCAAAGGTCACCGGTGTTTTCCCAGCCGGTGCGTAGCAGCGGCCACGCACGTCGGTATTCACGACCGCGGTTTCGTCGCCCCAGTGAATCTCGGCACCCTCGGACTTGGCGCGTTGTTCGATGGCCGGGTATTCATCGTCCAGCCAGGCTTGTACGGCTTCTGGACGCTGCTCATACGCCTTCTTGATCGGCTTTTGCGGGGTGAATCCCCAGCGCTTGAGATCGTTGCCAACGCCGCGCACCGACAACTTGATGCCGCATTCGCGTTCAACCAACTGCATGACCGCAGCCCGGTTCCATAGCGCAAATTCCATCTTCAGTTGTTCGGGGCGCTTGTCGCAGATGATCTGCTGAATCGTGCGCTCCTGCGGCTCGCTCAAGCTGCGCCGACTGCCCGGCTTCTGGCCGCGCACAGCAGGCTTGAGCGCTGCAGCCCCCGATGTCGCATAAAGGGTGATCGCCGTGTTCACGGCGTACCAACTCAGACCACTGTGCTCAACGATCTGCATCACCGGCATGCCTTTGCGGTGCATGCGGATGACTTGCTTTCGTCTCTCGTGCAGTACTTCTCGCGACTGCTTGCGGGCGTCTTCTGTTTCCATGCGCGGCGTGACGCGCTCTGCACCTTAAAGTTCCCGGATAATTCGTGCCGAGTCTATAGCGCCGCGCAGGATGAGCGAGGGGCTTTGGTCGAGCGTGGCCGCCTTCGGCTGCAGGCGCACGAACCGGCCCTTGACGCGCAGCGGTTCGCTGAACCGCCATTGCCCGTCCTGTTGAGCAGTCATGCGGGTTGGCGGGGCTTTGCAGGGGCGACGACTTACGCAAAAATATGTCGAACTCGGGCGGGCGGCCACCCTTGATATCGGCTTCGTACATCTTGGAGAATAGCTCGTCCATCTTGACCAACGCTTCGTTGACCATGGCGCGGACCCTTCGCAGCGGATGGTTCGCATGCACGAAGTCGTCCAGGCGACGCATCGTGAACAAACCTTCGGTAAACGTGTCGGGGCCGCGCCATGGAATGGATCGTCGTGGGTCTACTACGACAACGCGCCAGCCCCTTCGGAGGCCGAGCGTCGCGCCAGGTATTTCAGCAGCCTGTTAGGCGTGGCACCACAGTTCCAGAACCGGTAGCGTAGGCCTACTGGTGAGGGATCTGGACGTGGACGTGCAACTCCGAAAGAATTTGCTCAACTGCTTCGCCGTCAACGTAAAACGCACCAGTTTCGCGCTCTTCTATGACCACATTCGCCTGCCGACGTCCCTCGTGGATTAGAAACGCGGCAACACGGCGGATGCGCGGGCTGCCGCCGCCGTCGTCGATGAAGACCTCCGGTGGAATTTCGCCATCCTCACTTGCTGTGTAGGGAACCGGCACCGTCCACCCGTCATCCACGCTTGCCGTGAGCAGTGTCACGTTGAGCCGTTTCAGACGCCTGAGACGTTCGATCGCAGGCCGCAGAAACGCCGGTGGCCCATCAGGTTGGCCGAGCGCCTCGACCAAGGTGACCGACCGAATCCGCTGAACGGAACCAGGCTGACCCACGGCCAGATCGGCGACGGCCGCCGCTCCTCGCGAGCCGATCGGCACAGAGCTGGCATCGAGTGGCACCTCGCTCCAGATGCGCTTGTTTGCCAGGTCCGGGAACTTGACCTCGCGGAACGCGCGCCGAGTGCGCGGAGCCAACGCCCCTGATGCATCTCGCTCGCGCAAGGTAGGCTCCTTGGCGTTGGGGGCGCCTGAGCGACGAGGGGATCCTGCCGTGCTCCCGCCTGACACTGCGGGTTTCCACGGTCGGCGCCTCTGTCCAGACGTTCGAAATTTCAAGGTGTCGAACGGAAATGGGTAAGAGCAGGAGCGCAGCCGGTAGACGAGGAAAGTCGAGCGCTGCTGCGAGCCGAGCGGCAACCATTTGCCCGATGCCTTGAGCGTCGTTTCTCCGTCGAAGGGGAACACGCATTGCGGGTAGATGTCGTCGAGCCCTTCCGGTGCCTGCCGCAATAGGGATACGCCGATCATGGCAGCGGCATTGCTTGCCTGCTTGCTGGCTGCGATGCGGCCGATATCCTGCGCCGATTCCTTGGGAATGCCCTCGGCAAGGTCCAATACGACATCCTCACCGAAGAATCCATCGAGCTGCACGCTGGAGTACAGCTTCGTGCGATCGAAGGGAGGGAGGAACAGTGTACTCAGCAGCGGGCTCGACGAACCGAAATAGAAGCGCGCCAGCTCCATGCAGGGGATGGCTAGACTCCGACCGTTGGCCAAGGCCACGCGGACGCAGTAGGAGTGGGTGTTGGCCATGTGCCATGGATGCTCGGCCGCAGGCAACAAGAAGTTGCCCTGATCGTCGCTGTGCCCAACCTTGAGCAGCTTGGCTGTCGAACGGTCGATGCTTACCTTCTCGAAAGTCTCGACCTCGTGTTCAGGTGACGCGATGAAACGTTGGTTGGACCAGAGGTCGCCAATGCGCAACAGCATCGTGGCACCGACCGAGATCCAGCACTTGAACTGTTTCTGCCAGGGCAGGGTCGATAACGCGCTGACGGGCGCCATCGGATCCGCCAGCACCGCCGGGTCGGTGACCTTCGAGAGGTGAACGAAGACTGATGGCTGAGTTCGGCGGAGTACGCGGTTCGGGAACTGCACACCGCCGAACCAATCGACCCTCCAGAGGCCATCGCCCTGAGGAAATGCGCTGATCTGCAAGTCGCCCACGTGTTTTGCCGGGTGCTGTCAGTGGTCAAAGCGAGGCGGAATGCGGCCGTTAGGCGAAGAAGACGGGTGCGTCCGAAACAGCGTTCTTATCGCTAATTTTCCATCCACTTCGCTAATTTTCCATTCACTTCGCTATGTTGACAAATAGGCCCCCGTCGTGAGCCTGCTGGTCAGCGTGGTAACTTGAACGCACAAGAGGACCCACGGCGGCATGCATGAATCCCATGGAGCGAGCCTCGCGCTCGAACATGGCAAACGTCTCGGGCGGCACGTAGCGGGCAACGGGCAGGTGGTGGCCACTGGGGGCAAGATACTGGCCAATTGTGAGCATGTCGATGTGGTTCGCGCGCATGTCGCGCATGACCTGAAGGATTTCCTCATCCGTTTCGCCCAGCCCCACCATCAACCCGCTCTTGGTGGGGATGCCGGGATGGCGCGCTTTGAACGCCGCAAGCAGCTCGAGCGAATGCGCGTAGTCGGCGCCTGGCCGGGCCTGTTTGTAGAGGCGCGGCACGGTTTCGAGATTGTGGTTCATGACGTCGGGAAGCCCGTGGTCGAACCTGTCGAGCGCCTTGTCCAGTCGGCCGCGGAAGTCGGGCACCAGCACCTCAATTTGAGTCAATGGCGATAGCTCGCGCGTGGCCCGGATGCAGTCCACGAAGTGCTGCGCCCCGCCATCGCGCAAGTCGTCGCGGTCCACGCTCGTGACCACCACATAGCGCAACTTGAGCGCGGCGATGGCGCGGGCCAGATTACCTGGCTCCTCCGGGTCAAGCGGGTCAGGGCGGCCATGGCCAACGTCACAGAAGGGGCAGCGGCGGGTGCATTTGTCCCCCATGATCATGAAGGTTGCTGTGCCGTGGCCGAAGCATTCCCCAATGTTCGGGCAGGACGCTTCCTCGCATACGGTCACCAGCTTGCGCTCACGCAACAGGTTCTTGATCTCGTAAAAGCGCGATGACGGTGCGGCGGCCTTGACCCGAATCCATTGCGGCTTCTTCAGCGCCGGACCATCAACGGCGATCTTGATTGGGATGCGCGCAGTCTTGGATTGACCTTTTTGTTTCGCGTTGGGGTCGGGCAGATCGTTCATGGGGTAGGTGCAGTGTGATCCATGTGTAATGGCGCTGGTGCGCGCGCACTGGCAGCAGATTCGGCCAGCATCGCCAACTCCGTCGCAAAGCACATGCCCACTGCATCCGCGCGCGTATGCACGCCGAGCAAAGCCAAGTCCACGGTTTCCAGTCCAGGGTAGCCGCAGGGATTGATGCCGCTGAAGGGGGAGAGATCCATGTCCACGTTGATGGCGACCCCATGATAGGTGCAGCCGCCACGCACCTTCAAACCCAGCGCGGAAATCTTGGCGCCGGCACGGGGATGAGGGGCGCCCAGGTAGATGCCAGGAGCGCCGGGGCGCCGCACCCCGACAACGCCCAATCGGGCCAAGGTGCGGAGTACCGCCTCTTCCAGGCGGTGTACCGTCTCGCGCACCATCCAGCCGCGGCGCCGGATGTCGATCAGGACGTACACCACGGCCTGACCCGGTCCGTGGTACGTCACTTGGCCACCGCGGTCGGTTTGCACCACCTCGATGTCATGGGAATCAAGGAGGTGCTGCGGGTTTCCCGCTTGACCCAGCGTGTAAACGGGGAAGTGTTCGACCAGCCAGATTTCGTCTGGCGTGGTTGTCTGGCGCGCGGCTGTAAACGCACGCATGGCGTCCCAGGTTGGGCGATAGGCCTGAAGGCCAAGATTGCGTACGAGCAGCCCAGCGGCAAGATTTTGGGCTGGCTTTGCCAAGGCCAATGCCAACGCCTGCTGATCCGCGCACGGTGGCACCGTTGCAGCGGTTTGGCGGGGTTCGTCGTTGCTGTTCAAGTTTTCAGGCGTCGTACGCAGGTCGCGGCGGATTGACGATTCCATGCGGCTATCGTAGCCGTTTATCGGGGTTTTCCCCAGCATGCCGAGCAAGAACCCCATGGCATGTGAGGGCGGCAGTGTTGCACTTTGCGGCCGAGGTGCCTCGGCGCGCTGGTCGAGGGAAGGGCCGGGTCAGCGCAAGGCCGTCTCTCCGGGGCAAGCCGCCGCCGTCTTCACGCACACCGCCGAATTGCACCTGCGCACGAGGACCCGATGCCCCGATCGAAGGTGCAACGCACGATCATGGCCGGTTGGATTTTCCCTTCCCATGCGCGGGGCCCTTGCGGCAGCAGAGCGCGAGCCCTAGCGTACCTGTGTGCGTGAGTGGCCATGTTTCGGCGGCCAAATCTCATGCCACCTGAGGCGAAACTCCGCAGAAATCCAAGGCCGCCACGCAAGGCCCTGTTGCGGGAAGGCTCGGGCTTTCCCGCAACAGGAGACTCCGGGACACGCTAACTCAGGCCTGTTTGGCGAGCAGCTGCGAAATGAGGGTGTGCAACTCGTTGAAATTCGGCGGGCCCACGTACTGCTTGACAATATTGCCGGACTTGTCGATCAAGAAGCTCGTCGGCGTCAGTCGCACGTCACCGAAGGACTTTGCAATATTGCCTGATGTGTCCATCGCCACCGGAAACGGTAGCGCACCCAAGGGGCCGGACGTTGCGAAGGTCTTCACGTAGTCCGGCCGGTCATAGCTCATCGACACCGCCACCAGCTCGAACCCCTTGGGCGCGAAACGGTCGAACGTCTTCACCATGCGGGGCATTTCGCCGACGCAAGTGGTGCAGCTCGTGGCCCAGAAGTTGACGAGGACCACCTTGCCACGCAGGTCTTGCGAGGTGATGGTCTTGCCATCAAGCAAGGCGAAATTGACGTCGGGAGCCTTCGGGTCGTGATCGAGGGCGTTCCACGCCAGATAGCCGGCGAGCGCGATTGCCGCCAGCACAACGAGGGCTGACCATTTCTTGATTGCTGCTTGCATCACAAACCTGCCTTGCGCACGTGGACTGTCAACGGATCCATTTTAGGCGTTGCGGCAATTTCTGTTTTTGTTCCCCGCAATTAAAGTCACGAACAGTACATCAAAGTCGCAAACACCAATGATAGTTGGCTGCGAGGAGCCAACCAATCCACTATACTTGTTTGGGTGTAATGCGTAAACATGCATCGAGGTGCGAAGATGGCAAATTTCACGGTGGCGATTCCTGATGAGCTTTTGTCTCAGGCCAAAGTTGTGGCCGCTCGAACCGATACTTCGGTGAATGCCATCATTCGGCAATTGCTGGAAGGCTACGTTCGCAACGAAAGCAGCCCGTTATCCGGTAATTACGAAATCCTGTTCAAGTACAGTCTTGGGCAAATTTCAGAACACAATGCCATGAAGGAACTCCATCTCGACGATGTCGAGACCTTGGCTCTGATGACCATTCAAGCGGGATTCCCGCTGCCTCGGCTTTCTTTGCCAGAGACGGCGGCGATGCAGAAAAACTTTGGTGACATGGTCGATCGGTTCGGTCATACGGCATGACCACTTGCGCAATCATTGTCACGGACACCGGACCGCTGAAAACACTGGCTTACGCAAGACGGCTCGACCTTTTCCTGAAGCCTGGGCTTCCTGTTTATATCACTGATATGGTGATTGAAGAGCTTCGAGCTGGTTCCCAATATCTCGGGAACCAGCTTGCGCTTGATTTCATCAAGGATCAAGTCGGTGTTAGCGGCGGGTTGCTTAAAAAGATCGATACAGGGGTTCCGCAAAACGCCGAGACCTTGCGATCGTTGCGTGTTGATCCAGGTGAGCAATCTTTGAAGATCGTTCTAGAGGATTACTACAGTACACACCCGAACGATTACGCACTCTTGCTTTTTGAGGATAACGGTATCGCAAAGAAGACCTTTGTGTTGCCAGAGAACGTGTCTTTGTTGACGACACGTCCATTCCTTCAAGAGTTGGAACGAAGGAAAATCATTGCGTCCGCGGAAGACGTGCTAAAGGCAGCTGAAATGGCTTCACTTGCCGCCTGCGATGAACGGAAGCTGCTTTCTCGGAAGAAAGAACATGCGGCTCCTCCAAGAAATGATCCAAGCGTGAAGTGGTTCTGATCGCCGCAGCTGTTTTCGACTTTCTGTGGAGGGCCGTCCAAATCGAGCTGCCGCCGAACCGCATAAAGGCTTGAGCAATGTTTGCGACTTTATCGGGCGAGAACAGTTTTGTCGCTGCGCTTGACGTCTTTGAGCGGCCGCATGCGAAGAAAGTTCGCCGTGCGGTCAATCCAATCGCATCCGGCGCAGCCCTTCGATGCCGCGCGTGAGCATCGCACGCGCGGCATCGAAGGGCTCGGTGCCGCGCGCCACCCCCAACTTCTGAAGGGTCCGGCGTCGCCGGTGCAAGGCTCGTTGAGCGTGGGGCGGTCTTGGCGCCACCGCTCCGGGGTTATTTCAAATGCGCGTTGAGCAGCTTGGTCATTTCGAACATGGTGACCTGGGGCTTGCCGAACACAGCTTTGAGCTTGTCGTCCGCGTTGATCATGCGCTTGTTGGTCGCGTCCTGAAGATTCGCGGCCTTGATGTGCGCCCAAACCTTCTTCACCACCTCGGTGCGCGGCAGTGGGGCTGCGCCGACGACGGCTGCCAACTGGGGGCTGGGCGTCAGCGGTTTCATGAAGGCCGGATTGGGCGCGCGCGCGGGTTTGGCGGGTGCCTTCTTGGCTGCGGCCGGTTTTGCAGTTGCCATGTTTCGAACTCCATCGATTGCTTGAAGGGGCGCACACGGCTTGGGGCCGCGCGTGCGTGGTATAGCCCACGGGACCACGGGATGCGGCTGCAATCCCATAGCCCTGCAAAGCTCTATGTGCCGTTCGGCACGGGCGGGCCTTGAGGGCTCCGTGTCCACATGTTAAGGCCCCGCGCAAACCGGGTCCGCAGGCGCGCGTTCGGGCCATGGCCAAAGGCTGCTCGCTGAGGAGGCAGCGACCCGTTCAATGTACGGGCCTTGTCAGGCATCGAGCGCGGTGCAAGGTGCCAACCCACGTCGCTGGCGAGGCCAGTAAATCGCGTCCTTCGAATGGTCATTCTTCTTCGCGACTGGCGGGCGCGTTCCAACGGGCCTTCCTGGCGAGTACGGTCGCCGGCCGTCCTCCATGGCAGTGTCTGCACATGCGCATCGCATTGACCTTGCCGTGTCAGACGGCGATTTCGCCGCGCATCACTTCCTGGACCTGGCCGCCAATCCAGACCTGCCCTTGTGTGTCCTGCTCGATGGCGACCCTTCCCGTTCGTGCAAGGCGCGTGCCCTGTGCCGCCGTGTAGCAGGTCGGTAGAGCGCGCAGGCCGATCAGCCACTGCGCCAGGCTTGCATTGAGACTTCCAGTGACGGGGTCCTCCGGCACGCCAGTGGCTGCAGCGAACGCGCGCACCTCGATCGCAGCCTCATGGCCTTCGAGGTGTGGGCCGCAGACGCCGACTTTCACGCCCAAGGCCTTGAGCGTTGCATGGTCTGGGTCAAGAGCCAGTACCGTGCTGGCAGAGTCCAGCCAAAGCGCAAGCCAACGCGGGCCGTTGTCCAGCCATGCGCTGGCTCGCACTTGCTGCAGTGAAAGGCCGAGCGCCGCGCAAATGGCGTGAAGCAAATCGGGCTCGACCGCGCCGATCGTGACGTTCGGTGCAGCGAACGCCAAGCGTTGGGTGCGGTGGGCCGCGGTCTCAAGGCGACGCACGGCGACCAGACCGACGCCCGACTCCTGCATCACCATGTCCGGTTGCTTCGGTTTGCCGCCCGCGAGCAACCAAGCCGCGCAAGTACCCAAGGTCGGGTGTCCCGCGAAGGGCAATTCGCCGCCAGGGGTGAAAATGCGCAACCGATAATCAGCGCTGCTCTGCAAGGGCTGCAGCACGAAGGTCGTCTCCGAAAGGCCCAGCCACGCGGCGATGGCCTGCATGCGCGACGCGGGAAGGCTGTCGGCATCGAACACGACGGCCAGCGGGTTGCCGCTGAAGGGTTCGGGGGCGAAAACGTCAAGCTGAGCAAAGGGCAGGCGCATCGTGCTGGAGATGTGTCGAGAGTGAGGGAACGTCGCAGCATCTGGTGATCGCCTCACGCCGTGCCGAAGTGGGGTGAGGCCCAGGCCGCCGCCAGACACAGCACGGCCGCGGCCGTGAGCCGCGTGCGCAGATGCAGCCACGTTGCGGCAAGCCTGCTCCACTGCTCGGCGTCGGGCCATCCGGCGGCATGCGCGGCGCGGGCGTAGCCAGGCCACAGCAGTCCATCCATCGCGCGCGCCAGAAGCATCAGTGCGGCGTTAGCACTGAGCAGGCCGAGCGCAAAGGGGCGCATCAGGGCGTCCTGCGGGCTGGACCACCCCAAAGAGGCCAGGACGACAAACGGCACGACTCCGGCCCAACCGAGAGTCGCGGCACTTTTAAGGGTTGTCGTGGGCATCGGGATGCATTGGGCACGCTGGGGTTCACAGGATATCGTGATGGAGCTCTTTTTTGCGTTGTATCAAAACGCAACGACGGCAGGCTTTCTAAGCTTTGTCTCTACGAACCTGGGGAGGAGATGCTCGATGCAATCAGTCTGGAGCAGTTTGATGGGCACCGATTCGGGCCTGATGAGCTTGGCTGTCATCATTTTCATGCTTGGCATGGGGGTGTTTTTCGTCGTGTTCTTCATTCGCAAAATTCGCGCGGACGACGCTGCGCACGACGCCGATATCTTGAATAAAACGCCTCGGCGGTGAGTGATTGGTCCCGAGTACTTTGGCGTCTCGGGAATGGAGCTCACATTCGGACTTGGAGGGCTGCGCCTGACCGTTGCGCGACCCGTGCGCAGGGCCGAAAACCGGGGTCATTGCCGGTTGGCGGCGCGTAGGGTCTGTCGGTGTCCTGGTGCCAGCCCATGCGTGGCGTTGCGACCTGACGCCATGGAGCGGCATCCCGCGGGCATGATGCAGCATGGCCTTAACGCGGTACCGCAACGCCGTACGACGCTCCAGCATGCCTGAATCGGCCCAGCGGGCGGTCAACGACGTCGATGCCGGAGCGGTTGCGTCGGGGCCGAGCCCTCGGGGGCAAAAAAAAACGACCAGCGCCCGAGAGGCTGGTCGGTGTGCGCGCAGCGCTGTGCGACGATCAGGCGGTGATGCTTTGTGCCTGTTGTCCCGCAGTCCACCGTTCGCCCATGGCTGATCCGAAATACGCCACCAGGCGCGGATGCTCTTGCACTGCAGCATCAGGCACCACCTGATAGATCGCTACCCCGTATTCCCCTCCGTGCTTGGCGTGTTCGGCGCGTGCAAGCGCCTCGACGCGCTCCCTGCTGCCAATGGAAATGACGTAGCTGCGGTGATCGGGTTCTCCGTGGTGAAAGGCCTGCGCAAAATACAGGCCGCTGGTGGGTGCTGACATGGTTGCTTTCCTTGGTCGATGGTGTGAACGGTCATCGGCAGTCAGATCGCGGTCCAGAAAGGCCCCAAGAGGGCGCGCATGTCGCTGGCCGCGGGACTGCTGCCAACGAAATGGTGCGCCGCACCAGCGTTTTTGTCACCAAGGGCGTCCTCTTTTTACAACGAATCCTGTTGAACATTCGATCAGAAAGTCGTTGGTTGATCTTCACGAGGACGCCCCAGGCACGTCTGCAGCGGTGTCAAATGGCAAGCCACATGTAGAGGAACAGGCTGTTGTTGCCGCTCGCCCCTTGGCTGGTTCCGTTGAGCTTGTTGTACGTCGTGTACTGAAGACCCAGTCGGAGGTTCTTTTCCGGGTCGACCCAGCTTTGGCCGAACGGATTCCAGTCGAGTTCCCAGACGACGCCGTTGCTTTGCACGTTCGATCCCAGCGCCGCGGTGCCGTTGATGTTGAAATATTGAATGGTGGCGCCGTAGGTGTTGTGAATCCAGTACGCCGCATTCAGGTTCAGGGTTTTCGCCGTGTCGCCGGGATAGGCGCCAGCGGACTGGTCATAGCTGGCCTTTTCCTGCATGTACAAGCCATTGACCGTCACGCTGTGATTGTCGCCGTCGATGTACTGGTAAGTGCCATCGATGCCGATGTCCTTCACGCTATCCGTGCCGGAACCGCCAGTTATGGTCGCGGGCTTCATATTCATGCCGAGGATGCCGCCTTCATAGGTGCTCGAGCCCACGGTGGTCGAATAGTTCGCCCGGAAATAAGGTGCGTACCCGGTGACACCCCAGGTGCCGGCATGCAGCAAGTTGCCCCAATAGTTGGAGAGCCCGTGGTAGGCGCCGCCCTCGATGTACCAGTGGTTGTCAATCAGCGTATAGGCGGTCGTTCCCAGCACGCTTCCACCCAGGCTCGCCATGAGCGGCGCGAAAGGCACGCCCCCACTGATCGGGCTGGTCATGAATCCGTATTGCCACGCAGGCACGGTGTTCCAGACATCGGAGACCGTGGGGTTGTTGTTGACCGACACGCCAAAGATGCCCGACGTGTTGCCCACCGTGTAGTCGTGTGCGAAGCGCACGTCTGTGTTGTCCCACGCCAGGTTGGCAGGTTCCGCAGTCTCCGAATAGGTGGCCTGCCCCATCATCCCGATGTGGTCGGTCAGCCGCCCGGCGAGGAATATGGACGCTTGCTGCAAAGCGACAAAATTGTCATTGCCGTGCATGCCGTTGTAGAAAGGCGTTTGATCTTCGGTCGTGTGCGTATAGGACGAAACGAGCATCGCAGACAGGGGAATATGGCCGCTCTTGCCGTCCGTCAGCGTATAACCACCCAGCTTGAACGCGCGCCCGAATGGCGTGAGCTGCGGGCCAAAGCCGCCAACGTGGCAGGCAATACAGGCTTGGCCGGTCTGGCGGGCGAAGGCTGGCACAGCCTGCGCCGGTGTGCTGAGCAGTCCCAAGCCCAGCAAGCCCAACAGGGCCAGGATCAGCCTTCGCCAAAGGCCAGGCCCTTCCCGTTCGAATGCGATGGGTTGAATGGGGGTGCGGAGAGGTGCAGAGGATTCCATGACGGTGGTTCCTTTTTTGGAAGTAGGGAACTTTTCCCTGGAACCATTCTCGTTCCCTCAAGCCACCTTTATTTGACTGGGATCAAGGAAGGGCGGGTTTACATGCATGGAGAAGTATGTCGATGTGTTGCTCACGCAACACGCCAGAAGAGGGCCACTGGCATGTCGAAGCATTGCTCTGCCCGGGTGCTCCCCTGAGGGCTGCCTTGGCGCCCCCGAAACTTTGGGCCATTGCCGCATCCGAGGGGCTGCGGTTGCATGAAAACACAATTTGATACGCATCAAGTGCGCGTCGTGTCGTCCGTGCAACACAACCAAATGACATCCGCCTCGCGTGCAATCGTGCACGCGAGGGCCAACCCTCTCCTGTCTAGACGCCTGCCCAGCGCACAAGCTCCTGTGCCGGCATCACTCCCGACTGGCGCTTGGCTTCGTGCCCTGACTGGAACAGCAGCAACGTCGGGATGCTGCGGATGCGGTTTCGCACGGAAGCCTGGGGGCTGTCGTCTGAATTCACCTTGGCGAGCACTGCGCGCCCCTTGAGCAACGACGCTGCTTGTTCGAACTGAGGCGCCATCATGCGGCAGGGACCGCACCACGGAGCCCAGAAATCGACGATGACCGGCAACTCATTCTTCGACACGAACCGCTCGAAGGTGGCGTCCGTCAGCTCCACGGGGTGCCCGGTCAGAAGGGCTTTATGGCAGCTTCCGCATTGCGGATCCTGCTGCACGCGCTCGGGTGGGACCCGATTGATACTCGCGCAATGAGGGCAGACGATAAGCATGATGACTCTCGATTAATGATGAAGAAGCGGAACGGGGCTGAAAATCTCTTAAAGTATCTGAGGCCGCCCGTGGCCCAGTTCAAGGTTGGTTGCGCATCGTCGAGCGTTCGGCGATGCGCGCTGCCCCCATAGTTACATTGTCAGCTCACTGAGGAGCGCCTTTCCCATGCCACGCATTGCCTATACGCCGGCCGACCTTGACGAGCCGGCCGATCTGGTGGACGCGATTCGCCTTCGGCGAGGAGGCCAGCTTCTGAATCTGGACCGCATGCTGTTGCACAGTCCGGCGTTTGCGCGAGGCTGGAATGGCTTTCTCGGCGCCGTGAGGACCGAATTGGATCTTGATCCGCTGCTGCGCGAGCTTGCAATCTGCGCCGTGGCGTTGCTCAACCACGCGCAGTATGAGTTCGCGCATCATGCTCCGGAATTTCTCGCAGCCGGTGGCAGCGCGACGCAACTGGCCGCGCTGGCGGACATTCCCGCCGCCGTGGATGATTCGGCGCTGTTTTCTCCCGCCCAGCGCGTGACGCTGGCGATCGCCTATGAAATGACGCGGCGCGTCAAGGTCAACGAGGCCTATTTTGCCGCTGCCCGCGCGGCCATGCCACCGCAGCAGGTTGTGGAGCTGGTGGGTGTGATCGCCACGTACAACATGGTCTCGCGTTTCCTCGTCGCTCTGGGAGTGGACATCGAGCCTGTGTTGCAGCCGGGGCCTGC
Organism: Thiomonas sp. FB-Cd; assembly: GCF_000733775.1. Lineage (NCBI taxonomy): Bacteria > Pseudomonadati > Pseudomonadota > Betaproteobacteria > Burkholderiales > Thiomonas > Thiomonas sp. FB-Cd. The sequence continues at coordinate 1,020,622 of NZ_JPOE01000005.1, read as the reverse complement.
AGACACTGCGGGGCCAGAGCCTGAGGACCTCACGCACCTCCCCACAGCTGGGAGTGCGTGACCTTGGGCGCTTGTTGGACTTGGGATCGCGGGCCGCAGCAGGGGACAAAATCATCCGGATTGTCCCGTGCAGGGCTTAAGCTTTGGGGTTGTGAAGCCAACATCGCAGGATTTCCTGCGGCCCGTGCTTGTCGTTGGCGCTTCACGCTCGATAGGCTCTTCCTTCTCGGCGTTTCGCAATGATCACCTTGATCCAGCTTGCATTTGACGATTTTCCGATCACGCTTCTGTTGCTCGGGCTGCTGACAGCGGCCGTTTCTCTTGCCGCGACGCACCGAGAGCGCACAGCCGAGCGTGTGGCGTCCACGCTGCTGCGTTGGTACCTCCTCTACGCGGTTGGTTTGACCTTTCTCGTGCGGTTCGTGCTGCTTGCCTGGTTCGGGGATGCCACCCCCCATCTGCACGGGGCATCGCCTGATGGCCTCCAGCACCAGGTCACCGCGGCCTACCTTGGATTTTCACTAATCGGCTTCCTCGGGGTATTCGGTGGACTGGGCCTGCGTCTAGCCGCCGTCGTCGGCTCCGCGGCATTCCTTTGGGGGGGCGCGCTTGGTCTGATGCTGAGCACGCAGCCAGCGGGCGCATTCCAACCGGTTGAGACCATGCGCTACGCCGATCTTCTCGTGCCACTCATTGGCTTCGGATTGCTGGCGTGGCAGGCCAAGGCCCAAAGCCGGCGCAGCGTGTTCGCCCGATCCCGGCTCTAGGGCGGTCCCGCTCAAGGCCGGAGCAGCGCGGCGGCACATTGAGCCAACCGCGGCAGGCTGCGCAGGGCGCGGCTGCCGTACCACGACGCCCATTCGCCGTCGATCAACCGGACCGCCGCTTTCAAACCGCGCGTCTCAAGCAGGGCGCGCGTGACTTCGACGTGAGCCGCGCCGAATCGGAAGGGTTCGCTGGCCAGCAGCACAAGATCCACGTCATGCAACCAAGGCGCGTCCCAATCGAAGACCGGGTAGCGCGTGGCGCCCGCGCAGCGCAAACCGTCACCTCCGGCCACGTCGGGAAGCGTGCGCCAGCCGACCTGGGCTAGCGTGCGGGCGATGTAGGTATCTCGTGCCACCGTCATCCATGGTTCGCGCCAGATCACATACAGCACGCGCCGCAGGGGCCAGGAACGGGCGCGGATGGCGCGCAACGTATTGCCGAACTCGTCGTGCAGGCCCTGTGCCCTTTCCTGCACCCCGGCCGTGGCGCTGAACAGGGCGCCGAGCAAGTCGAAGAGCGCCAGGTTGTCGGCGGGCTGTTGGGGGTGCGTCACGACCACATGGGGTACGAACTCCTGCAATTGCGCCACCGTTTCACGCGTGTTTTCATCAACGTTCACCAGCACATGGGTCGGCGCAAGATCGCGCAGACGGGCGAAGTTGACGTCCTTCGTGCCCCCCACCTTGGGTATGGCGCGCACGGCTGCAGCGGGGTGGATGCAAAACCCGGTACGCGCCACCAGCTGCGCGTCCAGCCCCAGATCGACAAGGGTTTCGGTGAGACTGGGCACAAGGCTTGCGATGCGCGCATGCGCGGGCGCGCTCTCAAAGCGCTGGCCAATAAAGTCGATGATGTCGGCCGCGCCGTGGATTGGGGATGGGGTTACAGGCATGCGTCGGCCCATTATCCGCGGATGCGCCATCCCGCAGGCGGCGCGAACCCATGGGCCTTGCCGAGGCGTGCGTTCATGAAAGCCTTGCGCCGGAGTGGTCCGCGACCGGGCGGTCCGGTGCGCCAGATGTCGCCATGGCCGCCTTTCCCATGCGCCAAGGTGCAATGATGGAACGCGGCTCGAGCGCTTTGCAAGCTTACCGGCCCTTGCGCGGCTTGCGCCGCTGGCGGGCCATGAGGCGGTCGTACCAAACGCGCGGAAAGATGTGCAGCAGCTTGCCCACCAGCGCCATCGGCCAAGGAATGGTTGCGTAGGCACGGCCGGCGTCGATGGCGCGCAGCGCACGGCGGGCAAACACGTCCGGAGCGATGAGAAACGGCATCGGGAACGGGTTGCCTGAGGTCATCGGCGTGGCGATATAGCCGGGGCTGATGGTCACCACCCGCACGCCTGAGCCGCGCAGTTCCACGCGCAGACTCTCCAACGAATGAATCAGTGCTGCCTTGCTCGCGCTGTAGGCTGCGTGTCCGGGTAGGCCGCGTACCCCGGCCACGCTGGCGATCCCCACAAGCGATCCACTACCGCGTGCACGCATGGGGGCGACAAAAGGCGCAAGCGTGGCCAGGGCGCCGAGCCAGTTGGTGTCCATCACATCGCGTGCAACGTCCAGATCATGCAGGTGGGAGAGATCCACGCCGTGACTGATTCCGGCATTGGCCACGACCACCTGAGGGCAGCCCCACTCGGCCACCAGAGTCGAAGCCTGTTCGCACCACGCTTTCGTATGGCGTACGTCGGCAGCCAGGATGCGCAGTCGAGCCGGATCCACTGCCGCAAGGCCCTGACGCTGGGCACACGCCAATGCTGTGGCGTCGAGTGCCGACGCTCGGCGCCCGACGAGAACCACGCGCCAGCCGCGCGCGGCATAAGCCTCGGCCAGTGCCGATCCGATGCCGCTTGAAGCGCCGGTGATCACCGCCACGGGCGCATGCTCCTGGAGGGCAGGGTGTTGTATAGACGAATTCACGCAAGGTCTCGCTTCGCGCTAGCTGCGCCTCGCAGCACAGCGCATGGTTGAAACTTTAGCGCCTTGGACGCACCACGGTTCCGCTGACCTGGCCCCGCATCGCGAAGGTGCCGTCCAGCCCGTTCATCTCGAGGTTGCCACCGGAGAACAACGAGTCACCGCGTTGCACCGTGCTGGGTTTGTTCGAACTGATGCGCTGAGCATTTGGAAAGATATTGAGAAAGTCACTGCGTACGGTCAGTTCGGGCATATTGGGGGCGATCCGATGCACCACGGCGTCGCCGAGCAACTGCACGTTGCTGCCGTCGGAGTTGCTGATGCCGATCTGTGCCTGCGCGGTGGTGAGCACGCCTTGCGCGGTTTGGGCGCGCAGTGTCGGCTGCGTGATGCGCACCGTATCGTTGCCAGGGATGTGTTGCATGGCCTGGCCACTGAGCTGAGCCGTGATACGGCCTTGCGCGTCGAACGTACGGGTGTGAAAGTCGTGCAGGAAATAGTCGGGTTTTTGTGGGGGTTCGCGCGGGCCGCCGGGACCACCCGCGCCCCGCCCCGCCTCCTGCGCCACCCACCAGCTCAAGGCGGCCAGCAACACCATGAGCAAGGGCGGAAGAAGAAGAGACAAGCGGCGCCACAGCCGGACAAGGCGCTGCATGGCAATCAGTCTCCGGCTATGGCCTGCTCGAGCAGACGGCGGTACTGGCCCTGCGCAACCAGCAGCAGGTCGCACAGTTCGCGCACGGCGCCGAAACCCGCTGCGGCCTGCGTGCGGTAATGTGACCGCGCGCGCACTTCGGGATGGGCCACGGCAGGGCAGGCGGCCAGACGAGCACGCACCAACAGGGGCAAGTCGGGCCAGTCATCCCCCATGACAGCGGCCTGCTCCCAGCTCACGTCCAGGTCCTGCAACAGGCGGGCGGCGCCTGGCAGCTTGTGTGCTCGCCCGAGCACGGAGCGCTCCAGCAAGCCAAGTTCTCGCAGCCGGGTACGCAGCGCAGGGCTGTCGCGGCCCGAAACCACAACCGGCGCAACGCCGCAGGCCGCGAGAAGTTTCAGGCCGTGACCGTCAAGGGTGGAAAAGCGCTTGTGTGTCTCGCCGGACTCGCCCACCAGCAGGTCACCAGGGGTCAGAACTCCGTCCACGTCCAGCAAAAGCACGCGGATATCCTGCGCCCGCAAAAGAATCTCCGTGTCGAATTGAAGACGCGGGCGCGTATCGAAAACGGGCAGGTCGGTCATGCGTCACACCACCTTGGCCGCGAAAAGGTCGTGCATATTGAGCGCGCCGATCGGGTGTCGCTGTGCGTCGACGACGACCATCTGGTTGATGCGATGCTGCTCCATCATTTGCACCGCCTCCACGGCAAGCGCCCCCGCGGCGATGGTGCGCGGATTCGGGTGCATGGCCTGGCCGACCGAGAGCTGGCGCAAGTCTGCCCCACGCTCGAGCAGCCGGCGCAAATCACCATCGGTGATCACCCCCAACAACTGCCCAGCGTCGTCGACGACAGCCGTCATGCCCAGACCCTTGCGCGTCATCTCCAGCAGCGCAGCCGAGAAGGGTGCGGATTGAGGCACGCTGGGCACGGCGTCGCCCGTGCGCATCACGTCGGCCACATGCGTGAGCAGCTTGCGCCCGAGGCTGCCCCCCGGGTGGGTGCGGGCGAAGTCGTCCGGGCCGAATCCGCGTGCGTCCAGTAGCGCCACGGCCAGTGCGTCGCCCAGCGCAAGCTGGGCCGTGGTGCTGGCCGTGGGAGCAAGATTGAGGGGGCAGGCCTCTTGCTCGACAGCGCAGTCAAGATGAATGTCGGCATGCTGCGCCAGCGTCGAGTCGGCGCGGCCGGTGATGGCGACGAGCCTGGCGCCCAAGCGCTTGACCAGCGGCACGATGCGCACGAGCTCCTCGCTTTCTCCCGAGTTCGACAATGCGATGAACACGTCGGTATCGGTCACCATGCCCAGGTCGCCGTGGCTCGCCTCGGCAGGGTGGACAAAGTAGGCAGGGGTTCCGGTCGATGCAAGCGTTGCGGCCAGCTTGCGCGCGATGTGCCCGCTTTTTCCCATGCCCGATACCACGACCCGCCCGCGGCAGCCCAGGATGCAGCGCACCGTGTCCTTGAACGCCGTGGCCAGCGGTGGCTGAGTGATGCGCGCAGCCAGTGCCTGGAGCGCAGCCGCCTCGATTTCCAGGGTGTTGCGACCCAGTTCGAGGGCCTGTTCGGGGTTAAATGCAGGGTTCATCGGCCCGCAGTATAGGCAGCGGGAGGGCAATGCGGGCCTTTGTCGCGCTTGGCCTTACACGGCGGCTTGGCGCGGGGCGTGAATGCGGTCCTGCGTCTCGATCACGCGGCGCAGCCACACCACCATCAGCACGCCGGGCGCCGACGCCACCACGGTCAGGAGATAGAAATGCGGCCAACCCCAGGCCTCGACAAGAAAACCCGTGGCCGGACCCACGTAGACACGACCCACTGCCGACAGTGCCGACAGCAACGCAAATTGCGTGGCCGAGAAGCGCGCGTCGCAAAGCGCGGAAAGAAAGGCGACAAAGGCAGCCGTGCCCATGCCGCCGGTGAAATTTTCGATGCCCACGGCCGCGGCCATCAGTGCCAGGTTCGAGGGCAGCACGGCTAGCGCCCAATAGGCCAGGTTGGACAAGCCTTGGCCAACGCCGAACCACACCAGCGAACGCCAAAGCCCGAGCCGTGCGAGCCACGCTCCGCCCAACAGGGCGCCGACGATGGTGGTCGCGATGCCCATGGTCTTGTAAACCAGGCCGACCTCGGCCGGACTGTAGCCGGCGCCGCGAATGAGAAAAGTGGTGGAAAGCGCGCCGGCGAAGGCGTCGCCTAACTTGTACAAGACGATGGCGACGAGCAGCGCCACGGCTCCGCGACGGGCGAAGAACTCGCGCGCTGGCTCGACCACGGCCTCGGTCAGGCTGCGCGGCGCCTTGATGTTGCCCGGAGTCGGGGGGGCGAAGAGCGTGGCCAGCATCAGCACAGCCATGAGGCCAGCCATCAGCGCGTACATCCCGCGCCAACCCAGATACTCGGCCGCCAGCCATAGCGCCAGGCCTCCCGAGACCAGCATCGCGAGCCGATACCCGAGGACCGCCACGGCCGCGCCCGCGCCACGTTCTTCAGGCGGAAGCAAGTCGGTGCGATAGGCGTCGATCACGATATCCTGGGAGGCGGAAAAAAAGGCCACGGCGACGGCCAGTATCCCGACCGGCAACAAGCGCATATCTCCTGCGGGAATCCCCAGCGCCCCGGCCAGACGGTCCAGTCCGGGCCAGGCGCTGGTGGCGGTGGGCGCCGGAATGCCGACAATCGCAATGGCCGCCAAGCTGGCTGCGAGAAGCGCCTGCATCAACAGGAGCCATCCGCGCCTGCGTCCCAGCGCGCGCACGAGCGATGGTGGCTGGATGCGGTCCATGCCTGGTGCCCAGGCGAACTTGAACACGTAGGCCTGGCCGATCAACGTGGCGAAACCGATGGCCTTCAGACTCACGCCTTCGACCGTCAGCCAAGCCTGGAGCGTGCCCGCCGTGAGGGCCAGCGGCAGACCCGAGGAAAAGCCGAGAAGAAGCAGCGCGGCCATGCGCCGGTTCGCGAAAACCTGGCGAAGCAAGACCCAGGGCGGAAGCCTTTCGGTGCGGTTTGGGGCGGCGGCGGACATGCGGTGCGAGCAGGGACAGGCCGTAGCATAGCCTCCGGTCCGGAGGCTTCACTCCGCATGCCGAATCACTCGCCAACTTCGTTCGAACCATGATGCCATCTCACCCCATCGCCCGAGACTTCGTCCGCTTCGCTGTTGACAGCGGCGTCATCCGCTTTGGCGCCTTTGTTACGAAGGCCGGGCGCGACACGCCCTATTTCTTCAATGCCGGGCTGTTCGACGACGGCGCCAAGCTTGGTCGGTTGGCGGCGTTCTATGCCGATGCGCTGCTCGCCAGCGGCATCGAGTTCGACATGCTGTTCGGTCCAGCGTACAAGGGCATTGGGCTGGCTGCTGTGCTTGCTGTTGAATTGGCCCGGCGCGGACGCAACGTGGGCTTCGCCTACAACCGCAAGGAGGCCAAGGACCACGGCGAAGGCGGTGCGCTTGTGGGCGCACCCATGACGGGCCGGGTGGTGATCGTGGATGACGTCATTTCCGCCGGTACAGCGATTGGTGAGTCCGTGCGTCTGATCCGTGGCGCCGGGGCGACGCCGGTCGCGGTGCTGATTGCATTGGATCGCCAGGAAAAGGCCGCGATGGCCGGCCAGACTCTGGAGGAATCCGCCGTGCAGCACGTGCAGGCTGTGCACGGACTACCGGTGGTGGCCATCGCCAATCTCGACGCCTTGCTCGAAGCGCTCGCCTCGATGCCCAACGGCGAGCTCGCGCAATGGTTGCCGAAGGTCCGGGAGTACCGTGAGCGTTACGGTGTTTCGGCGACTTGACCGTTATCGGGGGCGGATTTCCGATCACGGGCACTCTCGAGACGCTTTGTCGCTATCAGGCGACGCACAAAGTGCTTTGCAATCAAGCAGATGGCGCCGCAGGCTGGCAAGTGGTCGGGTCATGGCGACATCATGCCTTCAGAATCGCCCAGTCTGGATCTCGGGTGAGGCTTGGAGCAAGGGCGCAGCTTGCGTAAGGTCATGATTTCAAAGGCCGATGAACATGCGGGCACGCAGGTTGCTAAGTCGAGGCTGGGCGGCGCTGTTGTTGCTGTCCGCAACTTCAAACAAAGGAGCCTCGCATGACTACAAACTCCCGTCTTGGCAGGGTGATTCCGGCCACCGGCGCAACCGTGTTTTTGTTGGCCTTGGGCAGCGTTCGCAGTCAGGCTGTCGAAGTCACGCAGGATAAGGCCGTGCAGCGGACGAGCCTTGCGCAGTTTGCGCATCCGCGCGATGAGTCTGCCGGGCCATGGTGGCCGCAGCGCGGGTTCCAAACCCATGTCGATGATGCGAGCATTGCCGCCAGCGTGAAGGAGGCGCTTTTGAGGGATGAGACCCTGAGCCGCCTGGATATCCGTGTGGAGGCGCGCAAGGGCGTGGCGCGTCTGAGCGGTGCCGCAGCGAGTGCGAAAGAGGCGGCGCGAGCGGTCCACGTGGCACGCGCCACGCAGGGCGTGCGGCTCGTCATGAGTGACCTGCACGTCTACGGCTGACGCGCGCCAACCCCCACCCAAGCCTGGACGCCGCGGGCCATTCGCTCAGGTGCCCCCAACATAAGGGTTATGGCGGCGTTCATCGCCGAAGGTCGATTCCGGCCCGTGCCCGGGGATGAACACGGTGTCGTCACCCATGGGCCAGAGCTTTTGCACGATGCTATCGATCAATTGCTTCTGGTTGCCGCGCGGAAAGTCGGTTCGACCGATGGATCCGGCGAACAGGACATCGCCGACCCAGCAGCGTTGCGCCTGCGGCTGGTGAAAGACCACGTGCCCCGGTGTGTGGCCTGGGCAGTGGCGAACGTCAAAGCGCAGGCTTCCCAGCGTAAGGGTGTCGCCATCGTGAAGCCAACGATCGGGTGTAAAGGGTTCGGCTTGCGAAAAGCCGAACATTTGGGCCTGCTGCGGCAGCATGTCGATCCAGAACTTGTCGTCCGGATGGGGACCCATGATGGGCACGCCAGCGCGTCGCGCTGCAGGGGCCGCGGCGCCGGCGTGGTCGATATGGGCGTGGGTCAACCACACGGCCTGCAACTCCACACCTTCGCGCGCGACGATGGCGAACACGCGCTCGAGATCGCCGCCTGGATCGGTCAACACGGCGTGCCCCGTCTCGTCATCCCACAACAGGCAACAATTTTGCTCAAAGGGCGTGACCGGAATAATGCGGTAGTTCAGCATGGAGGCGCAAGAGGTTCGGCAGAACAAAGTGTGAAAAAGCAGAACAAAGTGTCAAACGACGCCGGTCGCTCCGCCTCCCGGTGGAGAACAGAGTGTCGAAAGACGTTGTTCTGCCACGGCATTCTGCCTGCCAAGCGTCAGGGAGTGCATGACGTCTCGCTGCCGGCGCATGGGACGCAAGGGGGTCAGGCTGCATACCGCCTCGAAATTCGGCTGCATACACCTACTGCCGCAGCGCCCTCAACCTCCGACGCTGGACTAGGATGTGCACAGATTGTGCGCGACCTGTGCGCGTGACGTTGCACCGGAATTTCGCTACAGGTCAAAACTAGAGTACGGTCGTTTGTGACCAGGCCGCGCAGCGGCCCAGGAGCACAAGCGATGAAGAAGAGCAAGTTCACCGAAGAGCAGGTTGCCTACGCACTGCGACTGGCGGAATCGGGTACGCGCCGTGGGCGATGTGTGGCGGCAAATGGGCATCAGCGAGGCGACCTTCTACGTCTGGAGGAAGAAGTACGCTGATCTCGGCGTTGCGGAGCTGCGTCAGTTGCGCCAACTGACCGAGGAAAATGCGCGCCTCAAGCGCATCGTGGCGGACCTCACGCTGCACAAGCAGATCTTGCAGGAGGTCATCAGAAAAAAGATCTGACGCCAGCGCGCAGGAAGGAGGTTGCGTCGTGGATCCGTAAGCTCCCCCGCCGCTTGCCCGGCGCGTCCCAAAACAGTGTTCTCGAAGCCGTGTCCTTCTCGAAACTCACCTGGCATTGCACCAAGTAGGCACTAGAAATCTAGACTGAATTTTGAGATTGCCAAGCCGTTGATTCACGGGCTTGGCGTTCTCGATTGCTTCGCGTCTTGAAAACGGTTGTTAATAAGAAGATCGGCACGCGCCACTTCAAGGCTGCGCCACGACGACAGAGGAAGGCGAGGCGCCTGTGGGAAATGGGCTCCCTGGAACCGGCGTGAGCGCGCCCGTGGTCGGATTGATACTGTAGGCTGATAGGGTGTTGTCGCCCATGTTTACCACATAAGCGAAGGTGCCAGCAGGGTTGAGCGCGATGGCGCCGGGCGTATTTCCGGCGGCAAACGGACTACCTGCGATCTCCGTAAGACCGCCCGTTGGTGGATCGATGCTATACGCCAAAACCTGGCCATCGGGGTTGTTGGTAATGTTCGTCACATAGGCAAAAGTGCCAGCGCGGCTGATCGTGACGGCTTCGGGGAAACCTTGTATCGAAGTTGGGCCATTCCCACCAGTGATCGCGCCAGTAAAAACGTTGTAATTGAGTTCCGTGACGTTGTAGCCGTTTTGGTTGGCCGCATATAAATAGCCATAGGAGGGGCAATAATTGGCGGTGCATGGAAGTGAAATGGGATAGACCGCGACAGAGAGGGGGTTGTCTCCATTTGGAAGATTGAGTGGACTACCTAGCGTGAGCGCGCCCGTCGTGCTATCAACGTTGTAGTTCGCGACGACGTTGCTTGAATAGCCCACCGCGAAGAGGAAGAATTGCCCCCCAGCGTTTGCTGGGGAAAATGCGAGGGAGGTAACGTCTACCTGCGATGATCCCGCTGTGGCCCCTGTGAGAAACGGGCTCCCTGCGGCCGGCGTGAGCGCACCCGTGGTGGCATTGATGCTATAGCCCGTAATGTTGAAGGTGCCAGAGTTCCCTACATAAGCGAAAGTGCCCGTGGGGAGTATCGCAATGGATTGGGGCCCACCGCCTCCTGGGTTGGGAAACGGGCTCCCTGCGACCGGGGTGAGTGCGCCCGTGGTGGCATTGATGCTGTAGGCCGAGATGGTGTCGTCACTATAGTTTGTCACATAGGCAAAGGTGCTCGTCGGATTGACCGTGACAGAGGTGGGTGCGTTCCCTGTGAGAAACGGGCTCCCTGCGACGGGGGTGAGTGCGCCCGTGGTGTTATCAATCTTATAGGCCGACACGGAGTGGCCGTTCTTGTTCGTCACGTAGACGAATTGGTAGTCAGCACATGTCACCGCCACATTGCTTGTGTTCGCCGTGACTCCTGCGCCGGAGCCGTTGGAGACCGTGCACGTCTGCCCGGTGGGCTGCGTGCCCACGGTCACCGCATAGGTACCGTTGTAAGCCACCGGGGTGGAGAAAGTGAAGCCGCCGTTGGCCGTCACCGTGGTGGGGTCGGCGCCGTTGTTGTCGAGCGTGACTTGGGTGCCGCTGGCCAGACCCGAGACCGTGCCGCCGATGGTGTAGGTGTTGGTTGAGCAGGTGACGCTCACGTTGCTGACATTGGCCGTGACGCCCGAGCCCGAGCCGTTGGAGACGGTGCACGTCTGCCCGGTGGGCTGCGTGCCCACGGTCACCGCATAGCTACCGTTGTAAGCCACCGGGGTGGAGAAAGTGAAGCCGCCGTTGGCCGTCACCGTGGTGGGGTCGGCGCCGTTGTTGTCCAGCGTGACCTGGGTGCCGCTGGCCAGACCCGAGACCGTGCCGCCGATGGTGTAGGTGTTGGTCGAGCAGGTGACGCTCACGTTGCTGACATTGGCCGTGACGCCCGAGCCCGAGCCGTTGGAGACGGTGCACGTCTGCCCGGTGGGCTGCGTGCCCACGGTCACCGCATAGCTACCGTTGTAAGCCACCGGGGTGGAGAAAGTGAAGCCGCCGTTGGCCGTCACCGTGGTGGGGTCGGCGCCGTTGTTGTCCAGCGTGACCTGGGTGCCGCTGGCCAGACCCGAGACCGTGCCGCCGATGGTGTAGGTGTTGGTCGAGCAGGTGACGCTCACGTTGCTCACATTGGCCGTGACGCCTGCACCGGAGCCGTTGGAGACGGTGCAGGTCTGCCCGGTGGGCTGCGTGCCCACGGTCACGGTGTAGGTGCTGCTGATCTGCGTCGGGAACGTAAACGTGCCGTTGGCGGTGAGCGTGAAGGCGTTGCCCCCATTGAGCAGCAAGGTCACTGAGCCGCCAGACAGTCCGGAGACGCGTCCACCGAGCGTGTAGGACGAGACCGAAATGACCGACGACTGGCTGCGCACCGTCGTGGGCAAGGTGACCTGAACCAAGGGCCCAGCCGATGCGGGCGCTGCAACCTGCACGCTCGATGGGGTGGGAGCGGAGAATGGGTTGCCATCAAAGAATCCGTCCAGCCCCTGGCTATTGGCGACGAAGGGTGTTGTCGTGGGATCAAATCCCGTGGTGCTCACGCCGTAAGTAGCCAAGGCTTGTAGCAGCGGTGCCGTCAGGATGCTGGCCTTCGCCTGGAGGTACTGTGTGGTAGTCACCTGCGGCAATAACGCCAGCACTTGACCCGCCGTGGCCGGAAGGGTTGCCGATGTCACCAGGCCCGCTGCGTCATAGGACAGCAAGGTGCTCATCGGATCCACGTTGACCACACCGTTGATGACGGGAGCGCCCTGCGGAGGGACTGCGACGGCCATCAAGGGCGCGCCATTGGGCGTGGTGTAGCCCACCACCGTGAGTGCGGCCGATCCAGGCGCACAGCTCGTGGTGTTCATGGCATACGTGCCATCGCTGGCCGTGGTGGCCTTGGCGCAGACCGTGCCTGTCGAGTCGATGGCCTCGACCGTTTGCCCTGCCACGGGATGGCCATAGGCCACCGTGCCGGTGACTTGGTAGCTGGTATTGGGCCCCATCAGCGTTGTGCTATCCCCCCCTCCGCCGCAGGCTGTCAGCGATAGCGTCAAAAGAGCCGTGGCGGCAAAACTCAGCGCAGCGCGAAGATTCATAGCTAGCAGTCAGGTCAGGTGACGGGGGTGAAAACGAGACGAAGCCAAGCGCGCACGGGGCGCGTCCCGCGACGTGGTGTAGGTCCACAGCTCAGTGAAGTCCTCACCCCAGATGCGGGGCATCCAGCGCGTCGGATGGACCGTGGTCGGGCTGATGGCCAGCGCGTGCAGGTAGCCGTCGAGCATGTCCAGGGTCATGCTGTCGTCGACGTCGGCTTCGTAGAGCAGGAAGTGGTCGAGCTTGTCGATCTCGGCGTCGGTGAGCGGGGCGTTGAAGATGGCGGGGTCCATGGCGGGGACTGTAGTGCATCCCCCTCAGTGGGCTGCGCCTCGCCTCCTTTGCGCCGACGCGCGCCCCTGTCGCGGCAGGGTCCGCCACGATCGCCGTGCGGCCATCGACGCTCGCCGAAAGCCGAAAATCCGCGCACCTGCCTTTGGTTTTGACACTATGTTTCGCCCGAGGAAGCGGCTTGGCGTTGAACGAAGCTGCAATCCGGGCGATCCGGCGGGCGGGCGGCCGTGGAAAGGAGCCCGGAACGCGCCATGTCCGTCGTCATCGAGGCCTGAATGACCGATCCGGAACGCGTCCCGCGCCACCTGCTGCCGAGCCCAAGAAAACCGAGTGACGGCAAGGCCCTTCGACACTATGTTCCGTGGCGTCCGCGACCCGGACCAGCGTCCGGGGGCCGAATTTCCACACTCTGCCAGGCCTTCGGCCGGATCCCGGCACCCACACCCCCTCTGAAGCCGTTTTGACACTTTGTTATGCGGGTCCTGCAAGGTTCGGCGTAACAAAGTGTCAAAGCCCGCCCGGCGGCGCGCGGCCTTTTCGGGAACAAAGTTTAAAAACGCCTTGCTCGGAAAGGACATTGTGCATGGAAGCGGGTATGACGGCGACGGGGACGGCCGATGTTGGGCGTTCCGCGCGACGGGCATCGGTCGCTCCGGGCTGGGACTGAGCTTTGCGGAGGGGCGTGCCCGTTACCGCCTCCGTGCACTTGCCTTACACCCGGCCGGGCCTTGAGAGACGGGTCATCGACCGGAGCGGGCGTTGGGCACGGCCTGTGGTGACGACAGCAATGGTGCGGTTAGCGGTCGCCGGCAGCGTCGGGCTTGTGAGCGGTAGCATTCCGCGCCATCGAACTTGCGCTCTCGACCCCTATGCGTAGTTTTCAACTATGCGTAGTTCGATCCCTGAGCACCTCGCAGTCTCCACGCGAGAGCTACGCATAGTTTTGGATCTCGGGCGCGCACCCCGCGGCGAGCAGCGGTATGGGCTGACTATTTGGCTCGCCGCCGACGAGAGTGAACTATGCAAAGCAGTGATCGCTTTGTCGCGCCGACGGTCGCTCGTGGAGCGAATCGACGGGATTCCGAACTGTGCATAGTTGAGCCCTATGCATAGCTTTGCATAACGACCCGTTACAGCCGGCCGCGGGGACGATATCGGCGGCCCGAAAGCTGTCCACCATCCCATCGACCGTCGACGAGCCGGCCGCACGACCGGTGGGGAAATTCGATGCGTTGCGCCCGTAACTCAAACGCAATACACTACCGGCATGAAGTCTGCCGTCATCCCCCAGATCCGAGTCGAGCCCGAGCTCCGAGCCGAGCTTGAGTCTGTGCTCAAAAAAGGTGAGACCCTGACCGACTTCGTTGAAGCGACAGTGCGAAGTGCAATCGCGTTCAGGCGTGTTCAAACCGCCTTCCATGAGCGGGCGCAGGCTGCGTCGGAGGAGTACCACCGCTCTGGCGTCGCGGCGCCGGTCGAGGCGGTCCTCGACCGGCTGCAAGCCAAGCTCGATGCGAAGCGGAAAAAGCTCGGTCGATGAGCTTTGACGTTCAGCTGACGCCGACGGCCGAATCGGACCTGGAACGTCTCGTTGATTGTCTGCTCGACCGGGCGGAGACCACCGAAGATCTTGACCGCGCACAAGCGACGATCGACCCTATCAGGGCGGTAATGCAGCAGCAACTTGCGCTTACGCCCTACAGCTTTCGCAAGGCAGCCCAGAGTCCCGCTCGGCGGGAACTGATCATCCCGTTCGGAAGTACCGGTTACGTCGCGCTGTACGAGATCGCCAGTCCGTCGAAAGTCGCGGTACTGGCGGTGCGCCATCAGCGCGAAGGGGACTATCACTGAGTCGTCAGTGGCCAGCCCCTCCGGCGCTTGACGCTCGGAAGCTGTCCTTGGCAAACGGCCGGACTTGGCCGGGATCGCGAGTTTGCGACGCCGCCTGGCAGCGGACCTTCGGCCTGACCACCGCGTGTTCCAACGGCTGGTCTACGCGCCCAAATCGAAATACATCTCCCCGCCAGGAGCGGTCCGACACCGACCCGCCATAGCTGCCTGTCGAGTGGCTGCTCAACTCTGAAAGCCGCCGGGGTAAGCCTCAGTCTTGACCTTCGCTTTCGCCCACGCCCCCGACCTACCGTCGGCTATTCCGGCTTCGGCGTCGGCTCGGCCCCCGTCTCAACCGCGTCCTGTTGCGCTTGCGTATCGAGATGCCGGTGGTAGTTCCCGGCACCTTCCAGGCCCCTCCAGGATTGCGATCGCCGCGCGTACTTCTTCGCGGAGTTGCTCCCAAGTGAGAGCTTCACCTCATCGAGGGACATGACGCGCTTGGCGTTGGCGGCAAACTGGTGGCGGAATGAGTAGAGTGAGTACAGCTTCTCGTCCTTCCAGATGGACTTGCAGACGCGGTGCAGATATTTGGTGCATGCCTGCTGGTATTTATCGAAACCGTCCTCGCCCTTGGCGTCTTCGCGCTCGACATTCGCCAGGTGCCGCTTCACGATGTCCAACTCATCGCCTTCGAGTTCCAGTGTTCTGTGCTCGATGATGTGTGCGATCGGCATTTCGCCCATCGCCTTAATGATAATGTCGTCGGCCTCGTAGACATTCTTGACGTCGTGCCCGACGATTCGCTTCGCCATAGCCATGCGCTCGAATGCGGCGATATGCCGGTGCGTTTTTGCGCGTCGCGTATGAAGCTTGCCTTCCCCGTCCAGTTCGGACTGGTTCCACTCAACAGGTCTTAATCCTGTGGCCATTGTGGCCTGGACCCAGAGCAAAGTCCCGTTTCCTTTTTCTCCGCGCTCCTCGAGTTCACGCAGAATCGTTTTGAGATCCGCCCGCCCAATTTTCTTTTCTGAGCTTTTGCGCTTTGCGTTCGAGTCGCCCAGGAGTTGATTTGCTGTAAACAGCGCTTTCGGGCTGTTGACTCGCTGAGAAAGCTTATCAATGGCGTCGACGTATTCACTCATCTCGCTCGCATCGCCAAGTGCTTTGAGCTGAATGCTCATCTCGGAGAGAATGGAGGTTCGATAGCGGGTATAGCCCGCTCGTGAATAATCACCAGCCATGACTCTTGATAGAAAATGGTCGATGATTTGCGGCATTGTGATGGTTGTTTCGACCTCGGGGTCGCCTCGCCCGATGTCTTTAATGGCACGTCGCCGGATTGTATTGAAGGCCTCGATATTCGTGGCCCGCGTCGTGGAGCGGATCGTATTATGGTTTTCCCAATTCTCCTGGAGCAGCTTCACGCTTCTTCGGTACCGGGAGAGTTTTCGGGTGGCGGTCCCATCAGGGCTCGAGTCCTGGGTGTCGATCAGGTCGGATTCCTGGGCGCTCGGCTGGGGTTGCGGGTCGATTCTTTGCTGGGCTGGCTTGAGCGCGATTTCGTCCGTTTCCGCGACGTTGCCCGTCAAAACCGCAGTTTCCTCGGTGCTATTCTTTTTCATGATTTCGACCCTCCATCGGTTCCCTGGTAAAAGGTGGGAGACAACACAATGTCCTTGGTTAATCTAACCAGCGACGCTTTGAGCAGTCCTTGGTTAGATTAACCAAGGACAACCAGCCTGATTTGCCCCTTCCCGAGCTGTCTGGCACGTGTCTGGCCTCATTTTTGAGCTGGCCAAAGCGTCCTTGGTTAAATTAACCAAGGACATCAAGAGCGCCTCTATAGTCGGTTCAAGTGTACTTGGTTAGTCTAACCAAGGACAACAAAAAGGTGTGATAAAAATAGCATAGAGGTCGCCTGGAGCGCCGCAAGTTGCTTCCCAACAACATGAAAAAGCGATTGGCGCGTCCTTGGTTAGACTAACCAAGGACGCCATAAAGGGCGACCGCGCATCCACACGCATCAGCGCATGAATCGGCTGAGCCCACTTCCACCACTTTGGCTGAGTGTGATGATGCCGCCGTCCTGTCCGAGTCCGGCATCGGGCCCCTCCGCGGCTTCTGGAGCCTCCTGCGCACCATGTTGGTGCTGAGCGGGATTGGCTGCCGCGGGCTGCTGGCCTGGCTCGATCAAGGGCGCTTCCCCGGGGGTTGGCATGGGCTCCGGAGACCCCTCAGGCTCCCCCATGCTCAGCCCGGTTTCAGCCAGATCGAGGACCCTTTCGATAAGCATCTTCGATAATAGCTTCGGGGGTAGTGAGTCCTGGTTACCGGCAATTTTGAAGCGTTCCAGGTAACGGTAAAGTTCGGGTCTGGATAATTCGCTGACATAGAGCGCCGTCTGGATCTTGATATACCTGACTTTATCGCGTTTGCTCACCTCAAGCCCCTTCCTGCGCCCGGCGCATGGTTTCCTCTCCGGAGAGGAGGAAGCCCGTGACATTCCCGAAAATGCCGAGTCCTGAATCGATCACCGGGACATTCGGCAATTTGCCTCGGAGATACTCGACATCATACTCCGGGTGGCCTCCGGCGACGACGATCATCTGGACGCGATCGAGCATATTGCCGACCCGGGTTAACACGAGGTCGACGGAATCATCGGCGGCCGCCTTGGCGTCCTTGGCGTCCTTGACGTAATCGACGGTATCGATGCGCGTGCCGGCCACGTAAATCGGCTTCTTCTGGAGCAGGGCCATATTCATATCGACCCGCGAGCCCCTTTTGATGGTGATGCCTGTCTCGCGTTCCATGCGCTCGGCGACATGCTGGATAATGTGCATGCGGCCATGACCACCCTCGGCTCCGCTGGCGTCCTGAATCACGACGCCATCCTGGTAGACGATCCAGTCCATGGTTTCCTGTTCGGGGTCCATGACCATAATCGGCATGCCGATAAGATCGGACACGTTTTTAATCGGGTCGCGGCCCACACAGCGGAATTCGGCGTTGATCTTGCTGGTGAATTCATCGAGCAGAAGATAACGGCCATCGTATTCCGATGGATCGTAGCTGGTCACCAACTCGGGGAGGAAGGACAGCGTGGATGCCACAGGCATCCTTGTTGGTCTTGAAGTGGCGCCCGATGCGCTGTACATTAACCCAGTCATGAAGCGACTCCAGGCGTTCAAGTTCGAGCTTCGGCCAAACGGCCAGCAGCAGCGCCAGATGCGACGCTTCGCGGGTTCGTGCCGGTTCGTGTTCAACAAGGCGCTGGCGTTGCAGAAGACGAACCACGAGGCGGGCGGACGATTCATCCGCTACGTCGACATGGCCAGGCATCTGACGGCCTGGCGCAACGGCGCAGAGACGCCGTGGCTCAAGGATGCGCCGATCCACCCGTTGCAACACGCACTCAAGGATCTGGACCGCGCCTACACCAACGTCTTCGCCAAACGCGCCGATTTCCCGCACTTCAAGAGGAAAGGCCAGGGCGCGAGCTTGCGCTACCCGGATCCGAAACAGATCAAGCTCGATGCGGCCAACAGCCGCATCTTCTTGCCCAAGCTGGGGTGGCTGCGCTACCGCAACAGCCGCGATGTGCTCGGCGCGGTGCGCAACGTCACGGTGTCCAGCAGCGGCGGCACGTGGTTCATCTCGATCCAGACCGAGCGTGAGGTCGAGCAGCCCATCCCGAGCGCCACCCGCGCCATCGGGATCGACGTGGGCATTGCCCGATTTGCCACGTTCAGCGATGGCACGTTCCTGGCACCACTCAACAGTTTCAGGACGCACGCGGTGCGGCTTGCGCGGTACCAGCGGGCGATGAGCCGCAAGGTGAAGTTCAGCAAGAACTGGAGGAAGGCGAAGGCCAAAGTCACAAAACTCCACCAGAGAATTGGCAATGCCCGGCGCGACGCCCTGCACAAGGCCACGACATCCATCAGCCAAAACCACGCGATGGTGTGTATCGAGGACTTGCAGGTGAAGAACATGTCGCGCAGCGCTGCGGGCACGGCCGAGCGACCGGGCAGGAACGTTCGGGCCAAGAGCGGCCTGAATCGGTCGATCCTGGACCAGGGCTGGGCCGAGTTTCGCAGGCAACTGGACTACAAGCTCCAGTGGAGCGGCGGATGGCTCGTGGCGGTGCCGCCGCACCACACCAGTCAGACCTGCCCGGACTGCGGCCATGTGGCGGCTGAGAATCGCCGCATGCAGTCGCAGTTCAAGTGCGTGGCGTGTGGCTACGCGCATCACGCCGATGTGGTCGGCGCGATGAATATTCTGGCGCGGGGACACCGCGTTGCAGCCTGTGGAGAGGTGGTGCATTCGGGCCCCTCGATGAAGCAGGAACCCACCGAAGCGACTGCGCACGAGGTCACTCATGCGTAGCGCCGCAGGAATCCCCGTCCTTCCCGCGCAAGCGGTGGCGAAAGCCAAGGGCGGGGAGGATGTCAAGGGAGGGATCCTGCGCAGCAGTTACGGCAACTACACCTTGGCCACGACCCTCTCCGGCATCCTCGGATTGGTTGCTGCCGTGCTGGTCCTGCGCATTCGCAGTCGCGCAGTGCACGTGGTCACGGCCTGAGTCTCGGCATCCTCAACGTTGCTGGCTTCCGGTCACAGCTCGCCCGGGGAAGGGCATATCGATTCCCGCGCCGCCACCCGTGTTTCCAGGGAACATCAGTTTGACGCGCCGTCGCTGCCATCAGGAGTGACAAGCGGCTGGGCTCTGCGTGACGGGGCGGCAGAGACGTGCTCCAAACCATGCGCCTATTGGTCGTTGCCCAACGGCAAGGCGCGATGGCAAGACGTTCGTCTGCAGAGAAAAATCCCGGGCCACGGGCTGGTTGGGCCGGAGCGCCGAGGCAATTGCTTCCGAGCGCGAAGCGGAAACGGACGGCACGCGCGATTCGGCGTCCGGAAGACTTGCCTGGCGGACCAAACGCAGAGACCGTGGGTACGACGCCCTGTGCTGGGGATCTGGAGTGGCGCTCAGTGCTTTTCGATCACGACCTCCAGATAATCCCCGGGAATCACCAGCGAGTCGGCGCCTCCACGGTTGGATCGCGCAAGCAACTCAGCAATGTCTGCCCGCAGTGCCGCTCGGCCCGGCGCGTTCAGCGCCTCAAAGGCCTTGAGCATGGGTCCGTAATAGGTCTCGAACTGGGCGATCCAGTGATCCGGAGATGCGTATCGGAACATGAACTGCCTGCGGGTGACGCGGATATCCGCGGCTGCGGGGCCGAACAGTTCGACGATGCGCGGCTCCGTGCCCCAGAGAGCTGGTGACTGCTGGCCGACCGGAGGGGGTACGTGGCGGCCAATCGTCTTGAAGATCGCGCCAACGAACCCGTCGGGAGTCCAGTTCGCGAGTCCGATTCGGCCGCCTGGACGGGTGACCCGCAACATCTCCCGGGCAGCCTGCTCCTGGTTCGGCGTGAACATGACCCCGAAGGTCGACAAGACGACATCAAAGCATGCGTCATCAAAGGGCAGTGCTTCCGCGTCGGCCACGCGACACTCCATCGGGAGACCTTCCGCAAGGGCCCGCCTGCGACCGCTTTCAAGCAGGCTCTCCACATAGTCCGTTGCCGTCACGCGGGCGAATCGCCTTGCGGCCGCGAGCGACGCGTTGCCGTTGCCGGCTGCCACGTCAAGGACGCACTCAGCAGCGCGAAGGTCGATGGCCTCACACAACTGTTCACCGACGATTTGGAGAGTGACGCCAATCATCGCGTAGTCTCCGCTGGCCCATACCGCTCTCTGGCGGGTTTTCATGGCCTCCAGATCCGGCCGCAATGGCGGCTTCGCGTCGCGCCTGCCGATTTGCGCAAGCAGTGTCGTTTGACTCATGTCATTCTCCTCACCGGTTGAACTGGAACGTGCACATCGGCTCCTGAACGCAGCCGCTCAGCGACCGTATGGCCACATCAAGCGTTCGATCCCAATCTGCACGTCCCAACCGTAAGTCGCCGGCGACAGCGTTACCTGATCAATCGTCCATCCCGATTGCTCGCGCGTCCGGATGACAGCGCGCACTCGACGCGACGTTGATCTGGCGAGATACTGCATCCCGTGCAAGCGTCATGGCACGTTGACGCGGAGGGCTGCAGCCATGGGTGTGGATACCTTATCGGACGTACTTCGGCGCATCCACTTGCAAGGGACGTTGCTGTTCCATGTCATTGGAAGGGCTCCATGGGTCGTGGAGGCACTTCCGGCGGCGGCGATCGCTGCCGCAGTCATGCCAGGCGCGGGGCACGTGATGGCCTACCACGTCGTGACCTCGGGATCGTGCTGGGGGGCGGTCGTCGGCGAGCCACCGGTGCGGGCGCAGCGCGGGGATGTGTTGGTCTACGCGCGGGGTGACGCTCATGCGCTCTCCAGCGCCCCGGGGATGCGTGCTGACTACGCTGTCAACCCCTTCTTCCTGTCCCCATCCGAGCGGGCGCCTTTCTTTCTCCGCGTGCGGGGAAACGATGTCACGGCCTCTGACGCTTACGGTGACGCCGGGCCTGACGACACAACGCTGATTTGCGGGTTCTTCGGGTGCGACGCCCAGCCGTTCAACCCGCTCCTGGCGAATCTTCCTCGGCTCCTGCACGTCCGTTACCAAGGCGATGAGGATCAGAGTCTGGTCGCGCAATTTATCCGGACCGCGGTCCTGGAATCGGCCCAAAGGCGACCGGGTGGTGAGGCAGTGCTCGAACGGCTCAGCGAGATGATGTTTGTCGAGCTCGTGCGCAGCTATCTCGACGGGCTGCCAAGCGGTCAGACCGGCTGGCTCGCTGGCTTGCGCGATCGATTCGTCGGTCGGGCACTCACCTTGCTCCACGAGCGTCCCGCCAGCCGTTGGACTGTCGACGTGCTGGCCGATCGCGTTGGCATCTCGCGCTCCGCGCTCTATGACCGCTTTGTCCTGTTGATCGGGCAACCACCAATGCAATATCTGACGAGCTGGCGCATGCAGCTTGCTGCCGGCCTGCTCGTGCACACCGATGCCAGTGTCGTATCCGTTGCCCTCGAAGTCGGGTATGAATCGGAGGCCGCATTTGTGCGGGCATTCAAAAAGATGACTGGCCTGCCGCCCGGGCAATGGCGGCGCGAGCGGGCTCGCCCGACGCAAAGGGCCGATGCTGCCCGGATCGCACCGCAGCCACCGGCCACACGGTGAGCGAACTCTCGTGCTGCTCAATGCACGGCGTTAAGGTGGGGCCTTCCCACTTCGGCGACCCGAGCGTGGCGCTGCTCCAGCATGCCACCACAACGACTCCGGGTTGACATCCACACATAGGATCGGCATGGAAAGCGTTCCACAGCGACCCAGCATTTCCCTTCGGGCAGCGAGACCGCCACCGGTCGATCAGATCGAAGCCGTCGGCAAGTCGATGCAGCAGCAAAAACGCCGGACTAAACTGCCCGATTCTCCGGCGACCAAACGACGCGTGGTTGCAGCCCCTCGGGATCTTCGGTGGGTGGAAGCGGCACTGTCCAGGCTGAGCCCTGAGGAACAGCAGGCGCTGGCTTGGGCAATACCGCTAATCAGTCGCCTCGGCGGCAGCTGACTGGAAGACTTTTTTCCGCAGGACCCTTCCTGCCGCGCACGCATTTCCAAAGCACGACACACAACACAACTTCTTTATGGCCGTCTCCGCCCTTGACCCAACGACTGCATTGATCGTGATCGACCTGCAAAAAGGCATCGCGACGCTTCCCACCCAGATCCCGGTTTCAGAGGTCGCCCAGCGCGCCGGTGCACTGGCCGCCGCGTTCCGGCGGCACAGCCTTCCGGTGGTCCTGGTCAATGTCGCCGGTGGCGCGCCCGGGCGAACCGAGCAGGGTCGTCGCCTCGACGGGCTTCCGTCGGATTGGACGGATCTCCTGCCTGAATTGGACCGCCACCTGGAGGATCTCATGGTGACCAAGCGGACATGGGGCGCCTTCTCGCACACCGGTCTTGATCAGCTGCTGAAAGCACTCGGCGTCACGCAGGTGGTGATTGCAGGGGTGGCCACCAGTATCGGCGTCGAATCGACAGCCCGCCAGGCGTACGAACTCGGTTTCCATGTCACTTTGGCCGCGGACGCGATGACCGACATGAACCCGCGTGCGCACGCCAACAGCCTCGAAGCGATCTTCCCCCGGCTTGGAGAGGTCGGCTCGACGCAGGAGATCATCACGCTCCTTGATTCACCCCGCGGCTGAGCCACGCGGCACGACATGGCCGACGACGACCCGCTGCAAGCGCCGCGGATGCTGATTCCGCTCATCGTGGCAATCGCGTTCCTGATGGAGCAGCTCGACGTCACCATCGTGACCACCGCGATTCCCGACATGGCGCGTGCGTTACACACGACCGCCGTGCACATGAGCCTTGCGGTGAGCGCCTACATCCTCACCCTCGCCGTGTTCATTCCGCTCAGCGGATGGTGCGCCGACCGCTTCGGCACGCGTCGGGTGTTCACGGCAGCGCTTGCAGTGTTCACCTTCGGTTCGGCCTTATGCGGCATGGCCGACAGCCTTGCCATGCTCGTGGCCACACGCGTCTTGCAAGGGCTCGGCGGGGCCATGATGACCCCGGTCGGCCGCCTCATCCTGCTGCGCAGCTTTCCGCGCACCCAGCTCGTCAGGGCCATGACGTATACGACTTTGCCTGCCATCGTCGGCCCGGTCATTGGCCCTCTGCTCGGCGGGTACTTGACGACCTATCTCTCGTGGCGTTGGATTTTTTACATCAACCTGCCCTTCGGGCTGATCGGCATGCTGTTGGCCTACCGCTTCGTCACACCCTTGCCAGCCAAGGACGTGCCGCCATTCGACCTGGCAGGTTTCACACTCTTTGGCGTGGGTGTCGGACTGCTGCAGCTCAGCATGGAAGGGGTCGGACACTTGCCCTGGGTCGCATTGACGACGCTTGCCGCAATTGCCGTAGGGCTGGTCCTGGGCTTTGCATGGCGGGGCCGCGCGCAAGAGCACCCCGCCGTTGACCTGGGTCTGTTGCGCGAGCGGGCGTTCGCCATTGCGACGATGGCCGGCGGATTGTGCCGGGTCGCCATGAATGCTCCCGTCTATCTCTTGCCGCTTTTGCTGCAGCTGGGCTTGGGCATGAGTCCGGTGGCGTCGGGTTCGCTCACCTTTCTATCCGCATTCGGCGCGCCGCTGATCCGGGTCGTCGTCGGCCCCGCGCTGCGCCACCTCGGGTTCAGGAGCCTGCTGATCGGCAGCGCGCTGGCCTGCTCCGCCATGCTCGCCAGCTTTGCCTTGATTGGGCCGCAGACGTCGCACCTCCGGATTGCCGCTGTCATCGTGTTGTTCGGCCTGGTGCGGTCGACCCAGTTCATGACCTCGAACACACTGGCCTACGCCGACGTGGAGCCCTGGCGCCTCAGCCGTGCCACGAGCCTGGGCGGGCTTTTGCAGCAGCTGACGGTGAGCTTCGGTGTCTCCTTCGGCGCCGCGCTGCTTGGGCTGTTCGCGCCGAACCGGTTAGCTCCTGCCTTGTCCACGTTCCACGCGGTGTTCTTCACTCTGGCTGGCCTGCCGCTGCTCGCCCTGCCTGGTTTTGCACGCTTGCGCCGCACCGATGGCGCCATTGTCAGCGGTCATCGCATTTGAGGCGGTGGGCAAGCGCAGGTCTGTGTGGGGCTGGGCATTGGGGCCAGGCGTCAGCCACGCGGCGAAACGCATCCATGTGGCATGGGCGGGCATTTTCGCGCGTACTGCCGGCGCGATTGAACGCGGCGCGGTCCTGGCCTGCGCCAAGGCACAAATTCTGGGGCGCACACTCGTACTGCTACTGAAGGTTAGAGTACTGGCATTGCCAAACCACGACGGCCCATCGCGAGGTGCGTTGCGCAAAATGAATTCACCCCCAATCGCCTCGCGCGCTGCCTCCAGGTTCCGCTCGCGATTGAAGAGCACGTTCCGGTCACTGCACGGGTATAACTACCGCATCTGGGCTGCCGGTACCACGGTCTCCAACGTGGGCACGTGGATGCAGCGCATCGCGCAGGACTGGCTGGTGCTGACTGAACTGACGAGGCATAGCGGAACGGCAGTCGGGGTGGTGATGTCGCTTCAGTTCGGACCTCCGATTCTGCTGATGCCCTTGGCGGGCATGGCCGTCGATCGATGCAACCTGCGCAAGCTCTTGCTCGTAACCCAAGCGGCGATGGCGCTCACGGCCCTGGCCCTGGGCGTGCTCGTGATGGCACGCCTCGTCACGCTGTGGCAGGTCTATCTGATGGCCGGCATCATGGGCTGCATCAGTGCCTTTGATTCGCCGGCGCGCCAGACTTTCATCGCCGAACTTGTCGGCGATGACGATCTTCCGAACGCGGTTGCCTTGAACGCGTCGCTCTTCAACAGCGCGCAACTGATCGGCCCGGCGATTGCCGGCCTGATGATTGCAGCCATCGGCACCGGATGGGTCTTCATGGTCAACGCGCTGTCGTTCGTCGCAGTGCTCGCATCGCTGATGAAGATGCGCGTCGGCGAACTCCGGCCCCTGCACAGGGGTGACGAGCCCAGCACGGGCATTGCCGACGGTCTTCGTTACGTCCGCAGCAGACCCAACCTTGTGATCGCCCTGATCATGCTGTTCCTCGTGGGAACCTACGGGCTCAATTTCCCGATCTTCATTTCGACCATGTCGGTCACGGCGTTTCACGGCAGCGCCGGCCTTTACGGCGGCCTGTCCTCGACGATGGCAGTCGGTTCCGTCCTCGGCGCCTTGCTTGCCGCGGGGCGCGGGCGGCCAAGCCTGGTCGTCCTCGCGGCCAGTGCGTTCGCCTTTGGCTTGGCCTGCGCGCTTGCCGCAGTGATGCCCAGCGCCTGGCTGTTCGGTGCGATGCTGGCAGCGCTTGGCGCAGTGGCGCAGACCTTCACAACTTCGACGAACAGCTTGGTTCAGCTCTCGACCGATCCCCCGATGCGCGGGCGCGTGATGGCGATCTACATGGGCATCTTTCTGGGGTGCACGCCACTGGGCGCACCCCTGGTGGGATGGGTCGCCGACAGATTCGGCCCACGCTGGGCCCTGGGTGTTGCGGCTGGGTCGGGGTTCATCGCTGCAATCGTCGCGACCGTTTACCTGGTCCGCCGCATCGAGCCCGCAGTCCAGAACGGTTAATGGATCGCCATCAAATGATGTCGCCGCCCGCTGCGCGGAAAAAAGTGTGCCGCACGGCTTCGGCCATACCGAGCCACGAAATTGGGGTCAGCACAGGTTCAGCGCCGCGCCGCAGCGTAGGCCTGCCAGAACGCTTCATCCTGCGCCTGGGTGAAGTTGATGCGCATGCGGGTCGAGGGCTGCTGGAGCGGATCAAAGAGATGGCCGGGAGCGAGCAGATAGCCGGCATCGAGCAGGCGCTGCGCCAGCATGGCGGTGTCCACGCCCGTGTCCACCCAGCCCAGCAGGCCGCGCGGTGGCGTCACGAAGCGGCAGCCGGCCTTTTCCGCCAGCAGCACCGTCCGCGCGCGCGCAGCGTCCAGCCGGCCGCGAACCTGCGCGGCCGCGCGGCGCAACTGCCCCTGCTCCAACGTGCGCGCCACTGCGCGCTCGGTCAAGGCGGGCGTAGTGAGCACGGCCAGCAGCTTTTGGTCGATCAGGCGGTCGATGATGCGCGGCGCCGCAGCGACGAACCCGACCCGCCAGCCGGGGGCGAGGATCTTCGAAAAGCCGCTGAGGTAGATGGTGCGCTCCAGCTGGTCGAGCACGCACATGCGCGGGCTGTTGGTTTCGGCCAGCGAGGCGTACACATCGTCTTCGACCACCTGGAAGTCGTAACGCTGTGCCAGTTGCAGCACGCGGTGGGCGCTGGCCGCACTCAGGCTCTGCCCGGTCGGGTTGTGCAGCACGCTCACGCAGATGAACAGTCGCGGCCCATGGGCGCGCGCGAGCTGCTCCAGGGTGTCCAGATCGGGCCCCTCGGGGCCGCGCGGCACCGGCAGCAGCTTGAGGCCGTGATACGCCATCTGCGCGAACTGCATCGCCCAGCCGGGGCTTTCCACCAGCACCGCATCACCGGGCCGGGTGAGCGCGCGCAGCACGAGATCGAGCGCCTGAGAGGCGCCGCTCGTTGTGAGAATCTGCTGCGGCGACGCACGCAGCGACAAGCTCGCCAATTGGCGCGACAAGGCCTCGCGCAGCACCGCATCGCCCATCGGATGACCGTAGTGCAGCGAAGCCTGCTCCAGTTCACCGCCGCGCGCAATGCGCCGCAGCGCCGCGCCCAGCGCCGCGCCTTCCAGCCACTGCGCAGGCAGCACGCCGGAACCCGGCGCCCCATGCAGGCTCACGCCAGAGCCGGTGCCCATCTGATGAAACATGCCGCGCACCAGCGCGGTGGCGTGGGTGGGCGCAGCGGGTGGCGCCACGGCATCCTGTGCGCCGCCGCGTCCGGCTTTCGTCACCAGATCCGCGTCCACGCTGCGCACGAAGTAGCCGCGCTGCGGGCGCGCCTCGACCAAACCGTGCGCCTGCAAGCGGTCATAGGCTGCCACCACGGTTTGCGTGCTCAGGCTGTGGTGGCGCGCGCAGTCGCGTACCGAGGGCAGACGGCTGCCTGGAGGTAGCAGACGGTTGTGGATGCGTGCGGCAAATTGCGCACTGAGCTGCTCCGCCAAGGTGGTGGCGGCCTTGCGCTGGAGAGGGCCTGCCACGCCCTCGAGGCCTTCTGTGTTGGTCGAATCATGCATACAGTTTGGTTTTGTAGTTCTCTTCTGTATTGATACTGTAGTGATTTTGATTCTAAGCTGCGGCGCATGGCCACGTCCCCTCCACGCGCTGCGCGCCTCCCTGTGCCCACCGGGTGGGAGGCGTTGTCTCTGGGCCTGCTTGGTGTGGGGCTGTTCGCGTTTTCTCTCCCCATGACGCGCCTGGCCGTCGGGTCAGCACAACAACCGCAGCTCTCGCCCGAATTCGTGGCGCTGGGGCGTGCTGCCGTGGCCGGGGTGCTTGCTGCGATGGCAGGCGGCGTGGTGTTCGGCTTTCCGCTGCTGACGGCAATGGCCTTGCGGCAGGTGGACGCGGTCCACGCATCGCTCATCCTGGCCTTGCTGCCCTTGTTCACCGCTGCCATGGGCGCCGTGCTAGCCAGGCAGCGACCCTCGCTGGGCTTCTGGGCATGCGCGGTTTTGGGCAGTGCACTCGTCATGGCCTATACGCTGCTGCACGGCGCTCCAGGCGTGCCGTTGCATGTGCACGTGGCCGACGCGCTGCTGGTTGGCGCCATGCTCGCGGCGGCGCTGGGCTACGCCCTGGGCGCACACCTGACCCAATCGCGCCCGGCCGGCCAGGTCATCAGCTGGGCGCTGGTGCTGAGCTTGCCGTTCACCTTGCCCGCAGCCTACTGGCTCAGGCCAGTGGTGGCGGTGCAGGCATCGGCCTGGGGTGGGTTCGCCTATGTCGCCGTGGTCTCGATGTGGCTGGGCTTTCTTGCCTGGTATCGCGCCCTGGCGGTGGGCGGCACCGTGCGCATATCGCAACTGCAGCTGCTGCAGCCCTTTCTGTCGATGCTCGCTGCGGCCGCGCTGCTGCACGAACCGCTCGATGTCATCACGCTGCTGTTCGCCAGCGGCGTGCTCGGCGTCGTCTTCCTCGCGCGACGCATGCCGGTGCATGCCGCGCGTAACCCCACCCCGAAAAGGAGCTGACGCGATGTCCATCATCCTGTCCCAGCGCAGCGCGCGCTACACCACCTCACCCATCCGCGAACTGCTCAAGCTCACCGAGCAGCCGGGCATGATTTCGTTGGCGGGCGGCTTGCCTGCGGCCGACAGCTTCCCGGTGAACGCTCTTCGCGCTGCCTGTGCCGAGGTGCTCGATACCCAGGCGCATGCAGCCTTGCAGTACGGGCCGAGCGAAGGCATCGCGCCCTTGCGCCAGTGGGTGGCCGCGCACCTGAGCGCGCAGGGCGTGACCGCCACGGCCGACGAAGTGCTCATCACCAATGGCTCGCAGCAAGGGCTCGATCTGGTGGGCCGCGTGTTGATCGACCCGGGCAGCACGGTCCTGGTGGAGCGCCCGACCTACCTCGGCGCGCTGCAGGCCTTCGCGCCGTATGCCCCGCAGTTCGTCGACCTGGATGACGATGGCGACGGCGCGCTGCCCGCGCTGCAGGCGCCGGCGCGCCGCGATGCGCGCATGGTCTACCTGCAACCGGACTTCCGCAATCCGACAGGGCAAACCATGACCGCTGCGCGGCGCGCGCAATGGGCGCTGGCGCTGCGGGACAGCAAGATCGCCTTGGTGGAAGACGCCCCGTACGGCGAGCTCTGGTTCGATGGCCCGCCGCCCAAGCCGCTGGCCGCCCAGCTGCCCGGCCAGAGCATTTTGCTTGGGACGTTCTCCAAAGTGCTCTCGCCCGGACTGCGTCTCGGCTATGTGCACGCGCCGCAGGATGTCATCGCCCAGATGACCCTAGCGCGCCAGGCCGCCGACTTGCAGACGTCCAGCCTCACGCAAAGGCTGGTGCTCAGGGTGCTGGAAGACGGCCTGCTGGATGCGCAACTTCCCCGCATCCGCGCCCTGTATCGTGCTCAGCGCGATGCCATGCTCGCTGCGCTGTCCCGTCACATGCCCGACACCGTGCTTTGGGATGTTCCCCAAGGCGGCATGTTCCTCTGGCTGCGCCTGCCGCAAGGCGCGGACGCCACAGCGCTGCTGCCGTTGGCGCTTGCGCGCAAAGTGGCCTATGTGCCGGGGACAGCGTTTTACGCGGCAGGCGTTGCGCCGCGCAACACCTTGCGCCTGTCGTATGCAACAGCCACACCCGCGCAGATCGAGACGGCCATTGCGCATCTGGGCAAAGTCTTCTCCACGACAAGCCGCGTGAGCGCGCCCCGCGGCGACACCCCCGTCTTTGCCGGCTGACGCGGCCGCCCCAGAAAGCGGTCGATTGCATCAAGGCACCGACTGGTGCGCGTGGAGCTGCCCAAGATGCCTTTCCGGCAGATCCGCACCGTGCGCCATAGGGGCGCTCCCCGCTCGGCATGGGTTTTGCCGTGTCCCGAAGCGCGCGTCTGCTGCTCCGGGAAAATCCTTACAGTCTTACGAGACAAACATTCGTGTAATCGTTAGGATGTGCGTATGAAGTCCCGCGAATTAAAAGACCACCTGTATGGCCAAGTCGCGCGCATCGGTGCGGCGTTGGCCAGCCCCAAGCGGCTTGAACTGCTCGAACTGCTCGCGCAGGGAGAGAAGTCCGTGGAGGCGCTGGCGCAGGCAGCGTCCATTGATGTCAAGCTTGCCAGCGCCCACCTTCGGGTGCTGCGCACAGCGCAGCTTGTCGCCGTGCGGCGAGACGGCAAAAGCCGCATTTACCGGCTCAGCGGTGCGGACGTGTCGGCCCTGTGGGTCACACTGCGCGGTTTGGCCGAATCGCATCTGGCCGAACTGCAGGTCGTCATGAACCGGCTGTTCGCGGGGCCCGAGCGGCTCACGCTGGAGAGCGGCCACTCGCTGCTGGAGAAGGTGCGTGCCGGCGATGTCGTGCTGCTGGACGTGCGCCCCGAGAGTGAGTTCCGCACTGCGCACATTCCCGGCGCGCGCTCGGTGCCGCTGGACGAACTTGAGGCGCGGATCGAGGAGCTGCCGCGGGACCGCGAAGTGGTCGCCTATTGCCGCGGTCCGTTTTGCATCATGTCCGACGCGGCCGTCACGCTGCTGGCGCGGCACGGTCTGCGTGCGCGCAAGGCGGCCGAAGGCGTGCCCGAGTGGCGCGCTGCCGGGTTGCCCGTGGAATTTGCCACAGTCTGATCGAGGAGACCGTCCATGAGCGACATTCTGTTCATACTCAACGAGGCGCCCTACGGCAGCGAGCGCACCTACAACGCGTTGCGGCTCGCCGTGACCCTGGCTGCCCAGCCCGAACAAGGGGTCCGCCTGTTCCTCATGGCGGACGCGGTGCTCGCAGCCAAGGCGGGACAGAAGGTCCCTGCCGGCTATTACAACGTGGAAACGATGCTGGGCAAGGTCGTCAGTCGTGGCGAGGTCGCCTTGTGCGGTACCTGCATGGATGCACGTGCCCTGCGCGACGAAGAACTGCTCGCCGGCTGCAGGCGCTCGACCATGGCGCAGCTCGGCCAATGGACGGCCGCAGCAGACAAGGTGCTCGTGTTCTGACGCCCGAGGCATCCACCACGAGGAGACCGAGATCATGTTCTTCAAGCAACTTGCAACCACAGACTCGAGCCTGTCCTATTTCTTCGGCTGTGGCGGCCTTGGCAAGGCCGTGGCCGTGGATGTGGTCGCTGGCGACGAAACCTGGTTCATTGAGCAGGCGGCCCAGGCCGGCGTGACCATCACCCACGTCATCGACACCCATGTGCATGCCGATCACCTCAGCGGCGGCCGCAGCCTGGCGCAGATGAGCGGTGCCCGCTACTGCCTGCACGAGTCGGCACGCGGATTCGTGCGGTTCGACTTCGAGGCGCTGCGCGACCGCCAGGTCATCGTGGCTGGCAACGTGACCGTTGAAGTCCTGCATACCCCCGGGCACACCGTGGACAGCATGTGCCTGCTGGTCACCGACAGGCGCCGCGGCGAGGCGCCCTGGTTCGTGCTCACCGGCGACACCCTGTTCGTCGGCGCCATCGGGCGTCCGGACCTGGCCGGACGCGAGCGCGAGATGGCGAACATCCTGTACGACACCTTGCATGACAAGCTGCTGACCCTTCCCGACGCGATCGAGATCTATCCAGGCCATCAGGCCGGCAGCGTGTGCGGGGCCGGTTTGTCGGGCAAGCCTTCGTCGACCCTGGCGTTCGAGAAGCGCTGGAACGCGGCCCTGAGCCAGCCGCGTGAAGCGTTCGTCGACGCCTTGCTGGCGCAGATTCCACCCCGCCCGCACGCGATGGATCGCATCGTCGCCCAGAACATCGCGGCGTGATGCAAGCATCCGCCATGGACGGTGCCAGCCACGCGCGCTATACCCAGGGCATTCGCGCC
Organism: Thiomonas sp. FB-Cd; assembly: GCF_000733775.1. Lineage (NCBI taxonomy): Bacteria > Pseudomonadati > Pseudomonadota > Betaproteobacteria > Burkholderiales > Thiomonas > Thiomonas sp. FB-Cd. Next base: position 989,287 of record NZ_JPOE01000005.1, on the reverse strand, counting down.
AACCTGCACCAGTTCGTGTGGCAGGCGGTGCAGGTGTCCTTCGTCGGTCTGGTCATCGGCATGGAACGTACCGTGTTGCCAGTGGTCGCCGGCCGTGACTTTGGTGTTCCCAAGTCCTCTTTCCTGTACCTGCTGGCTTTCGTCATTTCGTTCGGCCTGGTCAAGGGCGCGCTGAACTTCGTCGCCGGGCGGCTTTCCGAGCGCATCGGGCGCAAGACAGTGCTCGTGCTGGGCTGGGTCGCAGCCATCCCGATTCCGCTTCTGATTTATTTCGCGCAGTCTTGGTGGTGGATCGTCGCGGCGAATGGCTTCCTCGGCATCAACCAAGGCTTTGCCTGGAGCATGACGGTCACCAGCAAGGTCGACATCACCCGGCCCGAGCAGCGCGGCCTGGCCACCGGGATCAACGAGTTCGCCGGCTACGCTGCAGTCGGCCTGGCCGGCCTGGCCACCGCCTATCTGGCGGAGCTCTATGGACCGCGCCTGGCCCTGCTGGGCTTTGCCACCGTGGTCATCGTGCTCGCCCTGCTGACGGCGCTCTTGTTCGTGCGCGAAACCCTGCCGTGGGCGCACGCCGAGCGCCACCGTCACGCCAGCGGAACGCACACCGGGCTGCGCCCCCGCTTTGCCGAGGGGCTGCCCGAACATCCAACCTCAATGCAGGTCTTTGGCTACGTGTCGTTCCGGAACCCGACCTTCTCGGCGCTGTGTCAGGCTGGCGTGGCGAACAAGGTGGCCGACACCTTGCTGTGGGTGCTGTTTCCGCTGTACCTGCATGCGCAGGGCCTGAGCCTGGTGCGGGTGGGCTGGGTCACCGGGGTCTACGGGCTGAGCTGGGGTGTGTCGCAGCTGTGGACCGGGCCGCTCTCCGACCGCATCGGCAGGCGCACACCGGTGGTGACCGGATTGTGGTTGCTCGCTGCCGGCGTTGCCGCAGTGGTTCTGGTGGACGGATTCGTGGCGTGGACCATCACGGCCGTGGTGATGGGTGTAGGCATGGCCTTGTTGTATCCCAACCTGATCGCCTCGGTTGCTGACATCGCCTATCCGACCTGGCGCAGCTCGGCGCTGGGCACCTACCGCTACTGGCGCGATACCGGTTACGCCATCGGCGCATTGGTGTTGGGTCTCATCGCCCAGGCGCGCGGTGATGTCGTGCCGGCCTTCTGGTTCACGGCGGCATGGCTCGTGGCCTCCGGCGCCTGGGTGCTGTTGCGCGCGCAGGAAACCCATCCCGGCCACCCTTCAAAATCGAAACGCTCATGACTTCCATCAATCAACTGCTGTGGGGTGGGATCGCCGTGTCGGTCGTGTTCGGCGCCGCTGCTCAGGCTTCGCAGTTCTGCCCGCAAGGTGGCCTGCGTGAGGCGATGCTGGAATCCAGGCCAGCGCGTCTGGCCGCATACTTCGTGGCCATCGGCGTCGCGCTGCTGGGCGTCGCGGCCCTCCAGTTGGTACTCCGGCATGCGGTGGAGCCTTCCCACCCGCCGTACCGTGCCGTCCAGCTGGCTTGGGGCCGGTACGTTCTCGGCGGTCTTCTGTTCGGTGCTGGCATGGTGCTGGCGCGCGGCTGTCCACTGCGCACCCTGGTGCGCAGTGCGCAGGGCAGCCTGCAAGCGATGGTGTCGCTGTTCGCGATGGGCGTGGCTGCGTTTGCGATGATCAGCACCTTCGCGTTCAACGACTGGGTCGCGCCATGGATCGGTCGCCTGTCGTTCGACCTGGGCCGCTTGGGTTGGCGCAGCCAGGGCCTTGACGCCGTCATGGGCCTGCACGGCCATGTGGCGAGATCGCTGCTGGGCGCCGCGGTTGGTGCCGCCTTGCTGGTGCTCGCTGCCGGCGGTCTGCGTGGACGCCGACACCGGGTGCAATGGGTTGGCTCGGCTTTGATCGGTCTGATGGTCGCCGCAGGCTACGCCCTGACCGCCGGCTCCTTGGGTATGCGCGCAGTTGACGACGCAGCGTTCATGAGCCAGCCACCCGACGGCCTGGGGGTCCAGTCCCTCAGTTTCGCCGGGCCCTTGAGCGATGCCGCACGCTTTGCCATGCACCCGCAGACGCAGACGTTCACCCTCGGCGTTGCGCTGCTTTTGGGCGCACTCCTCGGCGCAGTCTTCGCGGCGCTGGTACGCGATGAATTTCGCCTTCAATGGCCACAGGAAGCGCGGCCATTGATGGTCCAACTCGCTGGCGCCCTGATGACCGGCGCCGGGGCTGTTCTCGGGCTCGGTTGCACTGTCGGGCACGGGCTCAGCGGCTTGTCGGTGTTGTCGCTGGGATCGGCGCTGGGACTGGCTTGCATTTTCGCGGGGGCATGGGTAACGATCCTCATCACCTCGCGTTTCGCCAGCACGCCGATTCAGCCGGCGGCTGTCGGTGCGGAGGTCTGACGCCATGCATGCACGCCAAATCATCATGCATCTGGTGCTCGCAGGCTTTGCTGCGGCCGGCTGCGCCCAAGCGGCGAGCAGCCCGACCGGCGGAGCTTCCATAGCTGCGCAGCCGGTGTGGTCGAGCAGCGGCCAGGCATTCAGCGTGCAGCTGACGTCCCTGGATGGCGATCACGTGCGAGCGTTTTTTGAGAACATGGGCTACCCGGCCGGGGCGGTGAATGCCGTGGCCAGCGTATGCGTGTTCGGCACGACGATCCGAAATGCGACGCGCGGCCCCGTCAGTTATGACGTGGCCCAGTGGCGCGCGTTAACCGCCGACGGTGTGCGCCACCGATTGATCACCAAGACGCAGTGGCTGGCCCGGTGGAGACCGTTCGGGGTGAATGCCGACTGGTCCATCCTGCCGCCGCAGCAGACGTTGCAGTCTGGCGACTGGGGGCAAGGTTTCACCACCGTTGACTTGCCACCGGGAACGCATTTCCGGCTTCTTTATTCCTGGAGAGAACATGCAACCATGCACCACGCCACCGTGCACGCCGTCCAGTGCGCGGCGCGCAGGTCGAGCCCTTGAGGGCTTGCGCACCACGATTGGGGGCCTGCTGATTGCGGCGGCTTGCACGATCGCCCCCGCATGGGCCGCCGCACCGGCCATGACCGCCATCGCGCCGGCCCGCCCGGCACCGGACTTTACGCTGCGCGACATCGACGGCAAACCCCACCGGCTTGCCGATTACCGTGGCAAGGTGGTCCTGGTCAACTTCTGGGCAACCTGGTGTCCACCCTGTCGTGCGGAAATGCCCTCGATTGAAAGGCTCTATTCGTCGATGAAGGGGAAGCCCTTCGTGGTTCTGGCCCTGGACCAAGGTGAGAGCATCAACAACGTGTTCGCCTTCATGGGCCAACTCGCCCCCTCGCCCACTTTCCCGGTGCTGTTGGACCGGAAGAGTCAGGTCGCCCACGCCTTTGACGTCATGGGCATTCCGTCCACCTTTCTGATCGACGAGCAGGGCCGCATCGTTGCCAAGGCCATCGGTGGGCGCGACTATGACTCCGCCGCCATGCGCAGCCTTGTAGAACGGTTGATGCGTTGACTGGCTGCCGTCATGGATGCGGCCGCGTATGGCGCCTGGTACGGCTTGCCACGCGGTCGGTGGATCGGCGAGACCGAGTTCGCGGCTGCCAGCACCTTGCTCGTCGCCAAATCCGGCGCCAATCTTTTGGATGTGGGCTGCGGAACGGGTTGGTTCACCTGGCGCTTCGCTGCGCAGGGGCTGTGCGTTTGCGGTCTCGACCCGGACCCGCAGTGGGTTGGCTATGCGCGGGACCACGATGATCTCTCGATGACCTAGGTGGAAGGCGACGCGCGAGCCCTGCCTTTTGCAGATGGGACCTTCGAGCACGTCATGTCCATCGCGGCGCTCTGTTTCATTGCCGACGAGCGTAAGGCCGTTGCAGAGGCAGTGCGCGTGACACGACGCAATTTTGCCATTGGCTGGCTGAACCGTCGCAGCCTGGTATAGCTGCAAAAGGGGCGCGATGGCGGCAGCGGTGCATACCGCGGAGCGCGTTGGCACACGGCGGAGGAACTGCGCTTGATGCTTAAAGGACTCAAGGTGCGTGATCTCCAGGTGTGATCAGCAGGTGTCCTGCCTCCTGGTACTCGATCGGCCGTTGCCATTGCCCCCCAGCAGTCGATCCACGGGCGTCGTCCCACATCGCCGCGGCTTCATCGTCGCGCGGATATGCGGCGGGACTTTGCAATGGCATCACACCCCATCGAACAGCGCGACGCGCAAGCCGGTGGCAACTCACCAAACCTCTTCTCGGTGTCATTGGCTCGCCGCTCTATCTCGTTGCGGCTTGCGTCGGGCGCCACCATTTTGAGATCCGGTCATTGATTTCGCGCTCTGGAAAACTTTCGTAGTGAGAGACATCGTTGAACAGTTTCAACCGGGGGCGGACCTCGTTCATGAAATCCAAAATGGTTAAAGAAGCCGGACTCTGATCCAGACGCTCGCGATAGCCTCGCGCATCGAGCCCTAACAAACTGCTGACCAGCAGGCGGTTTGTTCCTTTGTGGGACACCACCAGTACCGTCTGGTGGCGATGCCGGTCAATGATCTCGCGCATCAGCGGCAACGCGCGATGGATTACCGACAGGCCAGACTCACCTTGCGCCGGCGCGACCAACAGGGGATCCTCTTCCCACAGGCCGAAGTCCTGCGCATAGCGCTCGCGGACCTCATCCCGTGTCAAGCCTTCCCATTGGCCGAAGTCGATCTCGCGAAATGCCGCCTCGGGTTGCACCTTGAGCCCATGCGGGCTCGCGATGATGCGCGCCGTGTCCATGGTGCGTGCCATCGGACTCGCATAGACCGCCACAATTGGCACACTGGAGAGGCGAACACCCAGGCGCGACGCCTGGTCGCGCCCTTCGTTTGATAGTGGCTCATCATTCGATCCGGCAAAGCGGTCTTCAAGGGTCAACCTTGTCGAGCCGTGACGAACAAGCAAAATGCGCGTGGGCATGTTGTGCTCCTGGAGATGTGCGAGGCCGTGCCGCGGGAAACGGCCCCTGAGAATGTGATCGAGATGGGCTCTGCGCCCGCATGGTTCATCGCAAAATTGAGGACATCGCAGTGTGCCCCGGTCACGCCGCCGCCCAAATTTGTGGTGCGGCCCGCCGGGTCATGCTTCCGTCGCTCGCAATGCGATACAGATGAAGCCAACGGTTGTCGACCAGCTGTCGAACCGATGCGTGGCGTGCGAGGATGTCCTCGATTCGACGCTCTGGCGCTTCGATGAAGACGCTCAAGCGCAGGGGCTCGTGAATCCAGCGCTCGCCGTCATGCAAAGCCTGATGGGACAGGCCAATGCGCAGATCGCCGCCATTGCCTTCGAACACGCCGATGTGGCCACCCACCACGTTGTGGAGTACCTTGTTTCCGCCCCCCAGTCTCAGCGGATCGCAGGTTGACGCGTGGTATTGCCAGTTGATCCAATGGGTCACCAGCATGGGCGCCGTCATCAACAACTCCAGCACGCTTCCATCCGGATCGTTCCCGGCGTCGTAATCGTGCAAGAAGCAGCGCCCGCCGAGATCGGCGCCGAGGGTACGACGGCGTGGCGCCATGATGAACGCGGCGTTGCCTGCCAGCCCCCATTCAGGCCGGGTCTGGGCACCATCGTTGGCCCGGCGGCGCAGCTGTGTAAGAAGTTTGCCGTGGTCGGCGCGCGGATTCAGGCCGAGGCGCGCGGCGCGTTCGCGGCGGACCTGATCGCAGGCGTGGGCGAGCACCGTCTGCATCCGATCCCAGCGGCCTCGGGCGGCAGGCGGCAAGAGATCGAGATCGAAGCCATGCATTTCATCGGTGGTCGTGTTGTGCAGAACGGCAACAAATGCCGTTTGCTCGGGAATCGAGATGCCGCAGCTTTGCAAGCCGACTCGCACTTGCGACTCGTTGAGTAGCTGGGCCAGCACACGCGCGTTGACTTCGCCCGTCTGGCCGCAGCAGGCTCCGCAATCGAGCGCGGCGGCGTGCGCGTTGTTCACGCTCTGACTGCCATGCCCGACCAGCAAAACCAGAGGCGCAAGCCCTTGATCAAGGCCCGCGGCGTGAAGCACGCGCGAGGCCAGCGCCACCTTGGCGTGGAGGTCGAGATCCATGAGGGTTGGCCGGCAGACGGGCCGGTATCGCGAGGGCAATCCTGCCAAGGTGTCGCGCGCCGGTGAGCGGGTCGACGGACTCAACCCTTGCAAGAGCTTGCCGACGTAACCCACGCCGGTCGCTTCCACAAAGGAGAACGCCGCACTGGGCCAGCGGCTGCCGGCGAGCCACTGCTGCGACCAGGCGAAGCGCCGGTGTCGCGCCTTGCCCGCAGCGCGACTGAGGTGCTGGCCATCAGCGCTGTTCAACGAGATTGCGGGCATGATGCGGTCGGTCACTTCCAGTGCAGGAGCCAACAGTCCTGGTAACTGTGGCCAACGCGCGTGCGTAGCCAGCGGTGTATACGCTACGGGAAGCCCGAAGAAGCCGGCAAATCCAATGGTCTGCACGGCAGGCCAGGTCGCCTCGAGGGCGCGCCGAAGGGGCTCGCTGCGCACATCAATGCAAAAGACCGCTTGCACCTCGATCGCGTGCGGTTCGTTCGGGACTTCCTTCAGGGCATGGGTATGCGCGCCGAGCCTGCGCGCCAGTTGGCGCTGGTAGCCCGCTTCGAGTGCCAGTTGCCAGACCTCGTCGATCACCAGCGCCTCTTCCACCTGCCGAAGATGCGCTGGTGCTTGACTCCACGCGGCCTGCAGGGCCGCAAAGGCTTGCCGCGTGACAGCATCGTTCTTGCTCTCCAGCAAGAGTGCGCCCCAGGCAAGTCGAATGGCCAGCAAGTCTCGCAAATGGGAATCAGTCTTCCCTTCCAGGCTGGCCTGCAAGCCCAGGTAGGCGCACCACGATGCCCAGCCATTGACGGTGAGCAGGACCGCCTCCAGATAGTCCGCCCAGACCTCGTGCGGCAACTCAAGGCGCCGCATGACCCATCGCTCGGCATCCTGGCTCGTGGCGGGCAGTGCGTCGAGCCACCGGTGCAGATCGGGCAAGCCCATTAACAGGCCGATGCCATGGTCGTGCATGAGCGTGTGCCTCCAAAAGGCATATAAGCCCTGAGGACGCTCAGGCTGCCAGTCGGCCTGGTGCCGATCGAAATAGGCGGCGCAGGTCTGGCTGACCTGATGGGTAATGGCCTGCCGCCATGACAGACGGGACTGACGCCCTGGATCGTCATCCAACACATCGATCATGAGGGGCATTTGCGGCAAGCGGGGTGCGCAGTCCAGGGCGGCGATGCACTGCGCGGCGCTCAGCCCATCGGGATGGTCATGCGACAGCATGGCCAGCGCATCGGCGAGATCGGCTCGCGTGATGCGCCCGGCTTGCCACGCTTGCCGCTGGTAGCTGCGCGGAGGAAACACCTGAATGCCGGCCAGAACCGCCATGCGGGCCGCGACCTGGCGCACGGGCCTGCTCGTTCGTGCCCAGTGTGGATTGACGGCGATCGCCCGATCCAGTGGCCACACAGGGGCGATCGCCTGGCAGGCTTGCTCACAGGCGGCGCCGATTCGCCTTGACAAGGTTTCATCGGTCATGGGAGATGACGGACACGATCCGCCGCTGTTGTGCTGCAGGTCCGCGGCGCCAGAGCCTTGGCTTGGCGAGGTGAAGGACATCGTGTTCATGAGATCGTTTGGGGCGTGTTTACGGGGAGACAAGAGCAGCAGTGGTGTCGCTCATCGGGTGGCCATGGGGATGCGCAGGCGGCAGGGCCCACCGTGTTGCCCAAAGGCGCAGTGCCAGGCGTGTGTAGATCTCGTCCAAATAGAAGCCTGCGTAACTCCAGCGCCGCCAGCCCGCCAGGGTCTGGGGGCGCAGCTGCAGGAGGATGAGGCACACGTACATCACGGCCATTGCAAACAGTGCGACGAGGCCGGCCTGACCTTGTGGCCGGTCCGTGACGCCAAGCGGGGCCGCATGCGTCAGCAGGAGAACCGTGGTGAGGCCCGACACCATGCACAAGCCCGCCAGCCCGCGCCACAAGGCCGACTGCGCGTTGTCGCCACGCGGGTCGGGCAGCCACAGCAGGGGGGCCCATGCGAAGGCCAGCACACCACTCCACCACCACGGCCACGCCGCTTCCGTGACGAGGAACTGAATCAGCCCGATGATCAGGATGGTCAGTGCCGGCGCCGCGACCAGGCTGAACACTGAAGGCGTAGCCGCGCCGCGCATCATCTGCAGCTTGGTGCGCTGCACGACCGAGGATGCGGACAGGAAGGCGTGCGCTTTGTAGAGCGAATGGCCAATGAGGTGCAGCGCTGCCAGTGAGTACAGACCCAAGCCGCACTCGAGCACCATGAAGCCCATCTGCGCCACGGTGGACCATGCCAATCGGACCTTGATGCTGATGCGGGTCAGCATGACCAGTCCTGCCAGTAACGCGGTTCCAAGCCCGAATGCGACCAGTAGCCAGCGTGCCGCCGGCGAGGCCCCGATCAGGGGGGCGAAGCGGATGAGCACAAAGCCGCCGAGATTGACGACGCCGGCGTGTAGCAAAGCGGAAACCGGCGTCGGCGCCTCCATGACCTGGATCAGCCAGCCATGCACAGGCATCAACGCCGTACGCAGCATCACGGCCACAACCATGCACACGGCACTCATCTGCAGCCAGATCGAGGCGTCGCCATGGGCCAGGTGTTGCCGAAGATCGGTAAACGATCCGCTGCCCACGTTCCACCATGCCAAGGTGGCCGCACCGAGAAGAAAGATGTCCGCCAGCCGGTCTGCAATGCGCTTTTTATGTGCTGCGAGCAACGCGAACGCGCGGTCGGAATAAAAGCACAGCAGATGCTGCAGAGCCACGCCGACTGCGGCCCACGCGGCAGTCAATACCAGCCAGTGATTCGCCAGCAAGAGCAGGTGCACCGCGGCCAATACGCCGCCGAGCGCGGCGACATAGCGTGCTCGGCCCGGCTCGCCTTGCAGATAACGGGACGAAAAGACGCCGATGACGGTTCCAAGCAGTTGGACCAGCACGGCGAGCAAGGCGCTCAGCCGGCTCAGGGCCAGCCAAGGGAGTTGCGGCAGCGCCGTTGCGCCCCAGGGCGGCGCCGGCTGGACCCATTGCAGGGCGAGGGACGTCAGCGCACACAGCAGTGCCGCTCCCGACAGGACGTTGAATCGTCTCCAGAGCGACGCTTCGTGCAACCAGCGCAACCGGGACGACAGCGTGACCGTCGCCATCAAGGTGGCAGGCGCCAAGGCCGTGGCCAAATGCAAAAGAACGGATCGATCCATGGTGAGCTTCTTTGAATGAACTGCCGACATGGTGCTTGCCTCGAAAGATTCTGTAAATTACATTGTTTGGAATGAATCGATAGTTAAAAGAGAACAATGGATATCGGGCAGCTCAACTTTCACCATCTGCACTACTTCTGGCGCGTCGCCAAGGTTGGCCATCTCACGCGCGCCGCGCAGGAGTTGCATACCTCGCAATCCGCGCTGTCGACGCAGATCCGGCAACTCGAAGACCGTCTGGGCGAGGCCCTGTTTGAACGCGAGGGCGGCGACTTGTGCTCACCGGCGCGGGGCAGTTGGTGCTGTCTTATGCGGAGAACATCTTCGGTCTAGGCCAGGAGATGCTGGGTCGACTGCAAGGTCGCAGCGAAGGGATGATCCGGTTGCGCGTGGGCAGCGTGGCCACCCTGTCGCGCAACTACCAGGAAAACTGGATTCGTCCTTTGCTGGCTGACCCCTCGGTGATGCTGACCCTGGAGTCCGGCATGCTGGAAGACCTTCTGGAGCGCCTCGTGCAGCATCGGCTCGACATCGTCTTGGCCAACGAGACCGTCCCGTCGGAAACAGATCGCCCCTTGCATTGCCGATTCCTGGGCAGCCAGGCGATCTCACTGGTCGGCCCAGCCAGCGTGTGGAAAGGGCGCACCTTGCGCGTTCCGGAGGATTTGGATGGTGAGGAGCTTGCTTTGCCCGGCCCCCGACACACGCTGCGAGCGCAGTTCGATGCCCTGTGCATTTCCGCCGGCGTCAAACCGCGCCTGCGTGCTGAAGTGGACGACATGGCCATGCTTCGCCTTATCGCACGAGACAGCGGATGGTTGACGGTGCTGCCTGAGGTGGTGGTGCAGGATGAACTGCGCTCGGGAAGCCTCGTGCGGGTGGGCCAATCCGAACAGTTGCGAGAAAATTTCTACGCCATCACCACCCCCCACCGCCACCGCGTCGAGAGGCTGGAGCATCTCCTGACGGGCTCACAGGATCGTTCGCGCAAGAGCACGGGGCATTCCCCCGCCACAACGCCATGCGCTTAGAGGCGGCAGCGTGCATCGACGATCCGGCACCACCATGTGCGGCGTCTTCCCTTGGCAAAACCGGATGCAGGCTGGAGCAGGGACCCCGATTGCTGCCCTTCGCGGCAAACTGGGCACCGGATGGGCATGCGCCCGAGACGGCGAAAGCAGAACTGGGTCAGCAACGTGGAGACGCTGCAGGCGTGGCTGATGCGCCGACACTTCGCATGGGTGGCGACACCATGGCATCATCGGTCGCAGGTTAGCGAGCGCGAGGTCACCATGCCGCACGTGGTATCGGAAGCCGAAGTCGAATTCAGCGCGGTGCGAGCGCAGGGGCCGGGCGGGCAGAACGTTCACAAGGTCTCGAGCGCCGTGCACTTGCGCTTCGATATCCGGGCGTCGTCTCTTCCGCCGGACGTCAAGGACAGGTTCCTCGCCCTGTCCGACCAGCGCATCAACAAGGACGGCGTCATCGTCATCAAGGCGCAAGCCTCCCGAAGCCACGAGAAAAACAAGGCAGCGGCCCTGGAGCGCCTTCAGGCCCTGGTTGCCGAGGCTTCGCACAAGCCACGCATTCGCCGGCCCACCAAGCCAACCTTTGGCTCAAGGCAGCGTCGCTTGGTTTCGAAGGCCCTTCGATCGGGCGTCAAGGCTTCGCGTGGAAAGGTTCGGGATTAAATGTTGATTCTGCAGGAAACGTGATTTTGTTCACGTTCCAGCAGAAACGTTGGTCCATCGGGGCTGGCACGGGGGGGTCTCACCCTCTATCGTTCAGGTATGGCTTCACGCCCAAGGTGATTCCGACTCCTTGCCTTGTCCACGGGGTTCTCAGCCAGTGCAGGGAGCAATCATGGCGGGACGCTGCACGGCAGTCAGCGAGCGCGCCTCAGTTGCCGCCATGGATTGCAACGCCACCACGGCTGATACGCAGAGGTCAAAGTCGGGTGATTTGCGGCGCTGTCACCGCACTGGAGCGGTCCAAAGATGTCGAATGAGCAAGCGGTGGTCCTCGAAGATTAGGTTGCCAACATCCCCATGACTGATCAAATTCAAGCCAGCGGATCGTTCACGGTCACGCACGCGACCGCGAAAGCAGAGTCGCGAATTGCCGCCGCGAAACGGCGGATGCTCCTCAATGAGGACGTTGCCGCCGATCTGGCCAGGGTGTCGCTGAATTCGATCCCCGTCGGCTTCGCCGGCGGTGTGATCCCGGCGGCAGTCTTGGCATGGGTGTTGCGCGGGCAGGTGCCTGCGCCCGCGCTTTTGCTGTGGTTCGCGTGGATGGTCCTGGCGCACTCCGCGCGCCTCGCAATTTGGTTCGCTTCGCGGCCCGAAGCCAAGCTCCAGGAGCATGCCGGCCTCTGGCTCCTCCGAGCTCGGGTGAGCGTATTGATCCTTGGCGCCTCGTGGGCTGTGCTGCCCCTGTTCATGTTTCCGACGAGCCCGCTCGACGAGCTATTCATGGCGACCGTGATCGCTGCGGTCTGTGGCGCAGGGGTGGCGCAGCAGTCGTCCGACGCGCCCTCGGCGCTGCTCTACATGTTGCCCTCGGCCATCACGATGGGGCCTCGCCTGTTGCTATCGCCCGAGCCCGTGCTCCAGGCGGCAGGCTATCTCGCGGTCCTGTATTTTGCCTATCTTGCCCTGGCAACCCGGCGCATCTACGCGTCCTTCCTGGAGCTGTCGCGGCTGCGCGCCAACGCAGAACGGCAATCGCTCTACGACCCGTTGACGAGGCTGCCCAACCGCAGTGCATTGAGCTTGCGGCTGAATGATGCACTCGCGCGCGCAAAGCGTGAAGGCACCGAGATTGCTGTTGGCTACGTTGACCTGGACGACTTCAAGCGTGTGAACGACACGCATGGACACGACGCGGGGGATGCATTGCTGCGCGAGGTCGCACGGCGTTGGCGCGACGCGTTGCGCGAAACGGAATTGATCGCCCGGCTCGGCGGAGATGAATTTGCCATCGTCATCGAGAACATTGATCCAGACAGCGCGCTGGGGCAGCTCACTGCCGTTTTCGATCGTGTCCACCAAGCCGTGGGCACACCGATCTCCGTTGCACTGAATCAATTCGTGGAAATTGGCATGACGATGGGGGTGGCGCGCTATCCGATTGATGGGACCGACGCCGACATGCTCCTGCGGCAAGCCGATGAGGCCATGTATCAGTTGAAGCGTCAGAAAGCGACCCGCACCCGTTGGTGGCAGCTTGGCGTCAAGGAGACCCAAGCACCACGGCAGGAGTTGCCGCGTGATCCATAGCGCGACGAGGCTGCAGCGATTCTGCCGGAGAGGCATCCGCGTTGTTTGATCCCTGCCATGACGCGCCCAACTCGTGCATCGCGGCTCGCGCGGCGGGCCAATCGTGGCGAATCGGCGCGGTGGGGTGACCCGCAACGCAGGAGTCGACTGAAAGCGCCGCACGCAAGTGTCATTCGTGCGACGTGCGGCAGGGCTTTTCGCCCTTTCCACGCAAGCTTTGGCCACAGGTCAGGGATGGGGAGGCCGTCAAATAGGGCGGTTTGGAGTCAATGCCCACCATCACATTGGCAAGGACCGCCTGCACATCTGGCGTTTGCCTCGCAATGGCTTCCAGGTGGTCTATTTGGCCTTTATGACTAACGCACCCGAAAAACTGCACGAATCGGCCCTGCACCAAAACCCATACGGAAGATCCCTCCAATGCCCGGTCAGCAGCCAACCGTGGAAACAGAGCGCTGGCAATGCCCTTGTCGTAAAGAAAGCTGTTTGAAAGCCGACACCGTCCGGCGAGGAAACAGCTGTTGCCCTGTTCGACGCGATGATGCTCCGCCAAATGCATGTCGTGTTGGCTATAGGTGGGCGGACTCGGCACGGGGCAGCCTGGTAACCCATGCGTGACCTGCTTGAATGGATCGTGGAAAGGATTGACCCGCACTTCGGGCTCCGCGGCGTTCAATGGCCCAGATCCCAGGCAGCCCGCACCTGCGAGCAAGACCGCAAGCGCAAAGCGCAAAAACGCAACCGTTGCAATTGCCATCGCAAGGCCCCCCCCCACGGATGGCCAGACTCGGAGGTCTGGCTACTTCAGCCTCCATTGGACGCCGCTTGGCCAGAAGGCCAGATTATCGTGAGGCCTTCAGGAAACGACGCCAGCGCCTTTTGAAGTATGAGCCATCCGTTTGGATCGGCGCGGCATGACCTGGGCAGCAACAGGGTTAACCACAAGGCGATGTCGCAATGGGTCTTGCAAACCCTTGGGCGTGCGCGGGCTGCACAGTGCGAAAGGCCCTGTGATAAAAGAAGCGATGGACAAACATATCGCACTTATGCGATATTTCCTCAACAAGCAATGGTCCGGAAAAAGAGTTTGGCAGCACGGCGCGCGGCGGCATCCGCCATTGATTGACATGCCGCGTACTTTCCTCGGCGGTTTCGGGGGGCGGTTGGCATGCGCCTGGAATTGGGCGCCTGCTCTGTTGCCAATCCAGAGGGCTGGCTGATGAGGGTCGATCGCGATGCTGCAACCCACGAAAGTTGAAGAGGCCGATCAAACGATTGAGCCTTACGGGCCGCAAGCCGCCGTATTGCTGCGCGCAGCGCAGCGGCACGTTCAGCTGCTGGCGACCCGATTCGCCGATGAGTTCTACGGCAGACTCGCGGAGCGTCCCGCAGCACGTGCGATCCTTGCAACGCTGGGCGGCGAGGCCATGCAAACGCTGAAATCCCATCAGACGGGCCATCTGCAATTTCTGCTTTCGCCGGACACGATGCGCGAGCAAATCATCCAACGGGCTCAGGCACTGGGGGCAATCCATGCCTTGGTGGGTGTGACCAATTCGTTGCTGGTGCAATCGCTGTCGATTTATCGACGCTTGCTTGGCTTGCATTTGAATGGCGTCCCGATGGCCACGAAGCGCCGCTATTCGTTGGCTCTGATCATCGAGGCCCGACTGCAGGACGACATTCAGGGTCAACTCGAAGCGGCGGAGCGTACGGTCGCCGCGTATTTCGGGACGCTTTCGCGTCCGTTCCCCGCTCTTGGCATGCCATGGCCCGATGTATCGGCATTCGAGCTCAATGCATTGGGCGCTTTGCCTGGGATCCATGGGGCCTTGCTGATGCGCCTGAATCAAGAGGGCGTGTTGACGGTCGAGCGCAGCGCGGGCCCGAAGGCCCAAGGCATCATGGACGTTCTGCAAAATCCCCAGACGAGTGTACTGATTGACCCGGACTCGCCGAGGGGCCAGGGGCTGATCGCGGTCGCATGGCGAACACTGCAGGCGCAGAGCACGCCGGCCTATGCGAGCGATCCGCGCCTGCAGTTCTGGGCGGAGCCCGCACGGCGCCTGAACATTCAGTCGACCCTGGCGCTTCCCATTCTCGATGAGGCCGGCCATGCCGTCGCGTGCGTGTACCTGTATGGCGCGTTCCCGAACCAGTTTGAGTCGGACTGGATCCGGGAATTCGGGCGCGGGCTGCAACGCCGATGGGAGCAGGCGTGGCAACGCTGCCGCGCAAAAAATGTCTTTGCATTGCCGGAATCCATCGCCAAAAGCTACAGGCAGCAGGTCTTTTCGGGCGGCTTGGTGATGTATGGCCAACCCGTGGTCAACCTGCGCACGGGAGCCGTGCATTCAGTGGAAGCCCTTGCCCGTCTGCGGCTCCAGGACGGAACGATCGTCGCCCCCGCTAAATTCCTGCCTCTGCTGGGTAATGCGGAGTTGGAGCAACTTTTCAAGAACGGTCTGGACCAGGCGCTGCATGGCTTGATAACGTGGGACGCGGAGTCGTTGCAATTGACGGTTGCGATCAATCTTCCCCCATCAGCCTTGCTCAATCCCGACAGCCCAATTTGGATCAGCCATGCCTTGCGTCGCCATGGCGTTGCGCCCCATCGCCTGAGTGTCGAGCTGTTGGAGACGCAAGAGATCGACTCCGCGGCCCAGAGTGAAGCCATTCAACAGCTCACCCGGCTGGGGGTGCGGCTGTCCATGGATGACCTGGGGTCGGGCTATAGCAGCCTGGAGCGCCTGTCCATCTTGCCGTTTGATGTCATCAAGATCGACCAGGGCCTCCTCGCGACGATGCGCACGAGTCCCATGCGGGTGCTGAGCCTTGTGGGCGCACTCATCCAAATTGCGCGCGACCTGGAGCGCGAATTGGTTGTGGAGGGGTTGGAGGACGATGGACTGATCGAAGCCGTAACCGTTCTAGGGGCGACCTTTGGCCAAGGCTATGCACTTGCGAAGCCCATGCCGCTAGACGCCATTGCGGGGTGGGTGCGGCAATTCAAGCTGCGCATGCGGTCCGGTCAGATCCGCACCCCACTCGGGGCCTTGGCGTATCACTGGGCGTTCATGCACTCTGGGGATCCACCCAAGCCCGCGACGGCCCTGGACACGTGCCCATTGACGCAGTTCTTTCGTCTCCACGCCCCTGACGACCGCGACGTCAACCAGTGGCATGCACAAATTCATTCCGGCAATGACCCTCGGGAAGCGAGCCGGTTGTTGACACAGTGGCTTGTGGACAGGGTCCGCTTGGCCTAGGTGTCCAGTCATGCCGACTTGGCGCCGGCGCGGGCCGCCTCGCCCGGGTATCCGAGCGGGGCTGGCACTGGCCGTGGAGCGGCGGAAGCGCCACGACTCCACAACTGTGAGCGAATGGCCAGTCTGTTGAGTCTGCAAGATGCCCAGCAAGTTGGCTTGCCCGCATCAAACCCGGCAGCTCATGAAGGCGCGTGCGGCCCATTTGCAGGCAACACGTGCACGTTCGCGTGGGCAAGGTTTCTGTAAATGCGGCGCTTGCGCTCCACTGGCCATCAGGGATTTGGTGGACGGTGGAATGCCGTTTTCTCACGCTGAGGATGCCTCCCAGGTCAATTCGGATGAAGTTTCGCCGCCTGGATCGAATTGGCGACACGCCTGTCTGGCGATGCCAATCAACGTATCGAAGGCGTCCGCACGCCGTGGATGTCCTGATTCATGATATGCGATTGAGGAGCCGGCGCGTGTCGTGGAGAGGGGGCGCCATTGCGCCGGCTTTGAGTTAGGCGACGCACCCTCGACGCGACAGCTATCTGGCGCGGGCGAGTCGGGAACGCCGACGACTTCCCCAAATGCCTGACACCTCTAAAATCTCGCCATGAGGCGAACGACTTGCCACCGTACAACATTCACCTTGATTAATTCATTCCCGAAAAGATTAAGGCCCGTCGGGGTCTGGGAACACCCCAAACCGCTGGCCGGCTGGATTGGAAAAGCGGTGCCCCCGGAGGCTCGCATCCAACGGTCGGTTGATGACATCATGCGATTGAGCAACTCACCGCGCATCCCCCGACTACAGCGCGCAAGCGCTTAGTCGCGGGTCAAGCGGTGAGCCGCCGATGGCGGCTGTTCTTGATCCTGGATGTAGGCGAGCAACTGTTCGATGCTCGCGTGTCCGCCCGCGCTGACCACTGCGTAGGCGTTGTTCCAGAACTGAACCTTCCAGAAAAACTTGCGCAAGTGCTGCGCAAATTCCTTGCGGATGTAGCGGGAACTCACGGTTTTCAAATTTCCGACGAATCGCGCAAGGTCCATCGAGGGCTGCCCCTCGATCAGTAGATGTACATGATCCGCCTCGCCGCCGAATTCGATCAGCCGGCAGCGCCAGGACGCACTGACGTTGGTGAAGATTTCGCGCAGTCGGTCGAGCATCTCCACGGTCAGGCACCTGTTCCTGTATTTAATTGTGAGGATGATGTGATAGTACAGGCTGTAAGCCGCATGATTGCTTGTCTTGAATCCGTCAGACATGGTCATGTCACTTGAATAGTTAAGTTGATGATCGTACCATCAAGCGCATGGCTCCAGTCATTTTTCGCTCCGAAGGTCATGCGCTTGGCGTTTCACCAGCAGTGCGCGAGGATGTCGAGCGCACGGTCGCCGCGTTTCGTCGTGTCGTGCGTGGACTGTGCGGCGTCATGCTGGTGCATTGGGCAGACATCTCGCACGGCAAGGTCAAATGCGCCAGCATCGAAGACTTGTTCCACAAGACCGCGCAGCGCCCGCAAGTCCAATACCCGGAGCTGGGTCGCATGTTCGGCAAGATGCCAAGCTACCTGCGCCGCGCAGCGATCGAACAAGCCCATGGCGCAGTCTCATCGTTTCTATCGAACTGGAACAACTTCCTCGACGGGCAGATCGGCGGGCGCGACCGCGAAGAAGGCGCCCGGCCCCCACGGCTCGGACTGAACAACGTCTACCCGTCGCTGTACGGCGGCAACATGATCCTCTATGGCACGGGCATGCGCACCGTGCAGATCAAGCTGCTGGGCGCAGACGGTCAGTGGCGGTTCAGCGAACCGCTGCGCGTCAAGGGCCGGTTCGTGCGCGTGCAGCCGAAGGCGGCCAAGCTCGACCAAAGCCCCTCGCTCATCGTGCGCGGCGCCAAGGTTGTGCTGTCCTGCCCGGTCGCGCTGCGCCCGAGAAACTACGTGACCAACACAGACTTCGTCCACGGCAAGCACCGCATCTGCAGCGTGGACGTGGGCATCAACACCGCAGCGACGGCCGCAATCGTCGACTCCACTGGCACGGTGATCGCCCGCACGTTCCTGACGTGCGGCAGGCACAACGACCAGCGCGACGCTCTTGCATCCGTCATCGCCGCCAAGCATCGCCAATCCGGCCCCCACGTGCGCGGCCAGAAGCATTGCTCGGCGATTCACCGCCGTATCGAGGGACTGAGCCTCGACGCGGCGCGCACCCTGGCGTCGCGCCTGGCAGCATTCGCCGCCCAGCATGGCGCCAAAGCCTTCGCCGTCGAAGATCTCAAGGGCTGGAAGCCCAAGGGGCCGTCGAAGCAGCAGCGCAAGCGCTTCCATCGCTTCCAGCATCGCGCGCTGATCCAGGCCCTTGCGCTCAAGGCGCAGGAGATGGGTCTGCGCGTGCTGGAGGTCTACGCCCGTGGCACCAGTCGATGGGCGTATGACGGCTCAGGCAAGGTCATTCGTTCGAAGCGAAATGCCCAACTGGCGACCTTCGCCTCGGGCAAGAAGTACAACGCCGATCTCAACGGCGCACTGAACATCGCGGCCCGAGGGCTGGCGATGCTCCTGTGGCTCAAGCCCAAAGAAATGCAAGGCGCGGCAACCGGCAAAAGCTCCGGCGCCGTGGAGAGAATGCCTCTGGTTCTCGCCGACATCTGGGCGCATGCCCGTCTGTTGCGTGGGGCATCTAACCGCCAAGTTTCATCGGACGGGCATCAAGGTCGCGGCATGAGTCCTGACGTTGATGCCCCGAATACAGCGCCTCTAGGCGCTTAGTCGCGGGAGCATTCACATCCACGCCCTTGGAGTCCAGGTGAGTGTAATTTCGCCGAAAGGGAATGCATCGGATCTCAGCCGACGGCGGATGGCATCTGCCGTCGCATTTTCCTGCCTCGGTTGGGCATTTGACCTGTTCGACTTGTTTATTTTGCTCTACGTCGCGCCAACGCTCGGAAAAGTCTTCTTTGATTCATCGCAGCAAATGTCTTCATTGGTGGGCGTTTATGCTGCATTCGCGGCAACACTTTTGATGCGTCCCGTTGGTGGTTATCTCTTCGGGCACTATGCGGATCGCAACGGTCGCAAACGGGCCATGGCAATCGCCGCCATAGGGGTTGGCGTCGCGACTGCTCTCATGGGGACCATCCCGACCGTCGAATCGATCGGCATTGCAGCGCCCATGGCCTTCATCGCTTTGCGTCTCATCCAGGGGGTCTTCATGGGAGGGATGGTTGCCTCCACGCACACAATCGGTACGGAATCGATTGCCGCAAAATGGCGGGGATTGGCATCGGGGATCATATCCGGTGGTGGATCGGGGCTTGGAAAACTGTTGGCCTCCCTCGTCTTTCTCCTCGTGACCTGGATTTTCCCGGGACATGCGTTTCAAGTCTGGGGCTGGCGATTCATGTTCTTCTCCGGGCTGCTGAGCGCATTGCTGGGATTGTTGGTCTTCACCAAGCTGGAGGAGTCACCCATGTGGGATGAGCTGCAAAAGGGAAAACTCGGCGCCGCAACCGAAGAAAAACCGCCTCTACGCTCCTTGATCCAGGGTGGATTTCTCGGCGCCGTGGTCATCAGCATCATCTTGACCATGGCAGGCGGAGGTCTCTCGTATTTAACGTCGGGTTACTTGCCGACGTTCATGCGCCTGGTCAATCATGTGCCGCCGCAAAAGCTTGGCATCATATTAAGCATCTCGGCGATTGCCGTGATTGTTTTTTCCGTGATTGCCGGTTATCTCACGGACATCATTGGACGAAAAACGGGCGTTGTTCTATTTGGGCTGCTCTCCCTCATCGCCATCCCGGCGCTTTATTTGCGGCTGGCTCACACAACAGCAGTGATCGATATTGGTTTACTGTCGGTCCTCTTGAGCGGCACCGGTGCCTTGTGTTATGCGCCTCTCCTGATCATATTGAACGAGCGGTTCCCCACGAAAATCCGCTCAAGCGGCACGGCAATATCCTGGAACATCGGTTTTGCCTTGGGCGGCTCCATGCCCATTGTTGTGTCGTTCGTGTCAAAAGCCGCCAGCGATCTCCCCTTAAGTCTGGTCATATCCACCGCAGCCCTCAGTTCGATGTACCTTCTCGCCGTTCATTTCACGCCGGAAACGCGCGAATACATGCATTAGCCGAACATCGGCACAAGCACAAACTTCAACGGGCTGTTCGTGGCGACGCCACAAGACGCGCTCGAAGGCGTTCGGGACAGCATGGGTGCAGGTGTCCGATCCGCGCGCCCACAGCCGAGCTTGCAGCGCTGGCTGGACACGCGGGTCCAGCCTCACGCCGCGAGCGGTAATCCCTACACCCTTCAGGCAAGCCGTTGCACAGGTATCGTGCGCGTTTTAACCAGATCTTGGAGATTCCTGCATGACCGACACGTCGCCCTACACGCCGCCACCCATCTGGTCCTGGAACAAAGAGAACGGCGGCCGCTTTGCAAACATCAACCGCCCCATTGCCGGCGCCACGCACGACAAGCAGCTGCCGCAGGGGCATCATCCCATGCAGCTCTACTCGCTGGCCACCCCAAACGGTGTGAAGGTCACCGTGATGCTCGAAGAGTTGCTCGCCCTGGGGCACCGCGGGGCCGAGTACGACGCATGGCTGATCCGCATCAACGAGGGCGAACAATTTGGCAGTGGCTTCGTCGCAGTCAACCCGAACTCCAAAATCCCGGCCCTGCTTGACTGCGGCGGCCCAGAGCCGATCCGCGTGTTCGAGTCCGGTGCAATCCTGCTGTACCTGGCGGAAAAATTCGGCGCCCTGCTGCCGGTCGAGCAGCCCGCACGCGCCGAATGCCTGTCGTGGCTGTTCTGGCAGATGGGAAGCGCGCCGTTCCTCGGGGGCGGGTTTGGGCATTTCTACGCCTATGCGCCGACGAAGATCGAATACGCCATCGACCGGTATGCGATGGAGGTCAAACGTCAACTCGACGTGCTTGACCGGCGTCTGGCCCAAAGCACGTATCTGGCTGGGGACGAATACTCCATTGCTGATATTGCCGTTTGGCCTTGGTATGGCGCACTGGTTAAAGGTCTGCTTTACGAAGCGGGGCAGTTTCTGCAGGTCCAGACCTACACCAATGTGGTGCGCTGGACCGACCTGATCGCCCAGCGCCCTGCCGTGCAGCGCGGGCGCATGGTCAACCGCACCTGGGGTGAACCATCCAGTCAACTGCACGAGCGCCATGACGCCGGCGACTTTGATACCCGGACCCAGGACAAACTGGATGCGGCGCGCTGATGGCTTCCACCACAACAAAGACCTCCGCCATGATGACGCTCTACGACTGCGCCACGGCCCCGAGCCCGCGCCGCGCACGCATATTGCTTGCCGAGAAAGGCATTGCACACGATACGGTCGAGATCGACCTCAGGAATCAAGAGCAGCTGGGCGCGGCCTTCCGACAGGTAAACCCGCAATGCACCGTGCCGGTGCTGCGCACCGACGAAGGGCTGGTGCTCACGGACAATGCCGCGATCGCGGCTTACCTGGAGGCCCGCTTCCCGCAGCCGCCCTTGCTGGGCGAGACACCGGCCGAGAAGGCCGAGATCGCGAGCTGGAACTGGCGCGTCGAGTTCGAGGGCTTTCTCGCCATCGCCGAAGCGTTACGCAACAGCTCGCCTGCCATGGCTCATCGGGCGCTGCCCGGGCCGGTGGACTATGCGCAGATCCCGGAACTTGCCGAGCGTGGCATCGCAAGGGTGCAGCAGTTTCTCATCACGCTCAATGAGCGTCTGGACAGCCGCGACTTTATCGCCGCCGATCGATTCAGCATTGCGGACATCACGGCGGTCGTGGCCGTTGACTTCGCGCGCATCATCAAAATCAAACCCGGCGAGCAGCACCCGCACGTGCAGCGCTGGCGGCAGGCCATGGCGCAGCGAGCCTCGATGTCGATCTAAGCGAAGCGGCCCGCGGCGCCGATGCAGACTTGACGCCGCGGACCCTGGGGTTGATCACTGCGGATCGGGGTGCGGCGCTGTGCCCAGAAAATCAGAGGACAGATCCAGATCGAGCGCTGGCAGCGAGTCCGTTGCGCGACCGGCTCCGGGCCGTGGCTGCGAGATGGATTGGGGCGCCTTGCCTGAATCGGGCGCGCCGTTCCTGGCTGAGGCTGGCACCGTGAGGCGGTCCTGCAGCATTTGGATTTTGGATGAAACGTCCGGCCCAAAGCGGTCCCGCAGGCCTTTGGCGTATTCCTCAAATCCGACGTGATCGTGCAAGCTGCCCAGGATCTCCAGGATCTTCAGATGTGCGGGCACATGCTCCGGGTGGCGCGCGACAGCGTCCCGCAGGAGCTCCAGTGCCTGATGTGGGCGGTCATGCAGGACATAGAACTCAGCTTCCGTCAAAGGGTCCGGCTCGTCATCCGTTGCGATGGTAGTTGGCTCCAGGGGCTCCCAAACGTCGCTCGGAGGCTGCACTTGAGGGCCAGGGGCTGTTTGAAGCTGCGCAAGATTTCTCTCGGTCTCGAGCATGCGGGCCGGGGAGATGGGTGAGCCGAACAGCTTTCGCGGATCCGCGTCGAGGGCGTGAGCCCCTGGCGGGATCGGAGCCCAGGAGGCTGGTTGTTTGCGCGCCCGCCGGCGCCAGTCAAGCCAGAGCAGCATGATCGCTGTCGCAAGGAGCGCCGCGCCAGCCAACCATCGCCAGAGCAGGGAGCGCGGTTGGGCGGGCGCATGCGGCTGGGGATGGGGTACGTCGGCGCCGCGCTGTTGGTTTGCCTGTTTCGGGGTGCGCGTTGCCACCGCCACTGGGCTCGCGGTCATGGCCGTGGCGGCCATGGGCTTCGACGCCCCGCCCTGTGCCCGGAGCGCCTGGAGCCGGGCTTGCGCTTGCTCATAGGCGATCTCGGCTTGACGGACCTGTGCCTTAGCAAGGGCGAGGCGATGCGCAAGGTCGGCAGTTGAAGCCGCGGCAGTGGTCAAGGCCGGTGCTGGTGGCGCCGCATGAATGTCGAATATGGCGTCGCTCATGCGCAGAACCGGCGCGTCTTTCACGGGCTGACCCTGACCCGATGCAATTTGCGCTCGGCCCTCGAAGGGCCGAGTCGGACGCTCGGGCAGCGGTGTGGCCGCGCGCACCTGGGCGGCGTCCGGTATGCGAAGGTGACTGCCCACGCGCAGCAGGTTCGGGTCGTGGGCGACAAAGGCCTGAGGGTTCGAGCGCCAGATCGCATCAGCCATCTTTGTCGTCATGGACTCGTTTGAGCCGGCAAGGCGATGTGCGACGCCCCAAAGGGTGTCGCCGCGTCGAACGGTCAGGGGTTGGACCGACGCAGGGACCGCTTTGGCCGGGGCAACGGGCATCGCTTGTGCAGGCAGCGGCTTCGCAGACGATGTGGCTGCGTCTTGGTTTGCCCCGCTGGCGTCGGGGGGCGCGTCATGCTGAGTGCTTGCGCCAGACTCCTGCAGGGGGGCCACCCCTTCCGTCGGGGGGTCGAGCAAGATGGTGTAATCGCGACTCAAGTGCAGCGTTGGGCCTTGTGGAAGCGTCTCCTGCCAGGCGAGCGTGATCATCAAGTCCAAATAGGGCGACCACACGGGTCGCTGCGTTGCAAGATGAATGTACGGATGGCCTTGGCGGTCATTTGCGAGGGTGACGCGTATGAAAGGCAAAACTGGGTCCGCCTGCAATCCGGCCTGACGGTAGGCGTAGGGCGATGCCATCTGGGCCAGCAAGGTCTGGCCCTCCGGGTCGCTCAGGGAAAGCACGGGGATGCGCGCCGACAAGGGCTGGCCAAGATGGGACAGGACCCTGATGGGTCCTAAAGTGAGCGCGTGCGCGGACCCAAACGACAGGGTCAGCAGCGCGGCGACCAGGCTGCGCCCAAGTGGATGCGTGGCTGGATTCATGCCGCAGTCTTCTCCCAATACTGGGCATCGGCACCCGGCGTATCCACCTCGTGTAACGTGATGCCCGACAACGAACTCGATGGCTGAACGTTCATCAAATGCAGATTGTGTCGTGCGCGGACGTGGCCTTGCTCCTTGGCGCGCACCCACCACTGAGCTGCTTTCTCGGCATCCTGCAAGACCCCCTGGCCCTTGTAGTACAGCACGCCAAGGGCAAATTGCGCATCAGCATGCCCGCCAGATGCGGCGCGCTGGATCCATTGCGCCGCCATCTGGGGGTCCTGAGCCACGACGCCCCCCTCCAGATAGACCAGGCCGAGGCTGTATTGCGACGGCGCATGTTCATGGGCTGCGGCCTTCTGGAGCCACTCCACCGCCTCCCGCGCCGCATCCGGCGTGCCCATCTCGAGCAGGGCCATGGCGAGGCTGTACTGGGCGGACCGATGCGAGTGCTCGGCGGCGCGTCGGAAATGCTCAATGGCCTTGGCGCGATCGGCGGGCACGCCGAGCCCACTTGCATAAAGACGCCCAAGAAACCAGTGGCTGGGCGCGTCATCACGCTCGCAGCCCGCCTGATACCAGCGCGCGGCTTGCTCGAAGCATTGCGCAACGCCGTGGCCGTGTTCGAACAAAAGTCCGATGGACCCCAGTGCCCGCGCCAGACCCTGCTCTGCTGCGCGCCTCCACCATTCGCGGGCCTGCTCGTAATCAAGCGCGACCCCGCGACCATGAAAATACGCCCAGCCCAGGTTGTATTGCGCCGTGGCGGATCCTTGCTCGGCGGCCTTGGTGTACCAGTGCGCCGCTTCCGAATGCTGGTTCGCATTGCGCAGAAAGTCGGCGAGCCACTCCTGCGCAGCAACGTCTCCCGATGCAGCAAGCTGCTTGACGTCTTCGGGCATCACGGATACGGGGTTCATGGGGCACGCCAAGGCTGAGATGGTGGGACAGAGCATTCGAAACTGAGCTGCGGTTCTCGCAGTTTAAGGACGGTCTTCGTTTCGATCCGTGAAGGAAATCACGATTCTGGATGCTGCGATGCCGATGCATGGGCCCGGCCGCGATGCCGGATTGCCGCGCCAGACCTGGCCGCGACTTCCGGGATGCACCGGCGCAAAGGCGCGGGGACCATGCGCAGCATCAACGGGCAAGCGGATCGCTGGGCGCATGCGGCGACGATGCCTGCCCCGGGGCATGGCTCAAAACCGCAGGTCATAGCTGATGGACAGAGGGGCGTGGTCGGAAAAGCGCGCAGCAGTGTAGATCGACTCGCTGCCGCGTTGCGCCAACGCCGCCACGCCCGGGGTGGCGAGCTGGTAGTCGATACGCCAGCCCACGTTCTTGGCCCGAGCCTGGCCGCGGTTGCTCCACCAGGTGTATTGATCCGGCAGCGGATTGAGCGTGCGAAAGACGTCCACCCAACCCAGGTCGTCAAGCACATGGGTCATCCAGGCGCGCTCCTCGGGCAGGAAGCCGCTGTGCTTGAGATTGCCTTTCCAGTTTTTCAGGTCAATTTCCTTGTGCGCAATGTTCACATCGCCGCACAGAATCACTTCGCCTTGGCTTTGCAGCGCCCGCATGTGCTCTTCAAATACGGCGAGGAAACGGAATTTGGCTTGCTGGCGCGCGTCCGAGCTCGACCCGGAGGGGAAATACACCGAGACCATGGCCAGGCGCATGCCGTCAGCCAAGCGGTAGCGCGCCTCGACATAGCGGCCTTCCGCGTCGAACTCGGCGTTGCCAAAGCCGATGCGCAGGTCATCGGGTTCGTGCCGGAAGTACAGGCCCACGCCGCTGTAGCCAGGCTTTTGTGCGTGGTGAAAAGCGCCGCGCAGCCCGCCCAGGGCCCGCAAGCCGTCATGCATGTCGGATTCCAGCGCCTTGAGCTCCTGCACGCAAAGCCAGTCCGGGCGCGCCTGTTCGCGCAGCCAGACATCGACCCCTTTGCTCAATGCGGAGCGGATGCCATTCACGTTCAGGGATGTGACACGCAGTGGAGTTGGGTTCATGGTGGGGGCTGCAAGGGGCACGCGAGGATAGACTATCGCAACGCACGGGGATGGAGCCGGGGTATTGAGGTGCCCTGCGCGAAGGTGCTTCGGGGCCGGCCCGACTGTCAGTGCATGTTTGAAATCGGGTTCATTGGGGATGGAAGGCGATAGCGTGATGCAATTGCGGATGGTCCACTGCTTCATGGCGCTGGCTGCAGCGTGGCCAGCTGTGGCGCAGGCCGATATTTTCGTCTGCCACACCGCAAGCGGCCAGACCGTGACCACCGATCACCTCAGTGCCGACTGTCTGCGATTCGGCGGCAAGGAACTCAATGCGGATGGCACCGTCCGCCGCCTCATCTTGACGCCGCAGCAGCAGGCCGAACAAAGCGCAGCGCTGGCGCAGCAGCGCCAGGATCAGGAGCAACTGCGCAACAAGCAGCGTGAGCAGCGGGCATTGCTCACCCGCTACCCGGACCGCGCGGCGTTTGATCAGGCCGAGCGCAACGACCTGCAGACGCCCCAATGGCTCGTTGCCTCGGCGCGCAAGCGCATGGCGCGACTTGCATCTCGACGCAAGGCCCTGCAGCAGGAGGCGCAGTTCTACCCGGACGGCAACTACCCGTTGGAGCTGCGTAACAAGTTCGAGGAAAACAGGCTCCTGACGAAGCAGGAGCAGGAGCTGATTGCCGGGCAGGACGCGGAAATGCAGCACATTCGCGCCCAGTACGCAGGGTTGCTGCCCCGCCTTGAGTCGTTGTGGGGCCGTCAGCTCAGTGACCGGGGCACGGCCAGGCCCTGAGCGGCTTCAGCCATCGATCGCCGCGCGCAGCGCCTCACCCACCTGTTGGGGATTGGCAAGTCCGCCGGTGGCTTTCATCACCTGGCCCACCAGGGCGTTGAGCGCCTTGGCCTTGCCGCTCTTGTATTCTTCGACGTTCTTCGGATTGGCTGCGAGGACTGCCGCCACCGCCTCGGCGATCGCGCCGGCGTCGCTGATCTGGCGCAACCCGCGCGATTCGATGACGCGGTCCACATCGGGTTCACCCGCCCATAACGCGGCAAAAACCTCGCGCGCCGTTTTGCCTGACAGCGTGCCGTCATGCACGCGAGCCACGAGGCGGCCGAGTTGCTGCGCGCTCACGGGCGAGGCATCGAGCTCGAGTTCGGCCCGGTTGAGCTGCGCCGCCAGCTCGCCCATGATCCAGTTGGCGGCCAGCTTGGGCTGGCCACACGTCGCGGCGCAGGATTCGAAGTAGGCGGCGTGCATCCGCGATTGCGTGAGATAGGCTGCATCCACCGCGGCAAGCGCGTAGTCACGCATGAAGCGCTCGGCCATCTGCCGGGGCAACTCGGGCAGGCCACGCCGCACCTCGTCAATCCAGTGCGGCGCGATCACCAGTGGTGGCAGGTCGGGGTCGGGAAAGTAGCGGTAATCGTGTGAGTCTTCCTTGGTGCGCATGGTGCGCGTCTCATCGCGATCGGGATCGAACAGGCGTGTCTCCTGCACGACGGTGCCGCCGTCTTCGATGAGATCGATCTGGCGGTGCGCCTCGACGGTGATGGCACGCTCGAGGAAGCGAAAGCTGTTGAGATTCTTGATCTCGCAGCGCGTGCCCAGCGACTCGCCGGGGCGACGAACGGAGACATTGGCGTCGCAGCGGAATGATCCCTCTTGCAGATTGCCGTCGCAGATGTCCAGCCAGACCACGAGCGCGTGCAACGCGCGGGCGTAAGCGGCCGCTTCGGCCGCCGAGCGCATGACCGGCTCGGTGACCACCTCCAGCAGCGGCGTGCCGGCGCGATTCAGGTCGATGCCGGTGGCGTCACGGCCTTCGTAGTTGATGCCGTGCACGGACTTGCCCGCATCCTCTTCCAGATGTGCACGAGTGAGTTGCACGCGACGCAGCTGCCCGTCGAACAAGAACGACACCATGCCGCCTTGCACTACGGGAATCTCGAACTGGCTGATCTGGTAGCCCTTGGGAAGATCCGGATAGAAGTAGTTTTTACGCGCGAAAATCGACATGGGCGCGATGCTGGCGTCGACGGCCAGTCCCAGGCGAATCGCGCGCTCCACGGCGGCGCGGTTGGCCACGGGCAGTGCCCCGGGCAGGGCCAGGTCCACGACGCTTGCCTGGGTGTTGGGCGCAGCGCCAAATGCCGTGGGCGCATTGGAGAACATCTTGGACGCCGTGGACAGCTGCACGTGCGTTTCCAGGCCGATGACGATTTCCCAGGTGTTGGACATGGTGCTTGCGTGGAGCTCAGAGGTGGGGCGCGCGGGCATGCCAGTCCGTGGCTTGCTGGAACTGGTGCGCGGCATGCAAAAGGCGCTGCTCGGCAAAATGCGGGCCGACAAGCTGCAGGCCCACCGGTCGGCGGGCGTGCGCGCCAAGGCCGAAGCCGGCTGGGACCGCCATGGCAGGAAGGCCAGCCAGGCTCGCCGGAAGCGTGTAGATGTCGGCAAGATAATTGGCAAGCGGGTCGGCCTTTTCGCCCAGGTTCCACGCCACCGTGGGCGACACGGGCCCGGCGATGATGTCGCAACGCGCGAACGCAGCGAGAAAGTCCTCGGCGATGAGCTGGCGGATCTTTTGTGCCTGCAGGTAGTAGGCGTCGTAATAGCCGTGGGAGAGCACGTACGTGCCCATGAGGATGCGCCGCTTGACCTCCGGGCCGAACCCCTCGGCACGGCTGGCTGCGTAAAGCTCGGTCAGATCGCGGTAGTCGCGGGCGCGGTGGCCATAGCGCACGCCGTCAAAGCGTGAGAGGTTGCTCGAGGCCTCGGCTGGGGCAACGATGTAGTACGCGGGGATGGCCAGTTCGGTGCGCGGCAGCGCGATGTCCAGCAGCACGGCGCCGAGCTTTTCCAGCTCGGCCAGGGCCCCGCGCACGGCCTGAACCACCTCGTCGGCCAGGCCTTCGGAGAACCACTCGCGCGGCAGACCAATGCGAAGGCCCGCCAGCGGCCGCCGCGAATCGGCACCAGGCGTTGGCGCCTCGAGCGCCTGCGTGTAGCGAGGGATGTCCCGCTGCACGCTTGTGGAATCCTGGGGGTCGAAACCGGCCATGACTTCCAGCAGCGCAGCGCAGTCCCATGCGGTCTGTGCGATGGGGCCGGCCTGGTCGAGGCTGGAGGCAAACGCGATCATGCCAAAGCGCGAGCACAAGCCGTAAGTGGGCTTGATGCCGGTGACGCCGCACATGGCCGCGGGCTGCCGGATCGAGCCGCCCGTGTCGGTGCCGGTGGCGGCGGCAACGAGGCGGGCAGCCACCGATGCGGCCGAGCCGCCCGAGGAACCGCCGGGTATGGCCTGTCCATCCCAGGGGTTGCGCACAGGACCGAAGGCGGAATTCTCGTTGGACGAACCCATGGCGAACTCATCCATGTTCGTCTTGCCCAGCGCCACCGTGCCGGCAGCCTCAAGCCGCTGCACGACGGTGGCGTCGAACGGGCTCATGTAGCCAGCGAGCATCTTGCTGCCTGCCGTCGACGGCATGCCGCGCGTGACAAACACGTCTTTATGGGCAATGGGCAGCCCAAGCAGCGGGCCCACCGTTGCGTGCGCGCCGCCCTGAGCGCGCGCCGCGTCGGCAGCTTGCGCCTGGTGCCGTGCGCGGTCCTCGGCCACGTGGAGAAAGGCGCCGAGTTCGGCGTGCGCTGCGATGCGGGCCAATTGCTCCTGCACAAGCTCCAAGCTTGAAATGCTGCGCGACTGCAGCGCAGCAGCTTGCTCGCGCAGGCTGGCTGTGGCGATGTCGACCCTGCTGCTCATTCGACCACCCTGGGCACGATGAACAGGCCATCCTGGGCTGCCGGCGCATTGGCCAGCGCGGCGTCGCGGATATCCGGCATCTGGGGTGCGTCGTCACGAAGTCGCAGGGGCAAATCCATGGCCGCGGACAGCGGGTGAGCCATGGGCGCCACGCTTGCGGTGTCCACCGCGCGCATGCGCTCGACAATGGTGAAAAACTCATTGATCTGAGCCAGCATCGACGTCTGCTCGGCACTGCTCAGGCGCAGGCGGGCGAGGTGCGCGATGCGGTCGATATCGCTCGGTTGCAGGGGCATGGCGGAATTGGTGCGGAATTGGGAGCGGGGAACGAACCCCATCGTGGCGCGAGGTGCGCCGATACATGCAAAAACGCACATTCTACGGGGCGCTATCCAGTAACATGGCACGATTGTCCGCGGCAAGAATCCAGCACCATTGCTGTGCTTTCGACGGTTTTTGTTGCTTTTCTCATACATCCAAAATCCCAATCACGCCATGTTCGGACTTTTTCGACGGTATTTTTCCACCGACCTGGCCATCGATCTCGGTACGGCCAATACTCTCATCTATGTGCGCGGCAAGGGCATCGTGCTCGACGAGCCATCGGTGGTGGCCATCCGTCACGAAGGTGGCCCCAACGGCAAGAAGACCATTCAGGCTGTCGGTCGCGAGGCCAAGGCCATGCTGGGTCGCGTGCCCGGCAACATCGAGGCCATCCGCCCCATGAAGGACGGTGTGATCGCCGACTTCACGGTGACCGAGCAGATGCTCAAGCAGTTCATCAAAATGGTGCACGAGACAACGCTCTTCAAGCCGTCTCCGCGCATCATCATCTGCGTGCCGTGCGGCTCCACCCAGGTCGAGCGCCGTGCCATTCGCGAATCGGCGCTTGGTGCCGGCGCCAGCGAGGTATACCTGATCGAGGAACCGATGGCCGCAGCGATCGGCGCGGGCCTGCCGGTCAGCGAGGCGAGCGGCTCGATGGTGGTCGACGTCGGCGGAGGCACCACCGAGGTGGGCGTGATTTCGCTCGGAGGGATGGTCTACAAGGGCAGTGTGCGCGTGGGTGGCGACAAGTTCGACGAGGCGATCCTCAACTACATCCGTCGCAACTATGGCATGCTCATCGGCGAGCCCACGGCCGAGGCCATCAAGAAGGAAATCGGCTCCGCGTTTCCCGGCTCTGAAGTCAAGGAAATGGAGGTCAAGGGCCGCAATCTGTCCGAAGGCGTGCCGCGCAGCTTCACGATTTCCAGCAATGAGATCCTGGAGGCGCTCACCGATCCGATCAACCAAATCGTCTCCTCGGTGAAGAACGCGCTGGAGCAGACCCCGCCCGAACTCGGCGCGGACATTGCCGAGCGGGGCATGATGCTCACGGGCGGGGGTGCGCTGTTGCGCGACCTCGACCGCTTGCTGGCCGAGGAGACCGGGCTGCCGGTGCTCGTGGCGGAAGACCCGCTGACGTGCGTGGCGCGGGGCTGCGGCATGGCGCTGGAGCGGATGGACCGTCTCGGAACCATTTTCACTTCGGAGTAATTGGCCGCACGGCGGCGGGCCGGGCGCCTGGTGCGCCGACCTTCAGCCGCGTCGCGCCGGCAACGTCCCTGCCATGGCCTTTGACACCCTCGATCGCAGCCCGCCACCGTTTTTCCGGCAAGGGCCATCGGCCTTTACACGCCTGGTGTTTTACGGCGCGTTGTCGCTTCTGCTCATGGCCATGGATGCTCGCTGGCACATGGTGACGCCGCTGCGCACGATCATTGCCACCGTCATTGAGCCGGTGGTGCAAGTGGCGCGCGCACCGATTGCAGCCCTGGCAGTCGTGGCGGAACATTTCGAGTCGCTTCATACCGCCCAGCAGGATGCCAGCGCCCTGCGCCAGGCCAATGTGCAGCTTGCGCTGAAGGTCCAAATGGCCAATCAGCTGCATGCGGAGAATGCCAGCCTGCGCGCGCTGCTGCAGCTCAAGCGCCGCGTGCCCATCCAGTCCATCGCGGCCCAGATCGTGGCGCAGGCCAGCGATCCGTTTGCGCGCAAGTTGCTGCTCGACAAGGGGACGCTTGCAGGCATCGCGCTGGGCTCACCGGTGATGGACGAGACCGGGCTGCTGGGCCAGGTGACCCAGGTCGATCCCCTTGGTGCGCAGGTCACGCTCGTGACCGACCGCGACTCTGCGGTGCCTGTGGAGGTGGCCCGCAACGGCGAACGCGGCGTGCTTGCGGGCGATGCCGATGCGACCGCAGGCGGGCTGGAGTTGCGCTGGCAGGCGGCGGATACCGACCTGCGCGTGGGAGACGTCCTGGTCACGAGCGGTCTGGACGGGATCTATCCGGTGGGACTTGCCGTGGCGCGTGTGACGGCCGTTGAGCGCCGGCCCGACGCCGCGTTCGCGCGCGTTTTGTGCGCGCCACTGGCGCACGTCAACGGCGGAGGGCGCTATGTGTTGGTGCTCAGGCCCCTGGCGCCGCTGGCCGTGGCGCCCACCGTGCCGGGGGGTGCAGCGGCCGTGCGCCGGAAGCAGGGCGCTGCGGCGCGCCCCTGAACACGACCCCTTGATGCGCATTGACCCGCCATTTCGACGTCGGCCCGGTTCGCTGGCCGTGGAGCGCGCCGGGCGCGGCGAGGTGTTGCTGCTGGCTGCGCGCCCTTGGTTTATTTGGACCACGCTGCTGGTGGCGCTGCTGCTTGACTTCCTTCCATTGGGCTGGCTGCCATGGTTACCCGATGTGCTCGCCGTTGCGCTGGTGTTCTGGGCCGTGCACCAACCCCGCCGCGTGGGCATCGGGGTGGGGTTCATGCTGGGGCTTGTGATCGACGTGCAGCGCACAGGACTGCTGGGCGCGCATGCCTTGGCTTACACCCTGTTGGCGTTTTTCGCCGTGGCGCTGCACCGGCGCCTGCTGTGGTTTTCCCTGCCCATGCAGGCGCTGCAGGTGCTGCCGCTGTTTTTTGCGGCGCAATTCCTGGAATTTTTCGTGCGCATGGTGGCCGGCGCAAGCTTTCCAGGGTGGAGCTTTTTCCTTGCCCCCATCCTGCAGGCATTGCTGTGGCCAGCCGTGAGCTGGCTGCTGTTGGCGCCTCAGCGGCGCGCGCCCGATGCGGACGAGAACAGGCCGCTGTAGGCGCGCCAGGGCAGCGACGATGGCGAAACCAATTCCGCTGATGCACGCGCCGCGCGCCTCCTCGTCGTCACGTCCCTGGAGGGCGGCATGGCTGAGCTGAAGAACGTCGAGCGCGAGCTTCTGCGCTTTCGGCGTCGCCTGGTGGTGGCCGCGCTGGTGGTGGTGCTGAGCTTTGCGCTGCTCGTCGGTCGCTGGTTATGGCTTCAGGTGATCCGCCACCGGCGCTATTCGCTGCAGGCGCAGGACAACCGCATCGCCATTGTGCCGGTGCCACCCTCGCGGGGGTTGATCCTTGACCGCAACGGGATTCTTCTTGCCAACAACTACGCCGCATACACGCTGGAGATTACGCCGAGCAAAACGCGTGGGCTGGATGCGACGATCGCCGCGCTGCGCACCATCCTGCCGATCTCCGCGTTCGACGAGAGGCGTTTTCGAAACCTGTTGGCGCAAAGCCGCAGCTTTGAGTCCACGCCCATCCGCAACAAGCTGACGGACGCGGAGGTGGCCCGTTTCATCGCACAGCGCTTCCGCTTTCCGGGGGTTGCCGTGCAGGCGCGCCTGTTTCGCAACTATCCGCTCGGTGCCCTGGGTTGTCATGCCATCGGCTACATCGGGCGCATCGGTCCTGCCGAGCAAGCCCAGATTGCCGGCGGAGATCAGGCGTCCAACTACCAGGGCACGGACCACATCGGCAAGACTGGTGTGGAGCTGGCCTACGAAGACCGCTTGCATGGTGTGACGGGTTTCGACGAGGTGGAAGTCAACGCGGTGGGCAAGCCCGTGCGCAAGCTGCGCAATTTCCCGGCCGTGCCCGGCAGCACCCTGGTGCTGTCGCTCGACGCGCGCCTCCAGAAGCTTGGCGAGGACCTGTATGGCGGCCGCACCGGCGCCTGCGTTGTCATGGATCCCCGCAACGGCGAGGTCTTGGCATTTGTCTCCATGCCCACCTACGACCCCAACCTGTTCGTGGAGGGTATTGACTCGGAGAACTGGAACGCCCTCAACACGGACCCGCGCAAGCCGCTGCTGAACCGCGTGCTGCGGGGGACATTCCCGCCCGGCTCCACCTACAAGCCGTACCTGGCGCTGGGCGCGCTGACGCTGGGGCTGCGTACGCCCAGCTATACGCTCAACGATCCCGGCTATTTCATGCTGGGCAAGCACAAGTTCCGCGATGATGTGCCCGGAGGCCATGGTCGCGTGGACATGCACAAGGCCATCGCCGTGTCATGCGACACCTACTTTTACATGGTGGCCAACGACTGGGGCGTGGACGGCATGCACGACTACGCCAGCAAATTCGGGTTCGGCCAGCCCACGGGGATTGATCTGCCGGACGAGGCCAAGGGTCTCCTGCCGTCGAAGGCCTGGAAGAGAAAGGCCTACAAGCTGCCTGCGCAGCAGCGCTGGTTTCCGGGCGAAACCATCAGCCTCGGCATCGGTCAGGGCTACAACAGCTTTACGCCCATTCAAATGGTCAATGCGTTGGCCACGATGGCCAACCACGGCACCCGTCTCAAGCCGCGCGTGGTCAAGCTCGTCGAAAATATGCAGAGCCGCCGCTTCGAGCACACGCCAGTCGAGGTGGCCGAGCGCGTCGCACCGCCAGACGCCATGTGGCAGGTGGTGCACGACGGCATGATTGGCGTCAACACCGAGCCCGATGGCACGGCCTACGCGGTGTTCAAGGACGCACCCTATACGAGCGCGGGCAAGACGGGCACGGCACAGGTGTTTACGGTTGCGCAAAACCAGAAATACAACGCGGGCGACCTGGCGCGGCATCTTCTCGATCATGCCCTGTATGTTGTCTACGCCCCCGCGGAGAACCCGACCGTATGCGTGGCGCTCATTGTCGAGCACGCTGGCTGGGGGGCTGAGGCAGCCGCGCCCATCGCGCGCAAGCTGCTGGACTATCACCTGCTGGGCGTGTATCCGAGCGACGCCGAAATTCAGAAGATCTCGGGGGTGAAACCGCAGGCTGTGCAGTTTCAATATGCAGGGGGCAAGAATGGCGTGCCCGCTGTGCCTGGAGCCAAGCCGCCAGCTGCGACTGCGGGCGCCGTGTCCGGGCCTTCGGCAGCTGGATTGAAGACAAACGCCGCGACCCAGCCGCCGCCCGCCGCGGGTCGCGACGGCACCGCGCCAGCGGGCGCTGGTCGCGCGCCGACACCGGGCCCGGCCGTCGAGCCCTGGCCCGCGCCAGCCCCGTCAACCCCGCGAAGCGCAACAGCGTCCGCCGCCCATGCCGAACGTCTGGCGCTGGACGGCCGCTACGCTCCCGCGCGCTGCCAGCCGGGGCCGCTTTTCACGCGATTCGGCGCGCGGCCCGACAATACCGATCCGGACGAGGGAGTCCGCCTGTGACAACTCCAAGGCTGCGAACACCGAGCGCGCAGCATGCGCGGGGCGCGCAAGCCCCGGCGCCCCATCAGGAGGTGGGCCAATGAATGCTGTGATCAACCGTCCGCCCCTTTGGCGCCGGCTGCGCCCCTACGTCAGCGGGTTCGACGGCCCCCTGCTCACGGGCCTGCTGACTCTGGTGGCCATCGGATGCCTGGTGCTGTTTTCCGCTTTGCAGGGGCAGAACATCAGCTTTGGCGATCAGTTGCGCAACCTGGGCGTGGCCTTCGTCGTGTTGTTCGTGGTGGCGCAGATCCCACCGCAGCGGCTGATGCAAATTGCCGTTCCGCTGTACACCTTTGGC
This sequence comes from Thiomonas sp. FB-Cd, assembly GCF_000733775.1. Taxonomy (NCBI): domain Bacteria; kingdom Pseudomonadati; phylum Pseudomonadota; class Betaproteobacteria; order Burkholderiales; genus Thiomonas; species Thiomonas sp. FB-Cd. The sequence goes on along the minus strand of NZ_JPOE01000005.1, from coordinate 954,040 downwards.
GTGGCGCTGCTCCTGGCCACCGCCATGTTCGGCCTGGTGCGCAAGGGCGCGAGGCGCTGGCTCAACTTGGGCGTGGTGATTCAGCCCTCGGAGATCATGAAAATCGCCATGCCCTTGATGCTCGCCTGGTATTTCCAAAAGCGCGAGGGCTTCATCCGGCTGCGTGATTACGCTGTCGCCGGACTTTTGCTGGCGGTGCCGGTGGGCCTGATCATGAAACAGCCCGACCTGGGTACGGCCATGCTGGTGCTGTCCACGGGGTTTTTCGTGATCTTCTTCGCCGGGCTGTCGTGGCGCGTGCTGGCGCTTTTGACGTTGGGCGCGGCCAGTGCTGCACCCGTGCTGTGGCACTTCATGCACGACTACCAGCGCCAGCGTGTGCTGATGCTTCTGGATCCGCAGACGGACCCGCTGGGCACAGGCTTCAACATCATTCAATCCATGATCGCCATCGGCTCCGGTGGCGTGTGGGGCCAGGGCTACCTGCACGGCACGCAGGCGCACCTGAATTTTGTGCCCGAGTCGCACACCGATTTCGTGTTCGCTGTCCTGGCTGAAGAATGGGGCCTGGCGGGCAACGTCGTGCTGGTGCTTGCCTATCTGTTCTTCATTGGGCGCGGCATGATGATTGCTGCTGGGGCGCCCACGCTGTTTTCGCGCCTGCTGGCGGGCTCCATCAGCATGATTTTCTTCACCTACGCGTTCGTCAATATGGGCATGGTGTCGGGGATCCTTCCCGTGGTGGGCGTGCCGCTGCCGTTCATCAGCTATGGAGGCACGGCGCTGGTCACGCTGATGCTGGGTACCGGCATCCTGCTGTCCATCGCCAAGGCCAAGCGTTTGGTGCAAAGCTGAGGCGTGACGCGCCATGCGCAAGGAGCGACCACTGCGACTCCTCGATGCCCTTGCTTTGCCTTTGCGCCAAGCCCTGGCAGGCCAGGTGCGCAGCCTGGCCGGAGACAGTCGCGCCGCGCTTGACTTCACCCAACCGCCGGGTGATCCCGGCTGGTTCGGCCCGCAATCGGTGAGCTGGAGCGTGCACGCTGACATCGTCGCGATGATGACGGGCGGCGTGGCGGCGCTGCTGCTGCAGGCGCTTCACCCGCTGGCGTTGGCGGCGGTGTGGGACTGGTCGGATTTCCGTGCTGACCTGCGTGGTCGCCTGCATCGCACAGCGTTGTTCATTGCCACCACGACCTATGGCCCTGCCGAGGCCGCTCAGCGGGCCGTGGACCGGGTGCGCGCCATTCACGCCCACGTGCATGGCATTGCCCCCGACGGACGCCCTTACGCGGCCAACGATCCGCATCTGCTTACCTTCGTCCATACCGCCGAAATCTATTGCTTTGCCGCAGCCTTCGACTGGCTGGTGCGGCCGCTGGCCGCTGCCGAGCGCGATGCCTATGTCGCCGAGATGGCTCGCGTGCCGCTTGCGCTTGGGGCCGTGGACGTCCCCCGCGATTGGGCCGGGCTGATTGCGACGCTTGCCGCTTACGAGCCCGAACTGCAGGGTGGCGAGCGCGCGCAGACCATCCTGCGGCTGCTGCGCAGCATGGCCTCGCACGGGCAACGTACGCCCAGCGGGCGCCTGCACGAGCTGCCCGCGGCCCTGATGGTGCAGGCGGCGTGTTCGCTGATCCCCGAGCGCGCGCGCCGCCTTTACGCCTTGCCAGCGCCAAACCGGCTTGAGCTGGGCAGCGTGCGTGCGGTGCTGCGTGCTGCCGTCCCGGTGATGCGCTGGGCCCTGCAAGATGGGGTGGCCGCGCAAGCGCGCCGACGTGTCGGGGCCGAAGGTCCGCACGGGTGAGCACGCGCGTCGCGCGGCTTGACCGACGCCTTCGCTGGAGTTCGCCGCCCGACTTCCGGGTGAGGCATGTTGCACCTGCGGGTTCCAGTGGGGCATGCGCGAGCCCACGTGCAATCAACCCAAAAAGCCGTTAACGCTCACGCAAACAAATTGTTGGACTTGTTGCAAATTTTGAGGAAAATGCGCGAACATCATGTGAGGAGGATGGAGACGATGAAGACTGACACAAGACAGTTGCGGGTTTGGATCGCAGCATTGGGTTTGGGAGCCTGCGCCTGGGCGCAAGCGGCCGCATTGCCTGGGCCTCTTGTGACGCCGCAATGGCTTCATGACCATGCCAAGGAGGTGCAGATTGTTGACATTCGCGATAACGTCAACTCCCTCACGGACGACCCCAAATTCAGCAAGACCGGCGACAAGAAGGTCCTGGAGCAAGTGGGGGGTTATATCCCCGATGCGCTGTCGGCGAACTTCTGGGCATTGCGGGAGAAGCGGGATATCAATGGCAAGAAGGTCGATTTCCTGCTGCCGACCGCCGAGGAATTCCAGGGCGTGATGCAGGCGTCGGTCCTGGAGCCGGGCAAGCCCATCGTGCTTGCGCCAACCGGAGACGATGCCACATCGCTTCAGGAGGCGGCATTCCTGGCTTGGGAATTGCAGCTGTTCGGCGAGCCTGCTGACCAGATCGCCATTCTCGATGGAGGCACGCATGCGTGGATCGCCGCGGGATATCCCGTGGACAATGACGCGATTGCGCCGATGACCTCGGGTCACTGGACCGCCAAGCCGCCGCGCGCCGATATGCTGGCCGACACGGCGCAGGTTCAGGCTGCCCAACGCGCGCACAAGCGCCTGCTCGACGCGCGGCCGCTGGCGCAGTTCGCCGGACTGGAGCGCACACCGGTGATCCCGGTTGAAGGCCGCCTCGCGGGGTCGCGCGCGCTCCCGGCTGAGCTCCTGTATCGCGAGGCCGCGGACGGCTCGTGGCATTTCCTCACCCCGTCCCAGTACAAGGCCGTGTTCGCGCTCGATGGCGTGCCGCGTCCGGTGCCGGGGATCATCTACTGCAACACCGGGCAGTACGCGGCAGGCGCGTGGTTTGTGCTCGATCGCATCATGGGGATCAAAGGCATGCGCGAATATCCCGGCGGCATGAATGAATGGGTGCAGCGCGGACTGCCGATTGCCGCGCTTTGATGTCGGCAGCCAGCGCGGGGCTGACCCAGGTCGCCTCCGCCGGCTGATATGTTTTGAGGCGGCGCACACTTCGGCCCCTGGCGTGTGAGTCGTCACGCCATGGCAGGGGCCAATTCACATCAACCCTAGAGGAGACAGACAAACATGACCCCCCACCCCTGGATGCGTGCCGCGCGCGGCACCCTTTTCGCCCTGACCCTGGCCTGCGGCGCGATGTCCCTCGCACAGGCGGCGAACCCGTCGATGCTGCAGGATTTCAACTTCGACAAGCCAGCCTTCATTCACAATGTGCCGTTTGCGCAGCAAAAGCTGGTGCTGCAAATCACCTCGGATGAGCCTGCACGGTGGCACTTCGTGCTCAGTGTCGCGCAAAACGTCCTCACGCATTTTGGCCAGGACAAGGTGCAGGTCGTGATCGTGGCGTACGGGCCAGGCCTGAAGATGTTGCTCAAGAACAGCCCCGTGGCCAAGCTGATCGAGGCGCAGGACACCCAGGGTGTTGAGTTCGATGCGTGCCACAACACCATGGAGGCCTTGGCGAAGAAGCTCGGCCACATGCCCGAGCTGGTGCCACAGGCCGTGATCGTGCCCGCAGGCGTCGTGCGCATCATGCAGCTTGAAAAAGCAGGCTTCGCCTACATCAAGCCCTAGGCGCGCATCCCACCGTTTCGACACGGGCGGCTCGGGCGCAACATGAACGAAGCCCGGGTCTGCCTTCAGGCCGCGCTCAGGGCGTCCAGCGCATCGGCGAAGGCGCCCAGCAGCGCCTGGGCATCCGCCTCGGTATGGGCGGGGCTGGCAAGAACCATGTTGTGAAAGGGCGTCAGCAGCACGCCCCGGTTGAGCAGTGCGAGCTGCAGCGCAGCCTCCAAGTCGTCGTGCATGGCTGCGCGCGCCTGGCTGCCGTTGCGCGGCCGCTCGGGCGCAAACTGGTATTCGCAGCGCGCGCCGATGCGCGTCACCGTCCACGCCAAGCCGCGGCTTGTGATGGCCGCTTGCAGCCCGTCGGCCACGCGGCGGGATATGGCAAACATGCGGGTGTAGGCGGCGTCGGTCATGACCTCGCTGAGCATTGCGCGCATCAGGCGCAGCGTGAGCAATCCGGCCGATAGCGTCGTGCCAATGCCCGAGTGGCCTGGAGCGGCGGCCTGCTTGGCCTTTTGCATGCGCGTGCCCACTTCGGTGGTGAAGCCGTACACCGCACCTGGCGTGCCCCCCGCAATGGGTTTGCCCAGAACCAGGATGTCCGGATCCAGGCCGAACGCACGGGTGTAGCCGCCGGGACCGCAGGAAATGGTGTGGGTTTCGTCGATGACGAGCAACGTCCCGTGTTTGCGTGTCATCGCGCGAAGGCTCTGCAGGAAGCCCGGGTCAGGCAGGACCATGCCGATGTTGGTCAGCACCGGCTCGGTGATCACGCAGGCGACGTCGCCCGGGGCTAGCGCGGCTTCAAGTGCGGGCAGGTCGTTGAATTCGACCACGCGCGTGAATGCGGCCAAATCGTGAACCTGGCCGAGAAGGCTGGGGCGGGTGATGGCACTGCCATCAGGCGCCAGATCCACGAACACATCGTCGACCGTGCCGTGGTAGGACCCGTTGAACGCCACCACCTTCGGGCGCCCGGTGATGGCGCGCGCCCAGCGCAGCACGAAACGGTTCGCGTCGCTTGCGGTGGCCGTGAACTGCCACATCGGCAGGCCAAAACGCTGCTCAAGCAGGGCGCCAACTTCCAGCGCCACGGTCGACGGCAGCATGGTGGTCGCGCCCTGGCCTGCGAACTCGGCAAGGGCGCGCGTGACCGCCTCGGGGCTGTGGCCGAACATCGCGCCGGTGTCGCCGAGGCAGAAGTCAACGAGCGCATGCCCATCGACATCCCAAAGCTGCGCGCCCTGGGCGCGGTCGACGAAAAGCGGCACCGGTGCGGGCACATCGGCCATCCAGTGCATGGGCACGCCGAACAGGAGATGACGCTGGGCCTGCGCATACAGCGCGGCCGACTTCGGATGCGCCTGGCGAAAACGCTGCGTTTCTGCGGCCAGGAAGCGGGCGATGCGCTCGGGGGAGAAGTCAGTGGCGAAGGGCATGGGTTTGACGTCGTGGGCAGGCCGATCCATTGCGGCCCCGGCATGGGGTTCCCGGGGCGGATGCCGTGAAGTGGTCCCGCGCATGAGCTGCAAAGTGGTTCCATCAGTGATGCAAATTCTGACCTATTCTCCAGACCGCTTTGGGGGCAGTCAACAGCACTGACCCGAATCGACCTCGTTCCATCCGCATTTCACAACACCCATGGCCCAGCACGGTTTTGCTTTCTTGTCGCAACAACGATTCCTTCGCGCCGCGTCGGGCGAATCGCATGATGAGGCACCTTTCGGTCTGGCCGGCGTGGCCTGGGACGGTGCCGTGACGAACCGTCCGGGGGCGCGCTTCGGCCCGGCGGCCATCCGGCAGGCCAGTGCCATGCTGTGTGATGCCACGCACCCGGTGTTTGACGTGGCGCCCACGGCGCAGCTGGCCGATCATGGCGACCTGCATCTGCCCAATACCAGTCTGCTGGAGATGCGAGCCGCGCTGGAGCCGCAGGCCGAGGCGCTGATGCGCTCACGGCACATGCTGTGGCTGGGCGGCGACCATTCCATCACCTTGTCGCTCCTGCGCGCTGCGCGCAAGGTGCATGGCCGCGCGCTTGCGGTGCTGCACTTCGACGCCCATTGCGACACGTGGAGCGATCACTTCGGCGAGCCATCGGGGCACGGCACCTGGGTCTACGAGGCGCATCGGGAGGGGCTCATCGTGCCGCAGGGCATGGTGCAGCTGGGCATACGGTCGGCTGCGGTGCGTGAGGCGCGAGAGTATGTGGAGGATATTGGCGGGTGCATTTACACCGCGCGTGCGCTTCGCGGTCTGGAAAGTCCGCTCCAACTGGCGGGCGTCGTCTCGGACGTCACGGAGCGATTGCGTGCCAGCGGTGCGCCGGTCTACCTGACGCTGGACATCGACTGCCTTGATCCGGCGTACGCGCCGGGCACGGGCACACCCGAGCCCGGGGGGCTGTCGACGAACCAGGTGCTGAGTCTGCTCGAGGACCTGTGCGCTCAATCGCTGCCCTTTGTCGGCATGGATTGCGTCGAGGTGGCGCCCGCGTATGACCATGCCGAACTCACGGCCAACGCTGCAGCGGTCTTCGTGTGGACCTATCTTTGCGCCCGCATTGCCGCAGGCGCGCGCGGGGTGGCACCATGATGCGCCTGCAGCAGCAGGCCCAGGCACTGGTGGAGCATTCCTACTACCAGGCCACCGCGCACGCCGCGCCCAGCCATGCGCCGCTTCGCGGCAGCGCGCAAGCCGACGTCTGCGTGGTGGGCGCCGGCCTGGCCGGATTGTCAGCCGCGCTCGAGCTTGCGCAGCGCGGCATGCGCGTGGTCGTGCTCGAAGCCATGCGCGTGGGCTGGGGTGCTTCGGGGCGCAATGGCGGGCAGGCGCTTGGCGGCTACGCAAGCGAGATGGCGCCCTTCGAGCAGCAGCTCGGCCATCCTGCGGCGCAGGCGGCCTGGGACATGTCGCTCGAGGCGCTGCAACTCATGCAGCGGCGCATCGAGCGCCACGCGATCGCCTGCGACTGGACACCCGGGGCGCTGACGGTGGCCGTCACGCCCAAGAAGGCGCGTGAGCTGCGGCACTGGGCCGAGCACATGCACACACGTTACGGCGCCAGCCACCTGCAGTGGCTGGATGCGGCTGCCACCCACGCCGCGATTGCAAGCGCGCGTTACGTGGGCGGCGTGATGGACCCCCTCAGTGGCCACCTGCACCCGCTGAATTACACGCTGGGTCTGGCGCGCGCGGCAAGCCAGGCGGGTGCCGTGATTCACGAGCACAGCGAGGTGGTGCAGGTGCAGCCTGCGGCCCGCGCTGCAGGGCAGGCTCAGGTGCGCACGGCGCAGGGCGAGGTGCGTTGCAACCACGTGCTGCTCGCGGGCAATACCCATCTGGGCGCGGTGGCGCCGATGCTTGCGCGACGCATCATGCCCGTGGGCACCTACATCATCGCCACCGAGCCGCTCGGGCGTGAGCGGGCGGATGCGCTGATCCGCAATCGCGCCGCAGTCAGCGACAACCAGTTCGTGCTCGACTACTACCGGCTGTCGGGCGATGACCGCTTGCTGTTCGGTGGCAGGGTGAGCTATTCCACCGTCTCGCCACGCGACCTGGCTGCCACCATGCGCCGGGGCATGATGCGGGTCTTTCCGCAGCTGCAGGATGTGGCCGTGACGCACGCGTGGGGCGGGTTTGTGGACATCAGCATGAACCGCGCGCCGGATTTCGGCCGATTGAGCCCTGACGTGCTGTACCTGCAGGGCTTTTCCGGCCATGGCCTGGCCCTCACGGGCCTTGCCGGGCAGCTTGCGGCGCAGGCCATCAGCGGCCAGGCCGAGCGCTTCGATCTGTTCGCCCGCTTGCGCCACCGCGCGTTTCCCGGTGGGGACCTGTTGCGCACGCCCGCCCTGGTCCTGGGCATGCTTTGGTACCGGCTGCGTGAGCTCGTCTAGGCCTGCGGTGGAGGCCCGGCAAGGCGCAAGCGGCGCATTCCCTGCGGTTTGGGCGAAGGTGTTTTGCAGGCGGCAGGGGAAATATATGAAACGCACCCTTACAGGTGGGTTTTGAGAGTGAAATCTCCGCGATTTCCCGCATGCGAATCATGCGGATGTAACGTAGAGTTACATGTCTGGCGACTTTCCCGGATTTTCGCACGGGCCCAATGAGCCTAGGATCGGCCCGCCGAATGGCAACAACGCGTTCAAACGACGACAAGGAGACACGCATGCATGAACAGGACAAGCCCGAAGAGGGTTTCGATCGACGCGACTTTCTGAAGACCGCCGGAGCGATGGGGTTGGCCACGATGTTCGCGACAGCCAAACCCACCTGGGCCGCGAGCGAAACGCCGATCAAGATCGGCCTGGTCGACCCGATCACCAGCACCTTTGCCGCACTCGGGCACAGCGAAATCAAGGGCGCCCAATTCGCCGAGGCCGAAATCAACAAGGCTGGCGGCATCCTCGGCAGGCCGCTGCAGGTTTTGGTGGAGGACAGTGCGGGCAACCCCGGCACCGCAGTCGACAAGTCGTCGCGACTGGTGAGCCAGGACAAAGTGGACTTCCTGATGGGCACGGTGAATTCGGCCGCTTCGCTGGCCGTTTCGCAGTTTGCCAACCAGCACAACAAGTTGTTCCTGTGCACAGGGGGCCACGTCGACAGCCTGACCGGCTCGGAGTGCAAGAGCACCACGTTCCGCACCTGCTCCACCACCTGGATGCTGACGGCCGGGGATTTCGAAACCCTCTACAAGAAGTTCGGCAAGAAGTGGTACTTCCTCACCACCGACTATGCCTTCGGCAAATCGGAGCAGACGGACTACACGACCCAGCTCAAGAAGGTGGGGGGCACGGTCGTCGGCGGGGCCTTGGTGCCCGTGGGCACGACGGACTTTTCCTCGTACCTGATCGATGTGAAGGCCAAGTCGCCGCAAGTGCTCTGCCTGCTGCTGGCCGGCAACGACCAGGTCAACTGCATGAAGCAGATCGCGCAGTTTGGCATCAACAAGGACATCGCCGTGGGTGGCGCCCTGTTCGAGCTGGAGCAGGCGCAGGCCCTGCCGGAGGCCGCGCGCTACGGCTGGTGGACCATGGAGTGGTACTGGAACCAGCCCAAGACGCCGCACGTGGCCGATTTCGTCAAGCGCTTCTCCGCTGCGCACAAGGGTGAATATCCAACGGCGCGCGTCTGGTTCGGCTATGCCTCGACCTATGCCATCAAGCTGGCCGTGGAAAGGGCCAAGTCGACCGACACGGCCAAGGTGGTGAAAGCCATGGAAGGTCTGGTGCTGCCGCCTGAGGTCGCCCTGCAGCCGACTGCGCCGGTCTATCGCGCCGAGGATCACCAGCTGATGATCAGCATGTTCCCCGGTCATGTGATCCAGACTGGAACCTACCCGAACCTGTTCGACGTGTCGGCGATCGTGCCCGGAGCGAGCATCGCGCTGTCACCCCAGGAAATGGGCTGCAAGCTGCCGCGCACCTGAGCGCGGGTTTCATCCACCGGCCCGGGAGGCGCACCCTTTGTGTTGCGCATCCCGGGCCATCTCTTTGACGGACCGGAGGCTCGGCCTTGAATCTCGTCCTCGTTTTCAACCTGTTCAACGGGCTCATCACGGGTGCGTTCTACGCACTCCTGGCGCTCGGCCTGGCCCTCATCCTGGGCCTGAACAATACGATCAACTTCGCGCAGGGAGCCTTCATGGCTCTTGCTGCATATTTCGCCTATACGCTGGCGCCCTACCTGGGATTCTGGGGTGCGCTGTTCGTGGCACCCGTGCTTGCGGGGGTGCTCGGGCTGGCCGTGGAAATGGTGCTGATCCGCCGCCTGTACAAGCGCGATCCGCTGTATTCCCTGCTGCTGACCTTCGGCCTGGCCATGATCATGCAGGACGCGATTCGCACCATCTGGGGTGCCACGGGGGTGCCGCTGGCCATTCCCTCGGCACTCGGACACCCGCTGAGCCAGACCTACTTCTTCCTCACCGGTTACCGCCTGTTTGTCGTGGCCGTGGCGCTGGTTGGCACGGCGGTGCTGTTCGGCGTGCTGCGCTTCACGCGCCTGGGCATCCGCATCCGCGCCGGCAATGCCGATCTGGAGACGGTGTCGGCCCTCGGCGTGAACATCTACCTGCTGCGCACGGCCAATTTCGTGATCGGCATCGTGTTCGCGGGCGTGGCGGGCATCCTGGCGGCCGGGCAGCTCGGGCTGGACCCGACCATGGGTGACGGGCTGCTGATGCCCGCATTCGTGGCCATCGTGGTCGGTGGGGTCGGCTCGTTGCTTGGGTCCCTGCTCGGCGGTCTTCTGATCGGCGTGGCGTCGGGCGTGACCACGGCGTATTTCCCCGCCGCCAGCGAGGCGGTGATTTATCTGATCATGGGCGTGATGCTGGTCGTGCGACCGCGCGGCCTGATGGGCCAGGAGGGCTTGCTCGAATGAAGGATGAAATGGTTTCAACGATGCCGCCGGCCGTGCCGGTCGTCTCGGCGGGCGGATGGGGCAAATCCCGCCTGGGCACCGTGGTGCTCGCCGTGCTTTTGCTGAGCGCCCCGGCGTGGCTGCCCTACGTGGGCGGGTACAACGATATCGCGTCGCGCGTTCTCATCTATGCGCTGGCGGCCATGGGCCTGAACCTGCTGCTTGGTTTCACCGGAGGTCTGTCCTTCGGCCATGCGGCCTATTTCGGGCTGGGGTCGTACGGCGTCGGGCTGATGCTCAAGTACGCCACGCACAGCGTGCCGCTGGCGCTGCTTTGCGGCACGCTGCTTGGCGGGGTGGTGGCCACGGTGCTGGCGCCGATCGCGGTTCGACGCAGGGGCATCTATTTCGCGATGATCACGATCGCCATCGGTCAGTTGTTCTACTTCGTGGCCATTCGCTGGCAGGCGGTCACTGGCGGTTACGACGGGCTGACGGGCTTCTCGCGCCATGCGATTTCCGTTCTGCCCGGCGTGAGCTGGACGCTGGGGTCCCTGGGCCTGTACTACCTGGTGCTGCTGTGCTTCGGTCTGGGTGCGGCCGTGTTGTGGATGGTGCTGAATTCGCCCATCGGCCATACGTTCGTCGCCATTCGGGAGAACCAGAAAAGGCTGACCTTCCTGGGCGTGCGGGTGCAGCGCTACGCGGCCGTGTCCTTCGCGATCTCGGGCTTCATCGTGGCGCTCGCGGGTGGCCTCAATGCGCTTCTCGACAACTTCACCTCCCCCAATAGCCTCAACTACACGCTCTCGGGGGATCTGGTGGTCATTGCCGTGCTCGGCGGCATGCGCAACTTCTGGGGGCCCTTTGTTGGCGCTGCGATCTTCGTCCTCGTGCGTGACTATGCCAGCACCGTGACCGACAACTGGATGTCGGTGATCGGGTTGATCTTCATCCTGTCGGTGCTGTTCTTCCCGCTCGGCATCATGGGTTTTCTGCAACGCAAGGGCAAACAATGAGCCTGCTTCAACTTCAATCGGTTTCCCGGCGCTTCGGGGCGCTGCAGGCACTCAGTGATATCTCGCTGACGGTCGCCCCGGGCGAGTTGCGCGCGGTGATCGGTCCCAACGGCGCCGGCAAGACGACGCTGTTCAACCTGATCAGCGGCTTTTTCCCGCCCAGCAGTGGCGACATCCTGTTCGATGGCGAGCCCATCATGCGGGTCAGCCCCTCCGCGCTGGTCCAGCAGGGCATCATCCGCACGTTCCAGATCACGGAGATCTTCCTGTCGCTGTCGGTTTACGAAAACCTGCGCATCGCCGCCGAAGTGGCGATGGGCGTGAGCAGCCGGCCGTGGATGTCGCGTGCCTTGCGCGCCCGAATCGACGAGCGTGTGCAGGAGCTCATGCAGGTCGTGGGCATCGCAGCCAAGGCCGATCGCATCGCGGGCGAACTCTCGCACGGGGATCAGCGCGTCGTTGAGGTGGGCATCGCCCTGTCGCGCAAGCCCAAGCTGCTGCTGCTCGACGAGCCGACCGCGGGCATGGGCGACGAGGAGACTCAGAACATGACGGCATTGATCCGGCGCCTGAACAAGGAGCAGGGGATCACGACCCTGTTCGTCGAACACGACATGGAGATTGTCTTCGGCATTGCCGACCGCATCACCGTGCTGGACAACGGCACCATGTTGGCCGAGGGCAACGCCCACGAGATCGCCAACAATGCGGCCGTGCAGGCCGCTTATCTGGGACAGGCGGCGTGAGGGTACGCTGCATGTCCGCTCCTGAACAAGGCGCCACGCCGCACAGGCGTGCTGCGCCCCGCACAAGGGTCTCCCCATGAACATGGTTCTCGAAGTGGACGCGATCCACACGTATTACGGCAAGAGTCACATCCTCGACGGCGTTTCACTCAAGGTGGGCGAGGGCGAGCTCGTTGCGCTGCTCGGGCGCAACGGCGCGGGCAAGACCACCACCATGCGCTCGATCATGGGCCTGACTCCGCCACGCCAGGGCCGTATCCGGCTGTTCGGCCAGGACATGACGGGCGCATCGCCCTACCGCGTTGCCAGCATGGGCGTGGGTTACGTGCCCGAAGGGCGCAAGATCTTCGGGCACCTCAGCGTGCACGAGAATTTGCTCGTGGCGCGCGAGACCAAGGGGCCCTGGACGATCGACGCCGTGTACAAGCTGTTCCCGCGCCTGCACGAGCGCCGCACCAGCAAGGGCGGGCGGTTGTCGGGCGGGGAGCAGGAAATGCTTGCCATTGCGCGCGCCCTGCTGCTCAACCCCAAGCTGCTGATCCTCGATGAGCCCTCTCAGGGGCTGGCGCCCATCATCGTGCAGGAGGTCATGCGCACGGTGGGCCGGATGAAGGATGAGGGCATCTCGGTCCTGCTTGTGGAGCAAAACGCCTTTCTCGCACTGCAACTTGCGGATCGCGCCTACGTCCTGGGCGAGGGGGAGATCGTCTACGACGGATCGGCAGCCGAGCTCAGCGCGGACACGGAGCGCATGGAGCAGCTTGCCGGCGTCGCGCACGCGGCTTGAGGCCTGTGCCGGCCGGGGGGCGGTTGCGCGAGACCTGGTTCGCCAGGCCGGCGCGCGCCTCCGGGCACGCTCTGGGCCTGAAGCGCGCAGCGCTTTAGGCCAGTCGCTGTCGGATCAGTTCACACAGCTTGCGCGCCCAGGGCACGACGCGCTCCGTGGGCACGTAGGCGTAGCCGATGATGAGCCCGCGCTGCTGCGGCTCGCCGATGTAGTAGCGTGAGAGCGGGCGCACGGTCATGCCCTGTTGCTGCGCGGCTTCGGCGATGGCCTCGTCGTCGACATGTTGCGCAGGGTCAAAGACCAGGCACAGGTGCAGTCCGGAATCCTGGCCCGAGATGCTCACGCGCTCGCCAAGGCACTGCTGGATGCGGCGTGCCAGCTCATCGCGCCGCGCCTGGTAGGCCACGCGCAGGCGGCGGATCAGTGTGTTGAGGTGTCCCTCGGTGATGAAGTCGGTGAGCGCGGCCTGAAGCATGAGTTGCCCCGGCCGGTACAGGTCGTACAGGCCGGTATTGAAGGCCTCCAGCAGGTCAGGCGGGACCACCAGATAGCCCAGGCGAATGCCGGGATACATGATCTTGGAGAAGGTGCCGGAGTACAGCACCTGCGCATGCTCGTCCAGCCCCTGCAAGCTGGCGAACGGTCGACCGGTATAACGGAATTCGCTGTCGTAATCATCTTCGAAGATCCAGCAGCGGCGGCTGGCGGCAAACGTGAGCAGGGCGCGGCGGCGCTGCAGGCTCATGACGTGGCCCAGCGGATATTGGTGTGAGGGCGTGACGTAGATCAGGCGAGGGTTGCGTTGCCAGTCTGCGGCCGATGGTGCAATGCCCTCGGCGTCCACGTCCACCGGGCGCAGCGTCAGCCCGGCCGACTGCAGCGCGCGCCGGGCGCCCCAGTAGCAGGGGTTTTCCACCCACGCCTCGTCGCCGTGGTCGGTGAGCAACCGCGCGGTGAGGTCGATCGCCTGCTGCGTGCCTGAGGTGATGAGCACCTGCTCGGGCTTCACGCGCACCGAGCGTGACAGCGTGAGGTATTGGGCAATGGCCTCGCGCAACGGCATGTAGCCGCCCTCCTGGCCATAGTCGAGCAGATCGCGGTCGAGGCTTCGCCAGTATTTGGCCTGCAGCTTCTGCCAGAGCTGGATCGGAAAATCGGTGAACTCAATGGCGCCGGGTGCAAAAGGCTGGACCTCGAACTGCTGCGAGCCCGAGCTCTGCGTGAGCAGACTGCCGCGTTGTGACAGGTCGCGTGAGTTGGTGCTCTCGGCCCCCGCCTGCCGGCTGCGCGCATGGCTCGCTGGCGTCAGCGGGCGCTGGTCAGGGAGCGTGTCGGAAACATAGGTGCCGCTGCCCTGCTGGGCCGTGAGATAGCCCTCGGCAGCGAGTTGCCCCACGGCTGACATGACCGTGTTGCGCGACAGGTCGAGGTCGCGGGCCAGATCGCGGGTTGACGGCAGTTGCGCGCCAGCGGTGAGATGTCCCGCCAAAATGGTGCTGCGCATGGTGTGATAGAGGCGGCGGTTGAGCGGCGCATTGGCATGGGGGCTATCCACGCGGTGCAGTTCAGTCAGCAGCAGTTCGGCGAGATCGTAGGAGCGCATGATGGATGGGTCGGGTGGAGACGGCGGTCGTGCCGGGAACCCTTTCGGAGTGCAACGGGAGCCAAGCTTAATTGGCCCTGTAAGAAAAGCCTAGAGTGGCACTATCGAAGGTACCATTGATGACGTATCTTTAGCTCGTGGATATGTTGTAACTCATGGAAAACCCTAGGTTTTTAGGCATCGTCAGGGTTTTGCCGCCATCGCGTCCAGCTTCGTCGTCCGGCCCTGAGGCTGCGGCAAGCATCGTGGCGGTTTCCTTGGTGGGTACCGTTTTGCGCAACTGCTGATGGGTTCCCGTATCCCGCTTTGATCACTCTTCGCCATGAACGCCCTTCTCCCTGTGGTGGCTGTGTCCACCGATCTGAAAACCCTCTCCGGTCACGCCACCTACGCGGTGGCGCAGAAGTACGTCGACCCCGTGTTCGACCTGTCCGGCTGCCTGCCCCTTCTGCTGCCGGCCCTGGGTGACAAGCTGCCGATCGACGCGTTGCTCGACACGGTGCATGGCCTGGTGTTCACGGGTTCGCCGTCCAATGTGGAGCCGCGCCACTATGGCGAGGCGCTCGCCAACCCGCAGTCGCCTGCCGATCCGGCGCGCGATGCCACCACGCTGCCGCTGATTCGCGCCGCCATCGCGCGCGGCGTGCCGGTGTTCGGCATCTGCCGGGGCTTCCAGGAAATCAACGTGGCCCTCGGTGGCAGCTTGTTGCAGGAGGTGCATCACACGCAAGGGTTTGCCGATCATCGCGAGGATCAAGCCCTGTCGGTCGAGGGCCAGTATGGTCCGGCCCACGCACTTGCGGCCGTGCCTGGCGGATGGCTCGAAGGCGTGGTGGGCGCGCCAACCTGGCAGGTCAACAGCCTGCACGGCCAGGGGATCAAGACCCTGGCGCCCGATCTGCTGGCTCAGGCGCATGCGCCCGACGGACTGATCGAGGCCTACACGCACCGCAGCGCACCGGGATTCCTGCTTGGAGTGCAGTGGCATCCGGAATGGCAGGCTGCCACCAATCCCGTCTCGCGCGCCTTGTTCGCCGCCTTTGGCGATGCATGCCGCGAACATGCCAACCGAAACCGGGAGCGTTTGCGCGGGCCTGCACCGAAAGCCGCCTGAAGGCCCGCAGCCAGCCCAAGGCGCCGGCTGCGGACTGTGCGCCCCAAGACTTCAAGGTGCAGCCATGAAACGCGATCTGGACCCCCAAAACATGAATATCGAAAATCGAAAACAGTGGACCTTCAATGACCTCGAGCGATGGCTGAACGAACGCCGCATCACCGAGATCGAATGCCTGGTGCCCGACCTCACCGGTGTGGCCCGAGGCAAGATCCTGCCGCGGAGCAAGTTCACCGAAGACCGCGGCATGCGTCTTCCCGAAAGCATCATCGGGCTGACGGTGACCGGCAACTGGCCGGAGGACGAGAAGCTCGACACGCTGATCGCGGACACCGACCGCGACATGAATCTGGTGCCGGACCCCAGCACCGTGCGGCTCGTGCCCTGGGCGACCGACCCCACCGCGCAGGTCATTCACGACTGCTATTTCAAGGACGGTGAGCCCGTCGATTACGCGCCGCGCACGGTGCTGAAGAACGTCATCAAGCTGTACACGGACAAAGGCTGGGAGCCTGTGGTGGCGCCTGAGCTGGAGTTTTACCTGGTCGACAAGAATACGGATCCCGACCAGCCTTTGCGCCCGCCGATCGGCCGATCGGGACGGGCTGAAACGTCGCGCCAGCATTACAGCATCGACGCGGTCAACGAGTTCGATCCGCTGTTCGAAGACATCTACGACTACTGCGACGCGATGGACCTCGACGTGGACACGCTGATCCACGAGGTCGGTGCCGGACAGATGGAAATCAATTTTCTGCACGGCAACCCGCTGGACTTGGCCGACAAGGTGTTCTTCTTCAAGCGCACCCTGCGCGAGGCCGCGCTGCGCCACAACATGTTCGCCACCTTCATGGCCAAGCCGATGGCGGGAGAGCCCGGCAGCGCCATGCATGTGCACCAGAGCATCGTGGACCGCAAGACAGGCCAGAACATTTTCAGCAGCCCCGACGGGACCGAGTCCCAGGCGTTCATGCACTACATCGGCGGGCTGCAGAAATACATTCCCCATGTGATGGCGCTCTTTGCCCCCTATGTCAACTCGTACCGGCGGCTGGTGGCCAATACGGCCGCGCCGACCAACGTGGAATGGGGTGGTGACAACCGCACCGTGGGGATTCGCGTGCCCAATTCCAACCCCGAAAACCGGCGCATGGAAAACCGCGTCATTGGCGCTGATGCCAACCCTTATGTGGCCCTGGCGGCGAGCCTGGCCTGCGGCTACCTGGGACTGGTCAACAAGATCGAGCCGCTGGCCGAGATGAAGGGCAACGCCTACAACCGCCCCAATGCCATTCCGCTGCCGCAGAGCCTGTCCGAGTCGGTGCGCATGCTCGACGAAGTGCCGGAAATCGAACAGGTGCTGGGCAAGCGCTTTTGCGGCATCTACAAGGCCGTGAAGATGAGCGAGTACGCCGAGTTCATGAAGGTCATCAGCCCCTGGGAGCGTGAGCACCTGCTGCTGCACGTGTGAGGGGCGAACCCCCGCGCGGACGTCGGCATCGTCCAAGCATGCGCGCGTCCAAGCCCGTTCCCATCGTCACCACCAAAACATCGAGACAGACCTCCGCACGGAGACTTGCATGAAGCTCAACGACATCCCCACGTTTGACACGGCCGCGCTGCGCGCAAAAGATGCGGCGCATCATCTGCACCCCTTTACGGACACCAAGGGCCTCAATGCCGCCGGCGCCCGCGTCATCGTGCGCGGCGACGGAGTGCGCATCTGGGACTCCGAGGGCCACGAGATCATCGACGGCATGTCCGGGCTCTGGTGCGTCAACCTCGGGTATGGTCGGCAGGATTTGGTCGACGCGGCCACGCACCAGATGCAGCTGCTGCCGTTCTACAACGCGTTCTTCAAAACAACCACGGCGCCAGCCGCCGAACTGGCCACACTTCTGGCTGAGGTGGCGCCCCCGGGGTTCGAGCACGTGTTTTTCACCAATTCCGGCTCCGAGGGCAATGACACCGTCATTCGCCTGGTGCGCCGCTACTGGGATGTGATGGGGCAGCCCCAGCGCAAGACGATCATCAGCCGCCACAACGCCTACCACGGCAGCACGCTGGGCGGCGCCTCGCTTGGGGGCATGAGCGGCATGCACGAGCAAGGCGACTTGCCCATTCCCGGCATCACGCACATCGATCAACCCTATCAGCTTCAGCACGGGCATGCGGGCGAGAGCGAACGGCATTTCGGCGTGCGCGCAGCAAGCTGGCTCGAAACCAAGATCCTCGAACTGGGTCCCGAAAACGTGGCGGCCTTCATCGGCGAGCCCGTGCAGGGCGCCGGTGGCGTGATCATCCCGCCGGCCAGTTACTGGCCCGAAATTCAGCGCATCTGTGATCAATACGGCATCCTGCTGGTGTCCGACGAGGTCATCTGCGGCTTTGGCCGGCTTGGTCAATGGTTCGGGTGCCAACACCCGCACATCAACACGCGGCCTGACCTGATCACCTTCGCCAAGGGCGTGACATCGGGCTACCTTCCGCTTGGCGGCGTGCTCGTGGGCGAGCGTATCGCCAAGGTTCTCATCGAGCAGGGCGGTGAGTTCACGCACGGATTCACCTATTCGGGCCATCCCACCTGCTGCGCAGTCGCCATTGCCAACGTGCAGGCCCTGCGCGGCGAGGGCGTGATCGAGCGCGTCGCCACGGATACGGCGCCGTATCTGGAGCAGCAGTTCGCCACGCTTGCCGACCATCCGCTCGTCGGCGACGCCCAATCATTGGGCATGGTCGCAGGCCTGGTGCTCTACAAGGACAAGACGACACGCACCCTTTTCGACGCCGAGCTTGGTGTGGGGTATCGCTGCCGTGACCACTGCTTCAAAAACGGTGTAGTCATGCGTGCCGTGGAAGAGCGGATGATCATCGCGCCACCACTGGTGATCACCCATGCGGAGATCGATCTCATGATCGCGCGCATCCGTCGTAGCCTGGATGACACACTGGCTAGTTTGCGCGAGGACGGGCTGCTATAAACGCGTGCTGTGACAGTGCGCTGCTACGGCCCTTGCGGGCATTTCCAAAATGGCGGACATTGGCATCAATATTGCATAGTTTCAAGGGTTCATTTCTACCAGTCTGACTACTTCTCAGGGGAGTTTTGATGCATACCAAACCTTGCTCGCAGCCGCCGCTTTCGAAGACGGCGAAGCCCAAATCGTCCGTCGCTGGCAAACTGCTTTCGGCCTTTGCCATCGGTGCCGCTGCCTTGACCCTGGGTACAGCCCAGCCGGCGTCGGCCGCCGACAACGTGCTCAACATGTATAACTGGTCGGACTACATCGCCCCGACCACGGTGCCTGGTTTCGAGAAGGAGTCGGGCATCAAGATGCGCTACGACACGTTCGACTCGAATGAAACGCTGTTCGCGAAAATGGTGGCGGGCGACACCGGCTACGACATCGTCGTGCCGTCGTCCAACTGGGCGGCCATCGACATCAAGGGCGGCCTGCTGCATCCCCTGGACAAGGCCAAGATCCCGAATTACAAGAACCTCAATCCTGAGTTGATGAAGCTTCTGGCCCAGGTCGATCCGGGCAACAAATACCTGATTCCCTGGATGTGGGGCTACACCACGGTGGGCATCAACGTGGGCAAAGTGAAAAAGGCCCTGGGTGACACGCCGATGCCGGCGAATCCCTGGGACCTGTTGTTCAACCCGACCTATGCCAACAAGCTGAAGTCCTGCGGCGTTTCCTTCCTGGATTCCGGCGGCGACATCATGGAAGCCGCGTTCAACTATCTCGGCATCCCGCAAAACACGAGCAATCCGGCCGATTTCGAGAAGGCCTATGCGATGGTGCAGAAGGTTCGCAACGACGTCAGCGAATTCTCCTCATCCGGGTACATCAACGACCTAGCCGGCGGCTCGATCTGCGCAGCGCTTGGCTGGTCGGGTGACATGGGCATTGCCGCGCATCGCGCCCAGGAAGCCAAGAACGGGCAGGACATCAAGGTCTTTGCCCCCACGCACGGGGCCGTGATCTTCATCGACACCATGGCCATCCCGGCCGATGCCAAGCACATTGACAACGCCTACAAGTTCATCAACTACCGTCTGCAACCCAAGGTTTGTGCGGCCGATACCAACACGGTGTACTACGCCAACCCGGTTCCCGCGTCGCTGCCGCTGGTGCTGCCACGCGTGAAGGACAACGACTACGTGTTCCTGGACCAGGCCATGATGAACAAGCTCATTCCGCCGAAGGTCTATTCCAGCGACGAGCGTCGCATGGTCACCCGGCTGTACACGAAGTTCAAGACCGGTCTGTAAACCCGACGCCACCCGCGGCGCAGATCCGCGGGTGGCGCCTCACAGCGCAAGCCAAGAGAACGACAACATGGCGGAGACGAGCATCA